>NZ_RHJR01000001.1:0-242801 GCF_004212325.1 Escherichia sp. E13S3
CATCAACTTCTCCCGTCCGGCGGGTCAGGTGATTGCGCAGTACTATGAATTCCTGCGCCTCGGTCGTGAAGGCTATACCAAAGTACAGAACGCCTCTTACCAGGTTGCTGCTTACCTGGCGGATGAAATCGCCAAACTGGGGCCGTATGAGTTCATCTGTACGGGTCACCCGGATGAAGGTATCCCGGCGGTGTGCTTCAAACTGAAAGACGGGGAAAATCCAGGATATACCCTGTATGACCTCTCTGAACGTCTGCGTCTGCGCGGCTGGCAGGTTCCGGCATTTACTCTCGGCGGTGAAGCCACCGACATCGTGGTAATGCGCATTATGTGCCGCCGTGGCTTCGAAATGGACTTCGCTGAACTGTTACTGGAAGACTACAAAGCCTCCCTGAAATACCTCAGCGATCACCCGAAACTGCAGGGCATTGCCCAGCAGAACAGCTTTAAACATACCTGATAACCGAATGTCACCTGCATGCCAGGAGCATGCGGGTGTAATTCATTCACGGTAAAGAAATATATCCTATAAATAAGAGCAGTGGCGTAATGATCAGGATGCTAATTCTGATCATTTTTTTGTTTTTTGGGAAATTCATATAATTGAATAATTTGCAATATAAATTAAATCTTGTACAAATTAAAATAGAATACATCAGTTATTATTCATATCCGTTATTATTGCTTATTTTTTTCTCTAACAGATTGAAAAATAAGTGACCCGGAACAATGCTTCTAACCACTTAGGATGCTACTCTTTTTTTTTCGTTTAAGCTTTGTTTAAGTCGCGATTTGACTTAGGGTGTTGGCGTGCTACATTAAATACAATAATATGTTTCTGTTATAGTGTATTAATGATGCAATCACTACATGGAACTTGTTTAATTGCGTACGCAAAGCATAAATATATTCTCACCATGCAGAATGGTGAATATCGCTGTTTTAACGGTGGTGATTTGGTTTTTGCGGATGCAAACCAGATTTTAATTGATAAATGTGCAGAGAACGTCGTCTTTGTCACTAAGGAAACACTTTCATTATTTCTCCCGATGCTCAAGGAGGAGGCATTAAATCTTCATGCCTGTAAAAAAGTTCCTTCGTTAATTGTGCATCACTGTACCCGAGATATCCCTGTTTTTCAGGAAGTTGTGCAGCTTTCACAGAGTAAAAATCTCCGCTATGGTGAGGTCTTACGTAACAGGGCATTAATATTCGCGATATTGTCGGTTTTTCTTGAAGATGAACAGTTTATAGCGCTACTCATGAATATCCTACAGCCCAATATGCGAACGCGGGTTTGTACGGTTATTAACCGTAATATCGCTCATGAATGGTCATTGGCGAAAATAGCCAGCGAGTTATTGATGAGTCCTAGTTTGTTAAAGAAAAAATTACGTGAAGAAGAGACGTCTTATTCGCAATTGCTTACCGAATGTAGAATGCGAAGAGCGTTACAACTCATTGTAATACATGGCTTTTCTATAAAGCGAGTGGCCGTGTCGTGTGGCTATAACAGTGTGTCGTATTTTATTTATGTTTTTCGCAATTATTATGGCATGACACCGACAGAGTATCATGAACGAATAGCTGAAAGAGGGTGTGATAACCCTCTGATGATGGATATTTGTGTAGCAGAAAAGTGTTGTCACCCTGAAAGGATAGTAAGGTTATAATTGCTTTTTGAAGATAAAAAAAACCCGGCATAGGGGACCGGGAAGAGGATAGTCTGCCGTCTCCAGACTAATAAGCCGTTATAACACTCCATGTTGGCACGGGAAACTTTGTGCTCTCAGTGGGTTAAATATAACTTTTGCTGGAGATAAGATCAGCCAATTTTTTATAAACATAAGCTATACACAAATTTAAGATATATCACGCATGCATTTACTTTTTATGGCTTAACTGATATATGCGCTTATGTATGTGATTACTTTTTGGTCCTACCAATTTTGGCAGTTTTGGCTTTTTACAGGAGTCATACATCATTTCATTTGTATACTGAAATTGTAATGGTTGTAGTAATGGAATATAAGGGCTTGTCATGACACACGTTTGCTCAGTGATCCTCACCCGCCGTTCATTTGATATTTATCATGAGCAGCAGAAACTCTATTTGCAAAAAGAGAGTATTCTTTTGATGGACAAAAATATGGTGGAGAGTTTTCCTTTTGATGAATCCTATGCCCGCAGACTAGATATCGATGAAAGGATCATTAGCTATTACTTGCACAATATCCGTCTTTCGGGGCGGTGTTTAGGGCTGCATGGTAAAAAACGGTTGCTAGTTAACCCAACACCACCAATGCCGCTGGTCACTGCGATATTTGATAGTTTTGCTCAAGAAGATATTGCGTCCAGGACATTAAGTAATATGCTTTACTTTTCCTGCCTTTCGATGTTTTCACGAAATAAAGAACTTATTCCTTTCCTTTTTAATAGCATTAGTACCGTTTCAGGTAAAGTTGAACGCATTATTGGCTGTGATATAGCCAAACGTTGGTATCTGCGTGATATCGCCGAAAAAATGTATACCAGTGAAAGCCTAATCAAGAAAAAATTGCAGGATGAAAATACCTGCTTCAGTAAAATATTATTGGCCTCGCGAATGTCGATGGCCAGACGATTACTCGAGTTACGACAAATCCCGCTGCCGATGGTCGCAGAAAAATGTGGCTATAGCAGTACGTCGTACTTTATTAATACTTTCCGCCAGTACTATGGCGTAACACCGCACCAGTTTGCGCAACAGTCAACTGGGACCTTTAACTGACTGGATTTCTCATTCGAAAGTCGGTCAGGATCTCCCTCACACTTCATGTGAAAATCTTTCCTCATTAACTCTGCCGGGTCACCGGCAAGTTTGCTTTCGCAGTTTGCAAAACAGTAAACGTATTTTCAGGAGGAAAAGACGCGACATGTTCAGGATTATTAAGTTTGCAATTCATACAATTACGGGAATTCTGGTCAGTGTCGTGTTGTTTAAATTGATAACCAACGGTTGGAGCGGGTTCTACTTTCAATGCTGTTTACTGAGTCTGATGTTCCTGGCGGTAAGCTGGCTGTTGAGTGGCGAGTGGTTAGCGGGAAAGAGTAAGGCTGAACCCTCACGCTCAACCTTACTCTCGTTTACGCGTTACGCTTTTTTAAAGCGGGCAAAGAGATGTTCCACCACAACGAAAAAGACCGGAACGAAGTAAATCGCCAGCACCGTTGCTGCAAACATCCCCCCCATAACGCCTGTACCTACTGCGTTTTGCGCACCGGAGCCTGCGCCATGACTGATAACCAGCGGCAGCACGCCGAGAATAAAGGCCAGAGAGGTCATCAGGATTGGGCGTAAGCGCATCCGTGCCGCTTCGATAATCGCTTCCATCGGTGTCTTCCCTTCTTTTTGCATCATCTCAACCGCAAACTCGACAATCAGGATGGCGTTCTTGGCGGAAAGCCCAATGGTGGTCAGCAGACCAACCTGGAAGTAGACGTCATTGCTTAAGCCGCGCAGGTCTGTAGCCAGTAACGCGCCAATTACCCCAAGCGGTACGACCAGCATTACTGAGAATGGAATTGACCAGCTTTCATAAAGTGCGGCGAGGGCAAGGAACACCACGACCAGCGAGATGGCATATAGTGCCGGAGCCTGGTTGGAAGATAACGCTTCCTGATATGACAGTCCGGTCCATGAATAGCCAACGCCAGTCGGAAGTTTTGCGACCAGATCCGCCATAAATTTCATTGCGTCACCCGTACTTTTTCCTGCCGCCGCTTCACCTAAAATCTCCATTGCTGGAATACCGTTGTAGCGTTCCAGACGTGGTGAGCCGTAGGTCCATTCTGTTGAAGAATAAGCAGAAAGCGGCGCCATCGTGCCGGAGGCGTTGCGCACATACCATTGGTTTATATTGTCTGGCAGCATGCGGAACGGTGTTCCCGCCTGGACATACACTTTTTTCACTCGTCCCTGGTTAAGGAAGTCGTTCACGTAGCTACTACCGAAAGCGGTGGAAATGGTCTGGTTGATATCGGACAACTCCACGCCCATCGCCTCAGCTTTCGCGGCGTTAACGTTGACTTTGAACATCGGTGTATCTTCCAGGCCGTTCGGGCGTACCCCGGTGACCTGGTCAGGGGATTGTGCTGCCAGAGACAGTAACTCGTTTCTCGCCTGGGTCAGCTTTTCATGTCCCAGGTTACCGTTGTCCAGCAGTTCCATATCAAAACCTGACGCTGTCCCCAGTTCTGCTACCGCCGGTAAGTTGAACGGGAAAATAACTGCTTTATTGATGCGGCTAAGAGCCACCATCGCCCGCTGAATAATCGCGGTCACCGAATTTTCTTCGCCGACGCGTTCAGACCACGGCTTCAGGCTGATAAACGCCAGACCGTTGTTTTGCCCCTGGCCGCTGAAACCAAAGCCGCCAACGGTAAACACCGACTGAACATTATTTTTCTCTTTTGTCAGATAGTAATCGGTCACCTGCTGCAGCACTTTAGTGGTGTTAACCATCGTGGAACCTGATGGTAGCTGTGCAGTGGTCATAAATACCCCCTGATCCTCTTCCGGCAAGAAGGAGGTCGGTGTACGCAGAAATAGCACCGCCATCCCGGCACAAATCAGCAGGTAAACCACCATATAGCGACCCGTGCAGCGCAGCAGTGAGCGGGTACTGTCGGTATAGTGTTGAGTTGATTTTTCAAACAGATGGTTAAATCGCACAAATAACGCATTCTGTTTGTGACCTCCTTCTGGAACGGCTTTCAAAATGGTGGCGCAAAGGGCAGGCGTTAGACTCATCGCCACAAACACCGAAAGCAACATGGAGGAGATCAGCGTAATGGAGAACTGACGATAAATTTCCCCTGTCGCGCCGCTCATAAAGGCCATTGGCATAAACACCGCGGAAAGCACAACGGCAATCCCGACCAGCGCACGTTGGATTTGCCCCATTGATTTATGCGTCGCTTCCTTCGGCGGCAGCTTATCTTCTGCTATCACGCGCTCGACGTTTTCTACCACCACGATAGCATCATCAACCAGCAACCCTATCGCCAGCACCATCCCGAACATGGTGAGGGTGTTGATGGTAAAACCGACCGCCGACAAAATCGCAAATGTGCCGAGAATAACGACCGGAACGGCAATAGTCGGGATGATCGTAGCGCGAATGTTTTGTAAAAACAGATACATGACCAGGAAGACGAGGATGATGGCCTCAACCAGCGTTTTGAAAACTTCCTGGATTGAAATCTTAATAAATGGTGTCGTGTCGTAAGGATAAACCGTCTTCAGGCTGGCGGGGAAATAGGCCGATAAACGGTTGAGCTCTGCTTTTACCGCCCGCGAGGTATCGAGCGCGTTTGCTCCTGTAGCCAGTTTGATAGCGATCCCGGCGGCAGGTTTGCCGTTAAAGCGCGCTACGGTGGAGTAATCTTCCGCTCCCAGCTCGACGCGGGCAACGTCGCGCAGCAGCACTTGTGAACCATCTTGCTGAACTTTCAGCAGGATTTTGCCAAATTCTTCCGGTGTTTGCAGACGTGTCTGCACAATGATCGAGGCGTTCAGTTGTTGGTCTGCCGCCTGTGGCATTCCGCCCAGTTGACCGCCGGAAATCTGGTTGTTCTGTACCTTAATTTGGGAAATAACATCGGCAGGAACAAGGTTGTATTTATTGAGTTTTTGCGGGTCCAGCCAGATACGCATGGCGTACTCTGAACCAAAGAGCTGCACGCTACCGACACCTGCGGTACGACTTAATGGATCTTTAATATTAGAAGCCACATAGTCTGCAATGTCGTACTGATTGAGGCTGCCGTTTTCAGAGATAAACGCTGCCACCATCAGGATATTGCTGCTCGACTTATTGACGCTAATCCCTTGTTGCTGTACTGCTTCGGGGAGTGATGGCATGGCAAGTTGTAGTTTATTCTGCACCTGAACCTGCGCAATATCGGGCGACGTTCCTGTCTCAAAGGTCAGTGTGATGGACGCATTACCCGCCGCATCACTGGTTGATGACATATACATCAGGCCATCAAGTCCATTCATATTTTGCTCAATCACCTGAGTGACTGAATCTTCTACCGTTTGCGCATCAGCACCCGGATAGGTGGCGCTAACGGTGATGGTCGGTGGTGCAATCTGCGGATATTGCGCCACCGGTAAGTTCATGATCGCCAGCCCGCCTGCGAGCATCAAAATAATGGCAAGTACCCAGGCAAAAACCGGGCGATCAATAAAATAGTTAGCCATGAAAGTCCCCTTAAGCCTGCAACGTTATTGTTTCGATTCGGTGCTGGCGTTTTCCTGGCTGGAGGAAATTGCGCGTGCTTTGATACCTGGGCGAATGCGTTGCAAACCGGAAACGATCACCCGATCGCCAGCTTGCAAGCCAGAAGTGACGACCCACTGGTCACCAATGGCTTTAGTGGCCTCAATTTCACGTAACTGCACGACGTCATCTTTATCAAGAATGAGCGCCGTTGCTTTGCCCTGAGCGTTATGGGTAACGCCTTCCTGAGGCACCAGTAACACATTCTGGCGACTACCTTCATCCACTAATGCTGTGACGTACATGCCTGGCAGTAAGTCACCGTTTGGATTGGGGAAAATCGCCCGTAACGTCACGGAGCCGGTGGTTTCATCCACCGTCGGGTCAGAGAATTTCAGCGTACCGGTCTGGCTGTAACGTTTACCATTTTCCAGATTGAGCTGTACTGGTGTACTACCCTGAACCTGTTTGATTTGCCCACTGGCGACCTCTTCTTTCATGCGCAAAAAATCTTGTACCGACTGCGTGAGATCGACATAAATCGGGTCCAGACGCTGTACGGTAACCAGTGAATCCGCCTGGTTAGCGGTAACGAGTGCGCCGACGGTCACTGATGATTTCCCGCTGACGCCCGTAATGGGCGAGGTGACATTTGCGTATTGCAGATTGATGGTCGCCTGCTCAACAGCCGCTTTGGCAACGGTGACATTGGCTTCCGCCTCATTCAGCTGGGTGCGCGCGGTGTCGTAATCCTGACGGCTGACGTAGTTGGTTTTCAGCAACGATGCCTGGCGATTAAAGGTAATGCGGGCATTGCTGGCGGTAGAGAGGGCTTTCGCCAGCGAACCTTTGGCTGAGTTCAACTCTGCCTGCAAGGGCGCAGGGTCAATCTGATACAACGAATCGCCCTGGTTAACTTTATCGCCTTCGATAAAATTGCGTTTAATGATGATGCCACCCACCTGCGGGCGAATCTCAGCAACTTCATAAGGAACAGTTCTGCCAGGCAATTCGCTCATGACATTGATTGAGCCGGGGGAGAGCTTCACCACGCCCACTTCTGGCGTCATGGCGGCAGCATTTTGCGCTGATTTGTCGTCG
This sequence comes from Escherichia sp. E13S3, assembly GCF_004212325.1. NCBI lineage: Bacteria > Pseudomonadati > Pseudomonadota > Gammaproteobacteria > Enterobacterales > Enterobacteriaceae > Escherichia > Escherichia sp. E13S3. The sequence goes on from NZ_RHJR01000001.1 coordinate 7,368, forward strand.
CATGCGGTGAGTATTACGCCGCAGAATAACAACGGTATTAACAGTTTTCTTTTTCTGTTCATTTTATTCCCTGAAAATTCGTGAAAAATTACGGATTTTTTGAATGTGTGCGGGGAGAGGCATGAGGGATTTACAGACCAGCGGCATAGTGCAGGCCATGGGGATGTATGCCTGTGATGGCGCATGCAGGCCGAGTGACCAATGTGGTGATTTAGATGGCAAAAAAAATGTTGCCGTTCTGCTGACAGTCTCTGCCTGCGTCCGGGCAACGAATGTTTCTACTGGTGGATACATAAACCAGGGGAATAAGTTCGTTTTTGCTTCTCCTTTGGTTATCACCGGGAGTAATGGAGTCAGCATTTGCATCCCTCGTCATGCCAGCCGTCAATTTCAGGCACTTATCGCTGGGCCACATCAACGCCTTCTTAAAAATAAGAAGAGATCCCCAGAGTCACGATGTCGCTCATACGTCTAAGTTTCAGCTTGTACATAATATTGAATTTCTGGATCTTTAATGTCTGCTGTGAAATTTTCAGTGTTGACGTGATATTACTTTCATTTTTGTTCTTAAGGATTAATTGCATAATTTTGAATTGATTATGCGAGAAACATAATTGAGAATTCTTATGAGGCAAGTGTTTTCCATAAGTAATATCAATCAGGTTTTTAATGCTTTCTTTACGGCTGATAAAAAAGATAGGCGACTGACTTTTAAGTTTACTGATGTGGTAAGGTGCCAGAACAATGATTCTTTCAGCATCTAACTTCTCAAGAAACTTAATCGCTTCTTCATCAAGGATATGATTATGATAGGTATCAATGATCACCTTGAATGGTTTGTTACCTATGCTTTTTATCTCTGACAGGGAATTGATTTTTATCATTTCGTGATTATCTTTCAACTGCAAAAAGCCCTGTAAAAGAAAAGAATCCTTCGTCATGAGAAAAATCATAACTTGCTCCTTAGCCGTTATTGTTTCGAACATGTCATCCTTTTCATTATTTACATCCATGTCCGAATTCGTTGTTCAATATAGTAAACGCCTATAAGAACGTTGCCCTTCGTGAACTAATACGTCTATTAACACTAATCAAAACTTGAGATTTATCCATCACGCACTCCATATATTGATCCTAGGTAATATTCCTGGTTGTTATAAATTTGTTAGTACTAACAGGAAATTAACAACTCCCATATTTTTACCAAGAATAAGTTATCAATTTAAAGTTTGTGATTTCTGAATGATAAAACTAAAATAAAAAAGTAATCCGATTTAAATATCGAGTCTCCTTGTTTCTACTTAAGCTGGCAATTGGATTGCCAGCTTTCTTTTTAATTTTTGGGGAAAATTAACATAAACTGCATTAATTACCTTCTTATTGAGACAATGCTTGCCAAATCTTGATTTCATTTTCCCACAGCACTTTTAAACATTAAACCTGACTACAGAAAATATCAGCCATGATAATGTTTGAAATGGCTAATTTGCTGTGAAATTTATAAAACCATAAAGGTTTCAGCGAGTTGTTTAATGAGTCGCACGGTAATTATTTCAACGATGGTTTATGTTTTGCCCTGGTGGCGATATGAAGCGGGAGTGTTATATGCCTCATAGTCACCATAAGTGATTATGAGGCGGTGTGGGAAATACTGTGTCGACGGTCTGATATTGATTATTTTTTAACGAATAAACTAGCGAAGCTAAACAAGCTGGCAGCGCTGAATATTAGTTCTATCCCCACCAGTGTAGAAACTAGTGTTACAGAAACCATTGGCGTTGCACCCAGGAATATCCATGCGATGATGATATCCAGGATACCAATGACTAGTTGTAGCCAGCTGCCTTTCATTGAACGCTGGCGATACCAGCTCATCAAGCGAATAACCCCAGCGACACAAAACAAGCCAGCGATAAACGCCGCAATAGCAAAAATTCCCAGTTCTGGTGCGCGGATGAAGAAATAGCCGATCAACAAATAGGCGACAGCGACAAGGAAGCCGGATAATACAGGCCAGAAATTATGACTCCGGTTGCTGAATAAACCGACAATAAGCGCAATACCTGAGCAGATTAATAATGCGCCAACGACCGTGCTAAGGATATCGCCAGAGACAAACGGGAAGCTTATACACAGCAAACCGACAATAAACAGTAGCACAGCAATAAACTGGATTGCTCTCCGATGCTTCTTAAGCATATCCAGATCAAATTTCAAAATTGTTGCCTTATCTATATATAACATAGAACCACCCTATAAATTTAAGAAGAAAAACCCCTGCTATCAATCTATGCCAAAAATGCATCCAGGAATGCATGTGATTTAATAAAAATTTCCTAATTAATGTGTATGACACCCATGTAACTTGTTGTATTTAAATAAAAATATCTGATTTTGATATTTTATCTCAACATGACATACCCAAAAAACCAGGTTATAACCTCAATGTCGAAATTGATTCGTGACGGCTCTTTCACTTTATAGTTGAGGATATTACGATGAAAAAAGTATTAGGTGTAATTCTTGGTGGCCTGCTTCTTCTGCCAGTTGTGAGCAATGCCGCGGATGCACAAAAAGCAGCTGACAATAAAAAACCTGTCAACTCCTGGACCTGTGAAGATTTCCTGGCTGTGGACGAATCCTTCCAGCCGACTGCAGTCGGTTTTGCTGAAGCACTGAATAACAAAGATAAACCAGAAGATGCGGTTATGGATGTTCAGGGCATTGCAACCGTAACCCCAGCTATCGTTCAGGCTTGTACTCAGGATAAACAAGCCAGCTTTAAAGATAAAGTTAAAGGCGAATGGGACAAGATTAAGAAAGATATGTAATTCATGGAATGCGTTGCATCGTATTTCCTTGAATATTGAACAGGCAGGAATACCTCGCGTTAAAAGCAGATAATCCTCCTGTTCATATATACTTTATTTGTTGAATGGGTTGTAAAATGAATATTTCATCTCTACGTAAAGCCATGATTTTCGTTGGCGCTGTAGCGGCACTTTCACTGGTTAATGCACAATCTGCACTGGCTGCTAATGAATCTGCTAAAGATATGACTTGTCAGGAATTTATTGACCTGAATCCAAAAGCGATGACACCGGTTGCATGGTGGATGCTGCATGAGGAAACGGTTTACAAAGGTGGTGATACTGTAACCTTAAATGAAACTGATCTGACTCGGATTCCTAAAGTGATTGAATATTGTAAGAAAAATCCGCAGAAAAATTTGTATACCTTCAAAGATAAATTGGCAAATGTCCTGCCGAATTAACAGGAATAAAGCAAAAAGGAGTAGCAAGTTGAGCCATCTTGCTGCTCCTTTTTGCATTTTTATATGACTGCAGAATTTATTATTCGTCTAATCCTGGCTGCTATTGCCTGTGGTGCTATTGGCATGGAAAGGCAAATCCGCGGCAAAGGGGCAGGGCTTCGTACACATGTCTTAATCGGTATGGGTAGCGCCCTGTTTATGATTGTGTCGAAATATGGTTTCGCTGATGTGCTGGCGCTGGATCATGTCGGGCTTGATCCCAGCCGTATTGCCGCTCAGGTTGTCACTGGCGTCGGTTTTATAGGCGCGGGTAATATCCTCGTTCGTAATCAAAATATTGTCGGCCTCACCACCGCTGCGGATATCTGGGTAACAGCAGCAATCGGTATGGTGATTGGTAGCGGCATGTATGAGCTGGGGATTTACGGTTCTGTAATGACCTTGTTGGTACTGGAAGTCTTCCATCAATTAACTTTCCGGCTGATGAACAAGAATTACCATTTACAGCTGACGTTGGTGAACGGTAATACGCTGTCGATGCTCAACTGGTTTAAACAACAAAAAATAAAAACTGATTTAGTTTCGTTGCAAGAAAATGAAGATCATGAGGTGGTTTCCATTGATATTCAGCTTCATGCCACGACGTCGATAGAAGACCTGTTGCGATTATTAAAAGGCATGGCAGGGGTGAAAGGCGTTTCAATTAGCTAATCTGTATCGCTATTTATTCGGCAGGAGTACCAGAGCGGTACTCCTGTTGGTTTAATGATCGAGGACAATCAGCGGAGAATGATTGGCAGGGGCGTTTAATACAGTAATATCCGCGCCATAGAGCATAGTCAGCGCCTGCTGTGTCAATACGTCCTGCGGTTTGCCATTTGCGACAACCTTTCCTTTTTGCATCAAAACAACACGGTCAGCATAACGGGCTGCAAGATTAAGATCGTGCAATACGCAGCAGACGTTAAATTGCCGTTCGCGAACTAACTGGCGTAATAAACGAAACAGATGCTGCTGATGATGAATATCCAGCGCCGACGTTGGTTCATCAAGAAATAACCATTTCGGCGAGGGTATTGCTTCCCAAAGTTGTACCAGCAGGCGCGCTAATTGCACACGCTGTTGTTCACCGCCGGATAATTGCCGATAGTCGCGGTTTGCTAACGCCTGACAGTCGCATAGCGCCATTATCTGTGCCGTTTCATCCCCCTGATTACCGGTACGATGCGGATGGCGCCCCATCTGGATCACTTCTTGTACGCTGAATGGAAACGCCATATGGCTATTCTGACGCATCACGGCCCGGTGTTTCGCCAGTTCGGTAATTGACCATTCATTTAATGGCTTATTAAATAAGCGGCATTCACCGCTATCAGGTTGAAGATAGCCGGTGAGCTGGCGAAGCAACGTAGATTTTCCCGCACCATTAGGGCCGAGAATGGCAACAATTTCCCCGCCGGGAAAAGTCAGCGAGACATTGTCAGTCAGGCGTCGCCCATGAAGGCTATAAACCAGGTTCCGGGCGCTAATCATGCGATCCTCCGGTTGCGCAGAATCAACCACATGAAATACGGACCGCCAAGCAGGCTGGTTAGTAATCCTACAGGCATTTCTGCGGGCTGTACCAGTGTGCGGGCAAGCGTGTCTGCCATCAGTAATAAGCAGGCTCCGGCAAGGGCAGAGCAAGGAATTAGCCAGCGATGATTTGCTCCGGTTATCATGCGAATCAGATGCGGGATCACCAGGCCTATAAAGCCAATAATGCCGCTTACCGATACGGCAGCGCCAACGAGCAGTGAGCTAATCAACAGTAATTGTTGGCGTTTACGCTTTACGTTCACGCCGAGGTAATGGGCTTCTTCATCACCAAGTTGCAGCAAATTCAGCGTTCCGGCGAGACACGTTGTTGCCATAATGGCGGGCAGAATGAAGGAACTGGCAACCAATAACGTTGGCCATTGCGCCTGACCGAGATTGCCCATCATCCACAACGTGAGTTGTCGTAGCTGTTGCTCATCGCCGATATAGCTCAGTATGCCGATCGCTGCGCCGCACAGGGCATTGATGGCGATACCGGCGAGTAACAATTGCATCATGCTGCCATCGCGATGGCGCTGCGTGATGAGAAAAATGATGGTGCAGACCACTAAACTTCCGGCGATGGCAAACACCATTTGTTCATAAAGCACCAGCACCACGGGGAAGGAGAAGGGCAGCACAATAGCAACGCCAACCATTAATGCCGAACCGCTACTGACGCCAAGTAATCCAGGGTCAGCCATTGGGTTGCGAAAAAGCCCCTGCATAATTACCCCTGCGGTTGCCAACGCTGCACCTACCAGCACCGCCAGCAAAACCCGTGGTAGACGAATATTGAGCCAGATATCGCGGTATTCCTCATCAAAAAGGGCATCAAAACTGATCTTTAACGCTCCCTGACTGGCACCGAACAGCACCAGAGCTAGCAATAATAGTGATAGCCCCATAAAGACCCTGGAGGAAGAGAGTGAATCCTTGAGCACGCAAAACTCCGTTATGACGTTGCGGCGCGGAGAGTCTGCGCCGCATGGGATTACGCCGGTTTCAGGTCCGGTTCAATCAGACTGTAGATCTGCTTGTTGAGTGCTGGCGCGTTTGCCAGTTCATGAATGTGTGCGGCGACATCGGCACGGTGAACAAAACCATGACACTCCTGATTTTGTATCCGTTGTGCTTTGCCTGTTGCTGCGCCGTCAAGCAGACCGCCAGGGCGGAGAATGGCGTAGTCTAGCTGGCTGGTTTGCAGCCAGCTTTCCGCCAGTGTCTTTTCGCGCACCGCCTGACCAAACGCGGCTTTTGCCCGATCCGATAAGAACGGCCAACTATCGCCGCATCCCAAAGAAGTCACCAGAATCATGCGACGGATGCCTGCCTTTTCGGCCTCATCAATCACCGTTCTGTGGGCCAGATAATCCTGTGCGCCGCCCATTGTTGAGATGATAAGTGCTTGCGGACCAGCCGCGCGGCAGGCGGCTGCGACTACGCTGGCGTCACAAGCGTCGCCAGTAAAAACCTGCACACCTTGTTGCGCCAGTTGAGCCGCAGCGTCTGCACGGCGAACGACAGCGACGACCGGACGTTGTTCTGTCAGCGCCAGTTCAAGCGTTCTGGCGCCCACACCTTTTCCGCCCGCACCAAAGAGTAGCCACGGTGTCATCAGGCGTGTTCCTTCAACGATGCTGCCAGAGCATGGAAGGCGCTGACTTGTTCGCTCAGGAGCTGACGATGGTCATCCCTACCGAGGAAGATTTTCAGCATGGCGCTGCCTTCTTTGTTGAAAAAGAGAATGGATGCGGTGTCCATGCCCATAAATTTACGTTCGATTAAGGCAATATGCGTGCAGTTTTCTGCTTTGATATGCCCGGACATGCCGTGCTTTCCACGCAGATTGAAATAGCCGTGGCGGTGGAAACCCGAAGGCAGTTCGCCGCTAAATTCGAGGATCACATCGGCAGTATGCACCAGCGTGGTGACGTTGCCCCATTCGCAGACGGTATCCCAGACAGTATCGAATTTATCGCCTGACACAACTGTCGGAGAGGGCAGATTTTTCACTACCTCCAGCAGCGTGGTGTTGTATTGTTCGGCGATCGCCTCCAGCGTACCGTCTGGCTCCGTTTTCAAAAATTCCTGTAACGAGACATGGCTCATAAATCACTCCTGTTATGGTTTTTCAAGCGCAATCGCTGGCGCATTAAGTACCTGAATCAGTTCATTAAGAGACTGCAAAATGTTGCTTGCCCAGAAACGACCTTCATTGGTCAACCGCAGGCACGTTGAAGCATCGCGGCTTAAGCCTTTTTGGTGCCACTGGGCCAGTAATGGTGCGAGTTTTTCAGCATGTGGCGTAAGTTCGTCCAGCGGTACACGCGCCGTTTCAATGCCCGACTGCAAGATATGACGCCACTGCGCGTTACGTTCGGCGTTACGCATGATCATCATCAGCGGTTTTTTGCCTGCCGCGACGGATTCATGCCAGGTCTGTAGATTGCGTTCGTTCATCCAGGAGTAACCATTAATCGAACCGCCGGCGCCGGAACCAAAGGCCAGACAATCGGCACCTTGTTTTATCAGCAGGTTATAGAGATTGCGTTCGCGTGTGGTACGGCCCCAGTGGCTGTTACTGATGCAGCGCCAACCAGCATCGTCCATAAAATCACACCCTTGCAGGTAAAGATCGCGACGCTCCGCCGGAGAGGGCACGGTAGTGCGCCCGTTTTCCACGGCTTTGCCCAGTGGCGTGTTGGGCAGGACGTTGAGCGCATAGAGGTCGACACCGTCAAGACCGATATCGCGGGCAATAGCCAGATCTTCTCCCCAGGTTTGCGCATCCTGACCTGGCAGGCCAAACAGCAGGTCACAGACCACCGCAGCACGGTCGCGTTTGACCAGGCTTTCCATAAACGCAATGGCGGTTGGGCCATCCGAGGTGCGGGCCATTTTCTTGCGGATTTTGCTGTTAAACGACTGAATACCAATTGAGAAGCGGTTTGCTCCCGCATCAAGGCAAGCGTCGATTCGCTCAGCGTCAAAATTCAGTACCCGGCCTTCAATGGTGATTTCACAATCGGGTGCCAGTGGTAATTTCTCTCGTAGTGTGGTGATGATTCTTGCCAAATCGCGCGCGGAGAGTGCGGAAGGCGTACCGCCACCGAAATAGACCGCATGGATGGGCGCGGACTGATGCAATACACTGTCTGCCTCCTGTTCGATTTCTCGAATCAGGGCATCGGTATAATGAGCACACGCATCTTCATTAAAACGATTCTGATAAAAACCACAAAACGTGCAGTGTGTCGCGCAAAAAGGAATATGAAGATAAACCAGTCGCTTACGAGGTGAGGTTGTTTGACTGATCATCTCTTGCCAGGTCTGTGCCAGTTGTTCTTTGGCGACCGGAATGGCCCCACGAAACGGCATCATGGCACGCCTGTCTTTAAATGGCTGGTCACCGTCTAAAGCAAAATGAGGCGTGAGATCCAGGGTATTTTTCATGTTCATACGTCTGATTTAAATCCGTTTATTGCGGCCAAATTTGCTGGTGTAAAGACTCAACGACATCAGCAATACGCGGGCCCATTCCCAGAATCAGGTTTTGATCAACGGTGATAATGCGCTGGTTCTTCCAGGCGGCGGTGTGGGTAATTCCGGCAATAGAACGTAGCCGATTAATATCGCCATCGACCATTTGTGAGGTTACGACAATCACTTCAGGGTTAGCCGCAATCAGCGATTCCGCGCTGTAGCTTTTGTACTGCTGGTGGGTAGCGACGTTTTCTGCTCCGGCAAGCGACAGAATGGCGTCCGCGACGCTGCCTTTACCGGCAACCTGTGGCGCACTTCCGCCTGCGGAGAGAATAAACATGGCTTTAACCGGGGCTTTTTTGGCCGCCACGTTTTGCTGTACTCGCTCCAGGCGTTGGTTGATCTGTGTCACCAGCGCCTCGCCTTGTTCAGGAACCTGTAACGTTTTTGCCAGTTGGCGAATGTTGGCGTACATCTGCTCAAGGGTGGCTGGTACACGCGGCAGAGTGACGACGTTGACTTTTTGCGCCCGCAGTTGGTCGAGCACAATTTGCGGTCCTGCATCCTGCCAGGTAATTACACTATCCGGGCGAAGTGACAAAATGCCTTCGCTGCTGAGTTGTTTCCAGTAGCCAATATGCGGCAGTTTGGCGGTTTCTGGTGGATAAGATGTCGTTTCATCGACACCCACCACGCGCTCGCCAGCACCCATCGCGTAGATTAGCTCCGTCAGTGATCCTCCAGCGACCACAATGCGTTCGGCAGCCGTTGCGCTAAAAGCCCAGCTAAGAGCCAGTACTGCCGTAAACAATTTTTTTCGTTTTACCGCAGTCTTCGCGACAGAGGCCACGGCTGAAATACATAACATTAGTGGGGAAAAAAGATACGGCCTGTTGGTGATCCTTGGCATCATATGAGAACTCTTATCGAATTGAGAATGATCATGATTATCATTTGAGTTATATATGAAACACAACCGTCGATTCAATACGCAAGGCGTTACAAGCGTATTTATTTTTGATTTTTATCAAGATGCTTCGTCAGCTAACGTTCTTGTTACCGACAAAATTTCAGGGCGGGAAAAAGCTGAGATCTCCGAGATATCGCGGCTTGCAGAGCAAAGAGAAAAGAAAATTATTGCGGTTAACGACAACGTTTCGTTATGAGGTCGTGGGGGACTGCCACAAGAAAAAAATGGTTTTCTGGATACAGGATAGCTTTCATAACCCCCTGTTTATTGTGTTAATGGCGGTTAAAAAAAAGCTTGATCATAAAAAATTGATCGATAATAATTCTCATTATCACGTCTGGCTTTAACAAAATATGACTATATGGATAACAAAATCATAGCTTTTGCAAGGGATAGCGCACAGCGCTCTTCACTCCAGATGCGGCATATCGCTTTGCCTGACAAAGAGGGCGAATTGTCCGGGATACCAGGCAATTTCTCCGGATATAAACGCCTGTTAACTCACCCGGCGAATATTATCGCTTTGAATTGTAAATAAATTTATTTTTCGCCAGCCATCCCGGTATTAATCCAGGTAGCCAGCATTTTTTATTTTCCTCATGGAGAATCGCTATGTCACGTCCGCAATTTACCTCGTTGCGCTTGAGTTTGTTGGCTTTGGCTGTTTCTGCCACCTTGCCAACGTTTGCTTTTGCTACTGAAACCATGACCGTTACGGCAACGGGGAATGCCCGTAGTTCCTTCGAAGCACCAATGATGGTCAGCGTCCTCGACACTTCCGCTCCTGAAAACCAAACGGCGACTTCAGCCACCGATCTGCTGCGTCATGTTCCTGGGATTACCCTTGATGGTACCGGACGAACCAACGGTCAGGATGTAAATATGCGTGGTTATGACCATCGCGGCGTGCTGGTTCTTGTCGATGGCGTTCGCCAGGGAACGGATACCGGACACCTGAATGGGACTTTCCTCGATCCAGCGCTGATCAAACGTGTCGAGATTGTCCGTGGACCTTCGGCATTATTGTATGGCAGTGGCGCGCTGGGTGGCGTTATCTCCTACGATACGGTCGATGCAAAAGATTTATTGCAGGAAGGACAAAGCAGCGGTTTTCGCGTTTTTGGCACCGGTGGCACGGGGGACCATAGCCTGGGATTAGGCGCGAGCGCGTTTGGGCGAACGGAAAACCTGGATGGTATTGTGGCCTGGTCCAGTCGCGATCGTGGTGATTTACGCCAGAGCAATGGCGAAACCGCGCCGAATGATGAGGCTATTAATAACATGCTGGCGAAAGGAACCTGGCAAATTGATTCTGCCCAGGCTCTGAGCGGATTAGTGCGTTACTACAATAACGACGCGCGCGAACCAAAAAATCCGCAGACCGTTGAAGCGTCTGACAGCAGTAATCCGATGGTTGATCGTTCAACGATTCAACGTGATGCACAGCTTTCTTATAAGCTCTCTCCAGTGGGCAACGACTGGTTAAATGCTGATGCAAAAGTTTACTGGTCGGAAGTTCGTATTAATGCGCAAAACACGGGAAGTTCCGGTGAGTATCGCGAGCAGACAACGAAAGGTGCCAAACTGGAGAACCGTTCCACTCTGTTTGCCGAGAGTTTTGCCTCTCACCTGCTGACGTATGGCGGTGAGTATTATCGTCAGGAACAGCATCCGGGCGGCGCGACGACGGGCTTCCCGCAAGCAAAAATTGATTTCAGTTCCGGCTGGCTACAGGATGAGATCACCTTACGCGATCTGCCGATTACCCTGCTTGGCGGAACCCGTTATGACAGCTATCGCGGTAGCAGCGACGGTTACAAAGATGTGGATGCCGACAAATGGTCGTCTCGTGCAGGGATGACTATCAATCCGACCAACTGGCTGATGTTATTTGGTTCATATGCCCAGGCATTCCGCGCGCCGACGATGGGCGAAATGTACAACGATTCAAAGCACTTCTCGATTGGTCGCTTCTATACCAACTATTGGGTGCCAAACCCGAACTTACGTCCGGAAACCAACGAAACTCAGGAATACGGCTTTGGGCTGCGTTTTGATGACCTGATGTTGTCCAATGATGCCCTGGAATTTAAAGCCAGCTACTTTGATACCAAAGCGAAGGATTACATCTCCACAACCGTCGATTTCGCGGCGGCGACAACCATGTCTTATAACGTCCCGAACGCCAAAATCTGGGGCTGGGATGTGATGACGAAATATACCACTGACCTGTTTAGTCTTGATGTGGCCTATAACCGTACCCGCGGCAAAGACACCGATACCGGGGAATATATCTCCAGCATTAACCCGGATACCGTTACCAGCACCCTGAATATTCCGATCGCTCACAGTGGCTTCTCTGTTGGTTGGGTCGGTACGTTTGCCGATCGCTCAACACATATCAGCAGCAGCTACAGCAAACAACCTGGCTACGGCGTGAATGATTTCTACGTCAGTTATCAAGGGCAGCAGGCGCTCAAAGGCATGACCACGACTCTGGTATTGGGCAACGCCTTCGATAAAGAGTACTGGTCGCCGCAGGGCATCCCACAGGATGGACGTAACGGCAAAATTTTCGTGAGTTATCAATGGTAATCATCAGCCCCGATATTTCGGGGCATTTATCTGGAAGGAAGAGAGGCAATGAACCACTACACACGCTGGCTTGAGTTAAAAGAACAAAATCCCGGAAAGTACGCGCGTGACATCGCAGGTTTAATGAATATTAGCGAAGCAGAACTGGCATTTGCGCGCGTCACTCACGACGCGTGGCGGATGCGCGGCGATATTCGTGAAATTCTGGCGGCGCTGGAAAGCGTTGGTGAAACCAAATGTATTTGTCGTAATGAATATGCAGTCCATGAGCAAGTTGGCTCGTTCACAAACCAGCATTTGAACGGTCATGCCGGATTAATACTCAACCCGCGCGCGCTGGATTTGCGACTGTTTCTCAATCAGTGGGACAGTGTTTTCCATATAAAAGAAAACACGGCTCGCGGTGAACGTCAGAGTATTCAGTTCTTTGATCATCAGGGCGATGCATTACTGAAAGTTTATGCTACTGACAATACCGATATGGTGGCATGGAATGAGCTTCTGGCACGCTTTATCGTCGAGGAAAATACGCCGCTTGAGTTAACAACGATTGATGCGCCTGCCGCACAAACCGACGTCGATGCCAGTGTTGTAGAACAAGAGTGGCGTGCGATGACGGATGTCCATCAGTTTTTTACGTTGCTCAAGCGCCACAATCTGACTCGTCAGCAGGCGTTCAATCTGGTGGCAGACGATTTGGCCTGCAAAGTATCTGGTAGTGCGCTGGCGCAGATTCTGGAATCTGCACAGCAGGATGGCAATGAAATCATGGTGTTTGTTGGCAACCGTGGCTGCGTACAGATTTTCACGGGAGTGGTCGAAAAAGTGGTGCCAATGAAAGGTTGGCTGAATATTTTCAACCCGACGTTTACTCTTCATCTATTAGAAGAGAGCATTGCTGAAGCCTGGGTTACCCGTAAACCGACCAGCGATGGCTACGTAACCAGCCTGGAACTGTTTGCTCATGATGGTACGCAGATTGCGCAACTTTATGGTCAGCGTACTGAAGGGGAACAGGAGCAGGCGCAATGGCGTAAACAGATTGCGGCGCTGACGCAGGAAGGCGTTGCTGCATAACGAGTCATTGTCCGGAGGTCTGGCTGTCGCCGGGCCTCTTTATAAATATCAGCTGGAGATTTCAGACCAGATAATCAATATGTTGATGACGTACCAGTTCGTTGATCCGTTTAAGATTGAGGATCATCATAATATTGTGTTTATGGCAGTAGAATGTTTTCAGCGATATTTTGAGTTTACCCAGAATATCTTCTGTCGTCATTTGATTCGCAATGCAGCTCAGAACCTGATGCTGTTTGCGCGAGAGTGACACGTCCGCTTCTGGTACAGAGCAATAACTGCCATTGAGCAGCGCGACGAAGTCAATAATCGTAATATTTCTCTGGACAAAGGTTACCGGAACTTTCCCCAGACAGCGTTTAATATTAAACGGCGAGAAAACAATGACATGAACAGGCCGCAGGCGTTCAATTTTGTTGAGCATTGATGAGTGGAATACATTATTCATTAATGTATCAATAATCACTAAGGCATTCTGATGCAACGTTAAGTCAATCTCTTTTTCGTTCTGTATATGAACGACATCACCTTTACTTACAATGTTTTTCATCGCGGTGAAAAACATGGTGTCTTTGGTAATTATAAGAAACATAACCGACTCCCGTTGCGAACATTAACTTTATAATCAGGTCGCCAAAGGTAATAAAAAGGTCAGGGCTTGTAATTATAGTTATATAGAAATGATTTTATTGAAGATGCAGATATTTGAAAAATATCTGCATCTTTAAACCAAATTATTTCACCAGTTCTGGCGTTACCTGGCTAACTGCATTGGTGTAGTACGGTGTGCCCCAGCCGGGTTCAGGCCAGAATGCGCCGTAGCCGTAATCCCACAAGTTGTAGGTGGTATTGACCACTTCTCTCAAATGCCATACCTGAATCCCCTGCACATTTACGTCAACGAAGTTATATGGGACTTTATTGATAAATCCAGGTTGTTCGCCCTGAATAGTGCCGAGAACGGTGACAAAGTGGTTACGGTAGTTCACTGGGTCAAGGAAGCCGCTTTGTCTGGCGAGCAGTCGCCCTTGATAGTTGGCCTCAATGTCAGGTTTCGCATAGCTATCCAACGGCAATACGGCGATTTCTAGCAACGTATCTGTTTTACCGTTGATAACGTTGATAACCTTCCCGCCGAAGCGTGCCTGTTGGCCAACATACAAATTCGGTTGGTTATGAACAGCAACAAAACTTTTTTGAATATCAGGTTGGTTATTGCCTTTGATATTTTGCGGAATCGAACTACATGCGGCAAGAAAAAATGAAAGGCTGAAGATGAGTGCACCTTTTGTCTTGTTCATGTTACTATCCTTATCAACAAATGTTAAAACCATAATAGATATTTCTTTATAGTTTTCATCTGATTTTCAGGTGATATGCCTGATAGTAACGTAAACCTGTCTGATATTTATATCCTTGCAGATGAGTTCCGGAAAGCATTGATGTGTGATGTTATTATGTGTCTCCTTATTAATATGGGATATTATTAAGGAGGCTCTTATTTCTAATGGCACATGGCGTAAAAATTGTTATTGATGTGATGATAATGGTTTATAAATGTTAGATATGCAAGCCATTCGTAATTTTAACTTTGGGGATCTTCAATTTTAAAACGCTTATTATATGACTCATTTTATCTGTTCATTAAAAAACATTGTTTATCCGTCCTGCGTGGATATCAATAATTTACTGAAATTGCACGATCGAAATTATGTATTTTTTGTCAATAATGAGAGGGCGCAGCCGCCCCCTTTGTTTATTTTAATCGTTTACCCGCCTCATCAACCACTTTCTCGCCATCTTCCTTGGTGAACGCGCCTTGTTGCGCATCTGGCAGAATTTCCAGCACCACTTCTGAAGGGCGACACAGGCGAGTTCCCAGCGGCGTCACTACAATCGGGCGGTTAATCAGGATGGGATATTGCAGCATAAAATCAATTAACCGATCGTCAGTAAATTTATCTTCTGCAAGGCCCAGTTCCTCATACGGTTCGACGTTTTTACGCAGCAGCGCGCGTACGGAAATCCCCATATCGGCAATGAGTTTGACCAGTTCATCGCGCGTCGGCGGTGTTTCCAGATAATAGATAATGGTCGGTTCTGTACCGCTGTTGCGGATCATCTCAAGCGTATTACGCGACGTGCCGCAGGCCGGGTTGTGATAAATGGTAATGTTGCTCATATCAGTATCTCATTACGATGTGAAAGAGAGGCGTAGCGCCAGCGCGGCGAGCGTCACAAACAGTACAGGCAGGGTCATGATAATCCCTGTACGGAAGTAATATCCCCAGCTGATTGTCATATTCTTCTGCGAAAGTACGTGCAGCCAGAGCAGCGTTGCCAGGCTACCAATCGGGGTAATTTTCGGTCCCAAATCGCAGCCAATCACGTTGGCATAAACCATCGCTTCTTTGATAACGCCAGATGCCGTGCTGCCATCAATGGACAACGCGCCAACCAGTACCGTCGGCATATTGTTCATAATAGAAGAGAGGAAGGCGGTGATGAATCCGGTGCCGAGCGTCGCGGCCCACAGGCCGTTATCCGCCAGCATGTTGAGTACGTCAGAAAGATGTTCCGTTAATCCGGCATTGCGCAGGCCATAAACCACCAGATACATGCCGAGCGAGAAGATGACAATCTGCCAGGGTGCACCGCGCAGGACTTTGCCCGTATTAATCGCATGACCGCGTTTAGCGACGACAAATAATATCAGTGCGCCCACAGCTGCAATGGCGCTCACCGGAATGCCGAGCGGTTCCAGGACGAAAAATCCCACCAGCAGAAGCAGTAAAACAACCCAGCCAGTTTTGAACGTAGCAGGATCTTTAATCGCTTCGGTGGGAGATTTCAGCAGCGCCATATCGTAGTTCTGCGGAATATCTTTGCGGAAATAGAGATGCAGCATTACCAGCGTGGCAACAATTGCGGCGATATCCACCGGCACCATCACCGAAGCGTATTCGCGAAAGCCAAGACCAAAGAAATCTGCCGAAACGATATTCACCAGGTTGGAGACAATAAGCGGCAGGCTGGCGGTATCGGCAATGAATCCCGCTGCCATCACGAACGCCAGCGTCGTGCCTTTACTGAACCCTAAAGCCAGCAGCATGGCGATGACAATCGGCGTTAAAATAAGCGCCGCGCCATCATTGGCAAACAGGGCCGCAACGGCGGCACCGAGCAGGACAATCCAGGTAAACAGCAAGCGACCGCGTCCATTGCCCCAGCGTGAAACGTGCAGCGCTGCCCATTCAAAAAAGCCGGACTCATCCAGCAGCAGGCTGATGATAATGACGGCAATAAACGCAGCCGTCGCGTTCCAGACGATATTCCACACCACCGGAATATCACCCGGATGGACCACGCCCGTAACTAACGCCAGTACTGCGCCGAGGGTTGCACTCCAGCCGATGCCTAAACCTTTCGGCTGCCAGATAACCAATACGATGGTCAGGACAAAGATAGCGCCTGCCAGTAACATAATGCCTCCCGGATAAAACACATGTGCAAATCCATATGTGTTTAGCTAAATTTTTTAACCGCAAATGTTCTTACTGTCTGCGGAACAGTTTTGCCGAGCCAGGTTGCGGACAATCGCCTGAACCTTTTCCTGTTCACACCGCCAGGCCTGCTCAATAATTTTCGCCGCCCATGCTGGAATATGCGGCGATAAGCGGTAATGAACCCACTTACCTTGCTTGCGATCCAGCAATAGCCCGCTTTCACGCAGCAATGCCAGATGGCGGGATATCTTGGGCTGCGACTGATCGAGGGCAGTGCAGAGATCGCAGACGCATAACTCTCCCAGTTCGCTGAGCAGTAAAACGATGCCCAGACGGGTTTCATCGGCAAGAATTTTGAACAGTTGGATGGGTAACAGAAATGACATATTGCGCTCCTGATTGTTGCAGGTAGTGTCTCTCTTCGAAGCGGATAAGTCAAAAACATATATGACTTAACGAATGTGTAAGTGCAGAGGAAGGTAATAGGTGTGAATTTTGAGTTGGCTATTCATTTGAAAGGAGGTCTGAATCAGGACGTAAAAAAACCGACTTCGCGTCGGTTTTTTACTCTTCAGCCTGAGTTGGTGGCTCTGGCTGGAGTGAGAATGCCCACATCTAACGGTTCAATACTATTAGCCAGTGGCTAACATTACAAGCGTTAGCGATTTCTTCAGCTGGCGAAGGGACAGTTTGCTATACATGTTGGTGAAAGAGGATTTATATACTTTCACCGGATTATCGCCGTATTAAGGCTTGTCCGAATCAGGACGTAAAAAAACCGACTTTGCGTCGGTTTTTTTACTCTTAAGCCCAGAGTTGGTGGCTCTGGCTGGAGTGAGATAGCCATCATCTAACGCATCAATGCTAATACCATACTGAAACTATTGCAAGGACATGCTGGTTTTATAACCTGAATATACTGTATGATTATCCAGTTAGCTCTGAGACATTTTCACTCTGGCAATGCGCATAAACGCTTTCAAAGTCCTGGTCAGAAGTACGGGTGGTGCCGTTCACTGATGCTCTGGCCGGAGTGAGATAGTCGTCATCTAACAATGAGACATGCGCCGTGACAGGCAATGGATGAGTAAGCGGATGCATTCTCACTCCATCGCATGGAGAAAACGGGTGATTGACAAAGCAATCATCGTTCCTGGAGCGTTAATTGCGCTGCTGGAACTGATCCGCTTTCTGCTTCAGCTTCTGAACTGATAGCGGAAACGTAATTAAGGGCTAAGAGCACACTACTCTTAGCCCTTTAACATTTAACGCATTGTCACGAACTCTTCTGCCGCCGTCGGGTGAATGGCGACGGTATTGTCGAAGTCTTTTTTGGTTGCGCCCATCTTCAGCGCCACCGCGAAGCCCTGCAACATTTCATCCATACCAAAACCAATGCCGTGAATACCGACAATCTTTTCTTCTGGCCCAACGCATACCAGCTTCATGCGGCACGGCTGGCGATGAGTGGTGACGGCGGTATACATTGCGGTGAAAGAGGATTTATACACTTTCACCTGATCGTCGCCATACTGCTCGCGCGCCTGCGGTTCCGTTAAACCAACAGTACCAATCGGCGGATGGCTGAAGACCACGGTCGGAATGTTGCTGTAATCCAGATGCTCGTCCGGCTTGTTATTAAACAGGCGTTCAGAGAGACGGCGACCCGCTGCAACTGCCACCGGTGTCAGTTCCACTGCACCCGTGTTATCGCCCACTGCGTAAATACCTTCAACGTTGGTGTTTTGATATTTATCGACGACGATATAGCCTTTTTCGTTGGTTTTAACGCCAGCGGCTTCCAGGTTGATGTTGTCATTGGCAGGCTCGCGACCAATCGCCCAAATCAGGCAATCCACCGTTTCACTACGCCCATCTTCCAGCTCCAGCGTCAGGCTGCCGTCGGCATTTTTCACCACCGCTTTCGGAATGGCATTGGTATGCAACTGTGGGCCTTCGGCGTTCATCACTTCGAGCAGCGTTTCAGAGATCATCGGGTCGAAGCTGCGCAGCGGCGCATGTTTACGCACAAACAGATGCGTTTTCGCGCCCAGGCCGTTAATCACGCCCGCCAGCTCAACAGCGATGTAACCTGCGCCAACAACCGCCACGCGCTCTGGCAAAGCAGGAAGGGCGAAGAAGCCATCAGAATCAATACCGTATTCCACGCCTGGAATATCCGGGTGGCTCGGACGACCGCCGGTGGCGATCAGAATATGATCGGCCGTGATGGTTTCGCCGTTTACCTCCAGCGTTTTGGCATCAACGAAACGGGCAAAACCTTTGATTACATCAACGTTATTTTTACCGAGCACGTTTTCATAGGAAGTATGAATACGGTCGATATAGGCGGTACGGCTGGCGATCAATGTTTCCCAGTTGAATTTATTGATAGTGGTATCGAAACCATAATCCGGGCCGTACATATGGATCGCTTCACGGATTTGCGCCGCGTGCCACATCACTTTTTTCGGCACGCAGCCGACGTTCACGCAGGTGCCGCCCAGCTCTTTGGCTTCAATCAGCGCGCATTTCTGGCCGTACATAGCCGCGCGGTTGATGGAGGCGATACCGCCGCTGCCGCCGCCGATGGCGATGTAATCATAGTGTTTAGTCATGACAGAGTGTCCTTATCGTTGATTACCGCGATTGTAGCGCGAGACGTAATAGGTGCCAGCAATGGCTGCAATTACTCCGGCACGATCCAGCTTACGGTGGCGTGCCCGGTGCCAGCCGGAACCAGTTTGCTGTGCAGCCACGGCAGCACGTTATTCATCTGCTGTTCCAGCTTCCACGGCGGGTTAATCACAATCATGCCGGAAGCGGTCATGCCGCGGCGATCGCTGTCTGGCAGTACCGCCAGTTCAATTTGCAGAATTTTGCGAATGCCGGTTGCTTCCAGGTCGTGGATCATGCGCTTAATTTGCTGGCGCAGCACCACTGGATACCACAATGCGTAAGTGCCAGTGGCGAAACGTTTGTAACCTTCTGCTATCCCGCTGACCACCGCCTGATAGTCGGTTTTCATTTCATACGGCGGGTCGATAAGGATTAAACCACGGCGGGAAACCGGCGGCAGTTTGGCCTTAAGCTGCTGGAAACCGTCGGCTTTTTCCACGCGCGCACGGTTGTCTTTCTGAAATTCAGAACGCAGCAACGGGTAATCGCTCGGGTGCAGTTCGGTCAGTTGCAGGCTGTCCTGTTCACGCAGTAGCTGGCGAGCAATCAACGGCGAACCGGGGTAGTAACGCAACTGACCGCTACGGTTGAAGTGTTTTACCACATTGATGTACGCCTCCAGTTCTGCGGGCAAATCGTCCTGCTGCCAGATACGGGCGATACCTTCGAGATATTCGCCGGTACGCTCGGCATGTTCGCTGCTTAACTGATAACGCCCGGCACCCGCGTGGGTATCGAGATAGAGAAACGGTTTATCTTTCTCTTTCAGCGACTCGATGATCAGGCTCTGAACGGTATGTTTAAGGACGTCGGCGTGGTTGCCAGCGTGAAAGCTGTGGCGATAACTGAGCATGGGTAAAGGTGTTCCGGTAAGTAAAAATCGGCCCGTATTCGGGGCGCACAAAAGCCTATCAGGACAGTATACCGAAAAGAGGCCGCCGCCGCGAAAGCGTAACGTTTCTCATTGAAATTCACTACACTTAACCCCATGCTACACACATTATGTAAAGCGCCTGTTGAGCGCTTCCTTAACCTCTTTAACCAGGACTGCGCTAATGACGAATCCGTTACTGACCCCCTTTGAATTGCCTCCGTTTTCTAAAATTCTCCCGGAACATGTGGTTCCAGCCGTGACTAAGGCGCTGAACGACTGCCGCGAAAATGTGGAGCGCGTAGTCGCGCAAGGAGCACCGTACACCTGGGAAAATCTCTGCCAGCCGCTGGCGGAAGTGGACGATGTGCTGGGGCGTATCTTCTCCCCGGTCAGCCACCTGAACTCGGTGAAAAATAGCCCGGAGCTGCGCGAAGCGTACGAACAAACCCTGCCGCTGCTGTCGGAATACAGCACCTGGGTAGGGCAACATGAAGGGCTGTATAAAGCGTACCGCGACCTGCGCGATGGCGATCATTACGCCACGCTGAACACGGCGCAGAAAAAAGCGGTTGATAACGCACTGCGCGACTTCGAACTTTCTGGTATCGGTCTGCCGAAAGAGAAACAGCAGCGTTACGGTGAGATTGCCACCCGTCTTTCCGAGCTGGGCAACCAGTACAGCAACAACGTCCTTGATGCGACGATGGGCTGGACCAAACTCGTTACCGACGAAGCTGAGCTGGCGGGGATGCCAGAAAGCGCGCTGGCTGCGGCAAAAGCCCAGGCCGAAGCGAAAGAACTGGAAGGCTACCTGCTGACGCTGGATATCCCAAGCTACCTGCCGGTAATGACCTACTGCGACAACCAGGCTCTGCGCGAAGAGATGTATCGCGCTTACAGCACTCGCGCCTCCGAGCAAGGCCCAAACGCCGGTAAATGGGATAACAGCAAGGTGATGGAAGAGATCCTCGCGCTGCGTCACGAACTGGCGCAACTGCTGGGCTTTGAAAACTACGCCTTTAAATCCCTTGCCACTAAAATGGCAGAAAACCCGCAGCAGGTGCTGGATTTCTTAACCGATCTGGCAAAACGCGCGCGTCCGCAAGGTGAAAAAGAGCTGGCGCAACTGCGCGCCTTCGCCAAAGCCGAATTTGGCGTCGATGAGTTGCAACCGTGGGATATCGCATACTACAGCGAAAAACAAAAACAGCACCTTTACAGCATCAGTGACGAACAACTGCGTCCGTACTTCCCGGAAAACAAAGCGGTTAACGGCCTGTTTGAAGTGGTGAAACGTATTTACGGCATCACCGCTAAAGAGCGTAAAGATGTTGATGTCTGGCATCCGGATGTACGTTTCTTCGAACTGTATGACGAGAACAACGAACTGCGCGGTAGCTTCTACCTCGACCTGTATGCCCGTGAAAACAAGCGCGGCGGGGCGTGGATGGATGACTGCGTAGGCCAGATGCGTAAAGCCGACGGTTCGCTGCAAAAACCGGTCGCGTATTTGACCTGTAACTTCAACCGCCCGGTAAATGGTAAACCGGCGCTGTTTACCCATGACGAAGTGATCACCCTGTTCCACGAGTTCGGTCACGGCCTGCATCATATGCTGACCCGCATCGAAACTGCCGGAGTGTCTGGTATCAGCGGGGTACCGTGGGATGCGGTCGAACTGCCGAGCCAGTTTATGGAAAACTGGTGCTGGGAGCCTGAGGCGCTGGCGTTTATCTCCGGTCACTATGAAACTGGCGAACCGCTGCCGAAAGAGTTGCTGGATAAAATGCTGGCGGCGAAGAACTACCAGGCGGCGCTGTTTATTCTGCGTCAGCTGGAGTTCGGCCTGTTCGATTTCCGCCTCCATGCAGAGTTCCGCCCGGATCAGGGAGCGAAAATCCTCGAAACTCTGGCAGAAATCAAGAAACTGGTTGCCGTGGTACCGTCTCCGTCATGGGGCCGTTTCCCACATGCATTTAGCCATATCTTTGCTGGTGGTTATGCCGCAGGTTACTACAGCTACCTGTGGGCCGATGTGCTGGCAGCAGATGCCTTCTCGCGTTTTGAGGAAGAGGGCATTTTCAACCGTGAAACCGGGCAGTCGTTCCTCGACAATATTCTGAGCCGTGGCGGTTCAGAAGAGCCGATGGATCTGTTCAAACGTTTCCGTGGTCGTGAACCGCAACTGGATGCGATGCTGGAGCATTACGGCATTAAGGGCTGATCATTCAGTGAAAATCTGCTTAATTGATGAAACGGGCGCCGGAGACGGCGCCTTATCTGTTCTGGCGGCCCGCTGGGGGCTGGAACATGATGAAGACAACCTGATGGCGCTGGTGTTAACGCCGGAGCATCTGGAGCTGCGCAAGCGCGATGAGCCAAAGCTTGGCGGCATTTACGTTGATTTTGTTGGCGGGGCGATGGCACACCGCCGCAAATTTGGCGGTGGTCGCGGTGAGGCGGTGGCGAAAGCGGTGGGCATTAAAGGCGATTATTTGCCGGATGTCGTCGATGCTACCGCAGGACTTGGTCGCGATGCCTTTGTGCTGGCTTCGGTCGGCTGCCGCGTGCGGATGCTGGAGCGTAATCCAGTGGTTGCTGCATTGCTCGACGATGGCCTGGCGCGTGGTTATGCGGATGCGGAGATCGGCGGCTGGTTGCAGGAGCGTTTGCAATTAATTCACGCCTCCAGCCTGACGGCGCTGACTGATATTACCCCGCGCCCGCAGGTGGTCTATCTCGACCCGATGTTCCCGCATAAGCAGAAAAGCGCGCTGGTGAAAAAAGAGATGCGCGTGTTTCAGTCGCTGGTGGGGCCGGATCTTGATGCCGATGGATTGCTGGAGCCTGCGCGGCTGCTGGCGACCAAACGTGTGGTGGTAAAGCGCCCGGACTACGCGCCGCCGCTGGCGAATGTTGCTACGCCAAACGCGGTTGTCACCAAAGGGCATCGCTTTGATATTTATGCTGGTACACCGGCGTAAAAGTAAAACAGGGTAGCGATAACGCTACCCTGTTTTCTGCAAGAATAATCAATGGCTTTCCGGCGTCTCAATCATTCGTTTCAGCCACGGCACCATCAACAGCATCACTACAGCAACGCCCAGCGTGACCAGACCAATCTTACCAAACACGTTGGTATAGACAGGCAGCGTCTCAAGCGGGTCGGTAATGTTGTCTGGTACTGCGGTAAATGTTGCCACATAGCCGCCCAGCAAGAACGCGGCAGCCTGCGTAAGGAACCACATCCCGAGAATAAAGCCCATCAAATGTTGTGGCACCAGAGCGGCAATCATTGCCAGGCCCAGGGCGCTAATAAGCAGTTCACCTAAGCTCTGGAATAAGTAAACCAGCACGATAAACCATGGCGATGTCAGCCCCTGGGCATCCGCAAACCACATTCCCGCTGCGGCGGCTGTCAAAAAGCCCAGCGAGCACATAAACATACCGAGGGTAAATTTCATCGGCATGGAGAGGTCTTTGCCTTTGTTACCCAGATGCGTGTAAATGCCTGCCAGAACTGGGCTAGCGAGCACCACCCAGAACGGGTTAAGCGCCTGGAAGCTCACCGGGTTGATGGAAAAACCGAGAATTTCATGATGCACGTTGTTGATAGCAAAGAAGTTCAGCGACGTTGGCATCTGGGCGTAGAGGATGTAAAACACTACCGCTTCAAGCATCAGCACAAAGGCGACAAACATCTTATTGCGCCCGGTTTTATCCAGCTTGAATGCCTGACGGAAGAAGATAATGGTCACGACGATAGAGAGCACAATCAGTACCAGATTGGCGACTTCCACGTTGTGCATCAGCCATGCGCAAACGAAAATCATCACCACGCTGCCAAGCAGCACGTACAACAATTTGCTGAAGTTCATCGGTCGGAAATCTGGTTCAGAACCAATATCTTTCACCATTCCGCGACAGGCGATGTAAACCAGTAGCGCGACAATCAATCCTGCTCCGCATAAGTTATAGGTGACGGAATAGCCAAATCTGTCAGCGATAACCGGTGCTAGCGACAGCGCAATCAACGAGCCGATATTGATCGACATATAGAACAGGGTGAAAGCGCCATCGAGACGTGGATCTTTCGGTGGATAGCACTTCGAAAGCAGGCTTGCCGGGTTGGCTTTAAACAGGCCGTTGCCGACGGCGATTGTTCCCAGCGCGATGAATATCAGGTCTGGCTTGAGTAGCGACATCCCGGTCATAAAGTAGCCCATCGCCAGAACAATTGCCCCAAGGACAATGGTGCGTTTAGTTCCTAACAGATGGTCGCCAACATAACCACCGATCGAGATAAGGCCATAGACCAGCGCAGCGAAGGCACCAAAGGTGACAAAAGCCTGTTCTTGCGAGAAACCGAGCTGTTTAACGAAGAAAACGGCCAGGACGCCTTGCACGCCGTAGTAACCGAATCGCTCCCATAGTTCGACAAAAAAGATCATGAAGAATGGGCGAGGTTGTTGCAGCATCCCAGTGGGTGTTGTTGTATTCATAATTTTTAGCCTTTCAATACCATCATGAAAAGTATGAACGCGTAAGTGATTGCGTGCGAAAGAGTTTACACACGTCTAAAATTCTTAATATTGATGTAATGAATGCATTAATGCACTATCACAATAAAAAACAACCAGCTAATCATGCTGGTTGTTTGAGATATGATGGCGCTAAATGCTATTTTGTCGTGATGTAAATTTGAATTATTCGATGCGTAGTGGAACTTTCTGACTGCGGATGAACACCGGCTTGATTGAGCACTCCCGTGTTTGTACCCGCACGTCGCATTCGGGTACAACACAAAAAGCAGAACGCCCGCATAAGCGGGCGCTCAGGAGCAAGTGGGGGAGATATTATTCTTCTTCGTCGCGCAGCGGAACAATCAGCATATCAACGTGAACGGTGTTGATCAGCTGACGCGCGGAAGACATCAGTTTGCTCCAGAAGTCCTGGTGGTGACCACAAACAACCAGGTCCATGTCGTATTTCTTGATCGCATCAACCAGAACCTGACCCAAATCGCCGCTGCCGCTAAGGGTTTCAGTGATGGGGTATCCTGCGTTGGTGGAGAGTTCGGTCAATGCATGATGAGTCTCTTCGGAAATG
The DNA here is from genome assembly GCF_004212325.1 of Escherichia sp. E13S3. Lineage (NCBI taxonomy): Bacteria > Pseudomonadati > Pseudomonadota > Gammaproteobacteria > Enterobacterales > Enterobacteriaceae > Escherichia > Escherichia sp. E13S3. Next base: position 32,516 of record NZ_RHJR01000001.1, read on the forward strand.
CGTTTCTGCATGTCACCCAGATTTACATCAATAAGTCCGGTGTATAGGTCAGAGTAGTTTACATCTACGTGGATCAGAGAAACTTTCGCATTGTAGGGGCGAGCCATAGAGACTGCTTTCTCTACCAGAACTTTGCTTTCCGGGGAGAGATCGACCGCGATGAGAATGTGTTTATAAGCCATAGTGTTACTCCTTCCATAAAGTTGTCGATGACTGGCCAGCTTGCGTTTCTTGTGCCGTTACGTCACCCGCGTCCTGCGAACTACGTGCGCGGGGCTAACCCAGCCGTAAAGATTCAGTGAAAAGACCATCCTTACCTTATAGCGACCCGGATGATCCGTCAATCCGCCTTGCTTACCAATCAGATAATCAAATTTTCTACATGAATGTATTGATAGTGGTTAACCTTATGGAAAAAAAACAACCTGATCTCCTACACTATCTATAGAGCCGCTCGGATGTTTGCCATCACAAAAGCGGTTTCTCCAGGACCTGGTGTTAACTGATTGGCAGCGTATCGGGAGCGGTAGCCCCGGAGGGGAACTCCGCGGGCAGGTCGCCGGGGAGGGGGTATGATAAGCACCGTCGCATTATTTTGGGCTTTATGTGTCGTTTGCATTGTTAACATGGCGCGCTATTTCTCATCACTACGCGCGTTGTTAGTGGTACTGCGTAATTGCGATCCATTGCTCTATCAATATGTTGATGGAGGGGGCTTTTTTACCTCACATGGCCAACCCAACAAACAGGTGCGTCTCGTTTGGTATATCTATGCCCAACGTTATCGCGATCATCACGATGATGAGTTTATCCGTCGCTGCGAGCGCGTGCGTCGTCAGTTTATTCTGACCAGCGCATTGTGTGGCCTGGTGGTGGTAAGCCTGATTGCGTTGATGATTTGGCATTAAGCGCCACGGTAATAACGCATAAAAAAAGCGGGCCAGTAAACTGACCCGCCCGAGACTGATTACAAACGCAAAATTGCCTGATGCGCTACGCTTATCAGGCCTACATAATCTCTGCAATCTATTGAATTTGCATGTTTTTGTAGGCCGGATAAGGCGTTCACGCCGCATCCGGCATGAACAAAGCGCACTATGTCAACAATCTGAAGCGGGTCAGTAAACTGACCCGCCCGTTTTTATGCGTGCGATTACAGGAACTGCAAGGAGATCCAGTACAGCGCACCGGAGAGCAGAACTGCAGCCGGGAGGGTAAACACCCAGGCCATCAGAATGCTGGTCACGGTTTTACGCTGTAAGCCGCCGCCGTCAACCACCATTGTCCCCGCTACGGAAGAGGAGAGTACGTGAGTGGTGGAAACCGGCATCCCGGTATAACTCGCCAGACCGATAGACACCGCTGCCGTCATCTGAGCAGACATCCCCTGAGCATAGGTCATGCCTTTCTTACCGATTTTCTCACCGATAGTGGTCGCCACACGACGCCAGCCAATCATCGTACCGATACCTAACGCCAGCGCGACCGCCATGATGATCCACACCGGAGCATACTCGATGGTGCTCAGCATATCGGACTTCAGTTTCTTCAACAGACGCTGATCATCCGCAGTGACGCCAGGCATTTTCACCACTTTGTCGATAGTGTCAGAAACGCACAGCATAATGCGGCGCATCTGGCTACGTTGGTCAAGCGACAGCTTGTCGTAGCTTTCCACATCGGCGGTCAGCATGCCTTTCAGGCGGTTGAGCGCGTTAATGGTATTCGACGGATGGCAATGGAACTCCGCAGGTTGTGTTGCGCCTGCTTCTGGTGTCGGTACTAACTGATCGGCACCGGTAGCCTGTTTAAGCAGCGCAGGATGCTGCTCAAAGTAAGCTTCCACATTGTTGATGGCATCACGGGTACGGGTGATTTCGTAGCCAGTGGCATTCATATTCACCACGAAGCCCGCTGGTGCGACGCCAATCAGAACCAACATAACCAGACCAATGCCTTTCTGACCATCGTTCGCGCCGTGAGAGAACGCCACGCCGATAGCGGAAAGGATCAGCGCGATACGCGTCCAGAACGGCGGCTTTTTCTTGCCGTCTTTCTTTTCACGTTCCGCTGGGGTCAGGTGGATACGGGCGCGTTTCTTGGTGCCGCTCCAGTAGCGACGCAGCAAGAAAATCAGACCGCCAGCAAACACCAGGCCGACAATAGGGGAAACGATCAGAGATGCGAAAATACTTAATACTTTCGGGATATTGAGTGCATCCACCACTGACGTACCGGTCATCAACGCATTGGTTAAACCAATACCGATGATCGCGCCAATCAGCGTATGGGAGCTGGATGCAGGTAAACCAAAGTACCAGGTACCAAGGTTCCAGATAATTGCTGCCAGCAACATAGAGAACACCATGGCAAGACCATGGGACGATCCCATATTAAGCAGCAGATCTGTCGGCAGCATATGCACAATGGCATAGGCAACACTAAGACCACCCAGCAAAACACCCAGGAAGTTGAACACTGCCGCCATAACCACAGCGAGCTGAGAACGCATCGCGCGGGTATAGATGACAGTTGCCACGGCGTTGGCTGTGTCATGGAAACCATTGATGGCTTCGTAGAACAGCACAAAAGCCAGTGCAAGCAATAATAACAGCCCGGTATGCAAATCCAGGCCAGCAAACAAATGTAGCATAGGACGTTACGCCATTTTGAGGACATGAACGCGGCGCATTATCAGTGACTTTCGCGGCGCGGGCAAAGTGAAATATAGATTTTTTTGATTTGCCTCCTGTATGAATTTCGCTCAAAAAATAATTATCTTATATAATTCAGGCAAATACTTCCCCTAAGTAATATTGCTGCTGGTGCGGCCACTGAGGAATCTTTACAATTCACGCCCATTTTTTCTAAGAGGAGCGCAACGTGGAAAGGTTTGATGCCATTATTATAGGCGCTGGTGCGGCGGGTATGTTCTGTTCTGCACTGGCAGGTCAGGCAGGACGCCGGGTTCTGCTGATCGATAATGGTAAAAAACCAGGGCGCAAAATCCTCATGTCTGGCGGTGGGCGCTGCAACTTTACCAACCTTTATGTCGAACCAGGCGCTTATCTGAGCCAAAATCCGCATTTTTGTAAGTCTGCACTCGCGCGTTTTACCCAGTGGGATTTCATTGATATGGTCAATAAACACGGTATCGCCTGGCACGAGAAAACGTTAGGGCAACTCTTCTGTGATGACTCCGCTCAGCAGATTGTCGACATGCTGGTGGATGAGTGCGAGAAGGGCAATGTGACCTTCAGATTACGTAGCGAAGTGTTGAGCGTGACGAAGGATGACGCGGGATTCACGCTTGAACTGAACGGCATGACCGTAGGTTGCGATAAACTGGTCATCGCGACCGGAGGCCTCTCGATGCCGGGTCTGGGCGCGTCGCCATTTGGTTATAAGATTGCCGAACAATTCGGGCTGAACGTGTTGCCGACGCGCGCAGGCCTGGTGCCATTCACCCTGCATAAACCGTTGCTGGAAGAGTTACAGGTGCTGGCAGGCGTTGCAGTACCTTCAGTGATCACCGCTGAAAACGGCACCGTGTTCCGTGAGAACTTACTCTTCACCCATCGCGGCTTGTCTGGCCCTGCAGTATTGCAGATATCCAGCTACTGGCAACCGGGTGAATTTGTCAGCATCAACCTGCTACCGGATGTCGATCTGGAAGCCTTTCTGAATGAACAGCGTAACGCGCATCCGAATCAGAGCCTGAAAAACACGCTGGCGGTTCATCTGCCGAAACGGTTGGTTGAACGGTTACAACAACTCGGGCAGATCCCGGACGTCTCGTTAAAACAGCTCAACGTGCGTGACCAACAGGCGCTCATTGCCACATTGACCGACTGGCGCGTACAACCTAACGGCACTGAAGGCTATCGCACCGCCGAAGTGACGCTCGGCGGCGTGGACACCAATGAACTCTCTTCACGGACGATGGAAGCGCGTAAAGTTCCGGGCTTGTACTTTATCGGTGAAGTGATGGACGTTACCGGCTGGCTAGGGGGCTATAACTTCCAGTGGGCGTGGTCGAGCGCATGGGCTTGTGCGCAGGATTTGGCCTCTGTGAATAAATAATAAAGTTAGGTCATTAATACAATATTTGTGTCAGTAATTCATTTTTTACGACATAAAGTGGTATCAATTTTTCTACATTATGTTTTTATTGTTTTTTTGCACTGTATATGAATTTTTATGTGCTGAGCATTTTATCCACTAAACTTATCTTAGGTGCAGTGAACCCGTGAGCGGCCTGAGATTTATCGAGGTTGGTATGAGCAGAGGCAGGCGGTTTACATCCCTTGAAAGCTATGAAAAGGCTCTTAAAGATGGTGTCGGTGTTGGTTCTGGTGAGTTCTACCAACCCTGGATACGCCCCCAGGATTTTACTGGTTCAAGAGGTAATCGCTCAGCCATTCGGGGACTTAAAACATTCAGGCAGCACAGTACGCTTTCAGGGCTTGAGACTGAGTTCTTTTATCTCGCAGAATTCAATGATGCTGTAATTGACATTCGCGAACAATTCCCCCTTTTACCGCTTACGTTAACTCAGAACATCGCTCGCATAATCGATGTCGAGCATCCATCTTTACGCAGAAAATCAAGTGACAAAGGCTCTCCACCCGTCCCCTCAATTATGACCACTGACTTTGTTCTCACTTTTCAAAACCCTGATGGTTCAGTCAGATATCAGGCCTATTCGATTAAATCAGATGATGTGATCACAAAAAGAAATGCTGAAAAGCAGGAGATTGAGCGTCTGTTTTGGGAAGGTATCAATGTACGTTTTCAGGTGTACACGGGAAGCGATATTACCCGAACGAAAAGTGACAACATCCGCTGGGTAACGTCCCCTTTCCGTATGAAAGGATTGCCTGATTATCGGCCTGAGAGAGGACTACTTAATGCATTCCCTCCGGGAAATTATGCTCTAGAACATATGGTAAGCAAAATCTCTTCAATGAGTGGCATTGACAGCGATACTGCCCTTGATTTACTGAAGTTGCTGATAGCAACTAAAGAGATTGAAGTTGATTTGTCTTTTAATATTCCAGCGACTCAGGCCCTTGTTGTATTGCGTAATAGCGCCTACAACATGGAGGTAGTAAATGAAAATCATTAGGAATTCTGTCTGGTCTACCAAAGATATGGTGGGGTTGAATGACGCAATTTACCGGGTTCTGCAGTTATGTCCAGAAGTGAACTCTTTGATTTTGTATGGGTTGGATAGCGATAAATCCAGCCGCCCGAAATTCTATCGAATTGAGCAATTCACCAGAGGCATACAGGAAGGGCTAATAAAACCATCCGAGGATCCGGTTCCCGTATGGATGTTGGTTGCGGAAGATAAAATCCCTGAGAAGCACCGCGCCAGAAGAGATAAAAATTATGCTTTGATTAGCCCTTTACTGGATGATCCTGATTTTCTTTACAATTTTGTAATAAATCAGCGAAGTCCCTTACTCCGTCGTTATGCTGTCGATAATGATTTACCGTATTCATCATTAAAAAAACTCCTCTGTTTGTGCTGGAAGTACGGAAGGGGCAAACAGTCTCTTCTTCCTGCATATGCGAAGAGTGGCGGACTCGGCATAAAAAAAACCGTCAAATCATCCCCAATAGGCAGGATGAAAAAGGGGAGAGTGTTGGCTGATGGGCGCGCTCAGATTTACATCATGCAAGAGAGTGACTCAAAAAATATAAAAAAAGTGCTCGTACGCAATTATCTCAAGCCCAATGGCAAAAGCCTTAGGGCATGCTGGCGGTTATTCCTGGGTATCTATTTTCCCAATATAACCACAATGACAACGAAAAACACGGCACCATACCCTTCCTATACACAGTTTCGTTATTGTGCCCGGCAACTGTTCTCACTGGATGAAATAGCTCGCAGAAGGACAACCGAGAGAGAGTTTTTGCGTAATAAGAGGGCATTATTGGGTTCATCGGCGAATATTAATACGTTGCCAGGTGAATTTTATGAAATTGATGCCACTGTAGCAGATGTCCATCTGATTTCAGAATTTGGTGGAAAGCTTATCGGCCGTCCTACTATCTATCTCATTACTGACCGGGCCACCCGGATGATTACCGGAATGCACGTATCGTATCTTTATGCTTCATGGAGAGCTGCAGCTCAGGCTTTAGCTAACTGCTTTTTGCCTAAGCAGCCATACTGCAAGATATTTGGTGTGAATGATATCAGTAATACTCGCTGGCCGTGTAGCCATGTCCCTGTAAGACTGGTTTGTGATAATGCAGAAATGCTGGGGCTGAAATCACAAAATACTGTTGTGCCGTTTACGGAGCTACAATTTGTACCTTCATACCGACCTGACCTGAAAAATATTGTTGAAAGCCGTTTTGGTATTTTGAATCGCGAGAAAATTCATAGCCTTATGGGGACAACAAGAGGTGGCTCTTTAGTGAGAGGAGAGGAAGATCCGAAAGCAAGAGCATGTTATACCTTACGGCAATTTACGGAATTCATGATTCGGGTAGTGGATGAGTATAATCACGCACTAAACGAAGAGCTCCTCTATATTAATCCACTTTTGCTGAAAAATGATATTGCGGCAACACCTGTAAATAGCTGGAATGTTAGCATCAATGCGTTACGGTTCAGTGGGTACAAAGTGACTGAACAGGAGGTGATTTCAAGACTCCTTTACGCAGATGAAGCAAGCATTACTGGCAAAGGTATTCAGTACTTCAATCGGTACTACACCTGTTCCGTTACAGAAATGATCAGAGCCCGAAATTTTGGTGTAACACGTTGTGATGTTCGTATCGATGACAATTGCATGGACAACATCTATGTCCAGTTCGGGAAAAATATGCCTTTTGTGCAAAGTACACTTCTTTCGCGTCGTAATATCTTTCGTGGCTTACCTCATATGGAAGCAGATATTGTTGCAGATATTTGTGATATCCAGCGAGAACGGTATGTCATAACACCCGAATCTATTGCAATGCAAGAGTACAATAAGAAATTAGAACAGGAAGGAAAGGCATCGCTTGCTGATCTGAAAACACAAGGGAAGGGGCGATTGAAAAATATGAGGGAGAATCGTAGACAGGAGCTATACCATGCGCAGAGAGGTGCCCCAGTCTCATCGGAAGAGGAATACCTTCTGCCTCTTGCCAATAATATTCATCTGCTCCCCGGCCCAGAAGCGCGTAAAGAATGGTTAGAAAAGCGTAATGCCCCGGACAAAAAGGGGAAATAATCATGATTGAAAGAGCCGTGTATTGCCAGGCGGATTTACCTGAATACCGGAATAACCCGCTTATAGAGGCCCTTCCGCTCCAGCTATCAAAATCGGAGGCAATGGTAGCCCTTAGTAATTTTCCGGAAATTAATGAAGCTGAAAGAGATTTGAAAGACATTTTGCGAGAGCAATACGTTGATCGTATTGGTTCCTTTCGTTGTCCGCAGGAATCCTTTTATGAGTGTTATAAAACGATAATCAGGCTTCTTAGAAATGGTTATATAAACAGGAATCCTTTAGATATAAAAACAGTTCATTATTTACACTATAATAATGACAGTATATCCGGCAATACCTTAGGTGATGGAACCTATCAACACCGAGCCGGAACATGCTCCATGACAGGTATTAGCGGTGTTGGTAAATCAACCACACTTGAGCAAGTATTAGGGTATTTCCCTCAGGTAATAGAGCATCAAAATTATAAAGGTTTTGAGCTTAGTGGGATGCGACAAATTGTCTGGTTGAAAGTGAACTGTCCTCCCAATGCTAAACCAAGAGACCTCAGCGAGTCGTTACTCATTGCTATTGATGATGCACTCGGTAACGAGCCGACTAAACCGCCATCAAGAGCAGGAACCCTTCTTAGGATCATTGCGCAAAAAATAAAATCATCTTTTATCGGCGTACTAGTCATCGATGAGATGCAGAGATTGACAAGAACTAACGGTGAAAATCATCTGATTGATTTTCTTCATGAGATTGTTGACTCACTGGGAGTTCCTTTAGTTTTCTGTGGTAATCCGGAGTTTGAAAATAAAATGCGTCATCGGTTACGCTTTGCCCGTCGAGCGGAAACCGCTGGTTTTATGCGGTTAAATCCTCTGGCATATCAGTCATCTGACTGGCAAACCTTTGTCCATTATCTCTGGCGATATCAATGGACAAATGTGGTGACCCCACTCACAAATGAATTGAATATAAGGCTTCATAAGCTATCTAAGGGGATACTTGCCATCGCTCAGCAAATATATATTACAGCTCAGCTGAAAGTGATTGGCTCGGGAAATGAAGTTATCACACCGGCATTATTAAATATTTCTGAATCTGTTTTATCCAGCCGTTCAGATGAGTTTATTCGAACAGAAGCACTGATCATCAATGATAATGACTATCCTTTGGAGCTAGCTGAAACAGCACCGAACAACAGGCCTTCACTATCTTCTCCATTTAAACCAACGCTTGTTTTGCCTGTGTATAAGCCCACCACGATTTTAGGCGATCTTAGCAGACCCCAACACGATGAGTTTGCTGCCCCACTTAACAACTACCTGGGGCAGACTGAAGCTATCATGGCTCAAACAACTGAGCAGGTTCTGATAAGGGCATTGTCGCTCAATAAGGGGCGCTACAGTGCGCTGAAGCACTATGCTCGATACTGTACAGATCCCAGTATTGAAAGCTGAACGTGGTCGAAGGAGAAGATATGTTATTAAAAGCATTTCCGGGAGAGCTTTTATTCGGCAGGCTTTGTAGAACCTTGTCTGTGCAGGGCTATACACCTCAGCAGTTTGCGGTTGGCCTCCATCTTTCTCCGAGAGCCTCATTTCATCCCTGTCTGACGGTTTACCTAGACAACATTGCCAGGATGTGCCCGGAGACGCCTGAGGAACTCTGGTTAAGACAAACGCTATTTCCGCTTTGGGCTTGGTCGATGCCGAAGCACATTAACGAGTTGAGACAACTAAAATGTTCACCAGCTCACCTTATTCGTGTTTGCCAGCTTACAAGTAACAATGAATACCGGGGGATGGTTCTTCGGTTTTGTCCTGTGTGTGCCGGGGAGGATGAACAGCGGTTTGGGGTTGCTTACTGGCATTGTGAACATCAAATTCCTGGTATCAATGCATGTTGCCGCCATGGTTGCCGGTTAATTTCAAAACCAGTACCACCTAGGCCCCATATTGCTGCGGAGTTTTATCCCGATGAAAACCATGATGAAATACCATGTGCCGAAAGCGAGCTAAGGTTTACCTGCTATGCCTGCCGAACCTTCTCTGATTTGATCGTGGGGCATATACATCAAGAAGTCGATTTAATGAGTATTCTTGCCGTAAAAGGTTATTTGAGTGGTGAGGGTAATGTTCGAAAAGAGAAACTTTTTGATGCGTTGCATGAGATTGTTCAGGATTTATGGCATACAGATGGCTTCTCTGAACCTTTAAATGAAAAACGCTTGCTGGCGAAACTTATCCATCACTCCAGCAATCTTTTCCCCTCTCACAAACTACTGGTTCAGTATTGTGTTGAAAATCTTCCAAGGCTTCCAGAGCAAAAAACACAGACATATAGCTCTCTTCCCGACAAGACAGGGCAGGATGCCATTTTGAAATTTTATCGCGCTGGCCACTCTATGAGCGAAATCAGCCGCCGGACAGGGAGAAGCCGATGCTACATCCGGGGGATCATAAGAAGAGAGGTTGGTACTGATTTCACTCAAACCAAAAAACTAACTCCTCAGATTGAAAAATATGTTATCACCATGGCCAGAAAAGGTTTCCACCGCAGATATATTGCGCAAGAGACGGGGCTGTCTGTTGGTAGTATTGAAGCTATCATTTCGGCCAGCAAGGGACTGGTTCAACGCAGAAAACAGATTCGGGAAGAGTCTAACAGGCGACGCTCTCGTTATCATGTGATCAACTGGATGCTAAATCATCCGGAAGGACGAAAAAAGGAGTTGCAGATTGCCTGTAGTCGACATTTTTACTGGTTATATTTTAACGATCATAATTGGCTTGTTGAGAATCTTCCTGCTGTGGTCTTGAGACGTCCTTCAGGAAGAGTTAACTGGGCAAAAAGAGATCTGGAACTGGCTAAAAAAGTACAGGCACTTTCAGAAGATAAAAGATTCAGGTTTTCACTTTCTCATTTAGATGCTGTCGTTGGAGCCAGAGGCGCAATTGTTCGTTACGGGCATAAACTTCCTCGAACAATGCAGGCTATTAATCAGTATTTAAAAACACGTAGATAGAAACAGTACTTAAATATATTTTACAAGGAGGAGTTGAAATGGGATTGATATCTGGCGGACGAGTTTTTTATGATGATGAACATATCATCAGTTTTTTGTTTCGGATGCAATTAATACATGGAATCTTTGATTTTTCGAATTTATTTCATCTCAATGGAAAACTTCGACATAATATTCAGACCCCTAAGTCTATTCTAGATATTTGCAGGGAGTATGATGAGTATCAGTTTGCGTATTCTTTTGCTTCCCATACAGATGAAGAAGGTATTGGTTGGGGGCCAATAAATTTTTCAAGAATGACAGTTGGACAATTTCTGGATAGTGGCGAAGTAACGATAGCGAAAAGAAATCATAATAATTTAAAGATATATTATTGCAAGACCTGTATTCAGGAGAGTATTGAAAAAAATGGTGTTGGCTATCTGAAGAAAAGTTGGTTAATGGGGGGGGGGTGTAAAATTCATAATAAAAAATTATTACCCCTAAAGCAAATTCCTATGCCACAAATGATAGATGTGTTATCTGATCTTCTAGTATCCGGAATTTTCACAGAGGATTACCCTGATGATGGAGGTACAGTCAACGTTGGGGAAAAACGGGTTAACATTGATGATGAGAATGTATATTATTCTTCAAATACATTTGAACCCAGCTTTGTATATATTAAACCATGTGTAAAGGAGTATTTTGCTCACTGGCTTTGTCTCCATCGGCGTTCACTTTCACGCCGCTACTATAAAGAACTGAGATATAAATATGCTGAACTGTTGGCTGTGGATTTGCAGGAAAACCCCGTTTTCTTTGTCCCCTATCTTTATTCAATTTTGATGGCTGATCAGCAATGTTCTTTCAAAGAGTATGTTGAAAAATCGACAAAAATTGACACGGAACTTGTCGGCATTCGGAATCAACGTCGTATACCTTTGAAGGTGATGAAGCTTTGCGGTGTTAATTGCAATCGTTGCCCATTGCCTGCAGTGACTGCTGATTGTCGAAATTATGGGAAGATTGCTTGGTTTCACCTGATGTCACCGGTGGTGAAGGAAATTCAATCGGGGATAATATCGACATTTACAAACAGGGATACGTCACGCCTTCAGATTTATCCAAGGTTGAATTTACAACACTGTCCATTCGATCTTTGGTGGCGACGCCGGGTCGATGTGGAAATCATTGGCTGGATAGATTCTGATATTTACTATTGCTGGCAACGTGATGTTTTATCATTACAATCGACCAGTTTAAATTCGTCAGAAGTGCTAGAAGATAAAAGGAGTTATTCATTGAGTTTAACAAGAAAAAATAAAGAGATTGAGAAATTTCAGAGAAAGGTTGTTTTTATCAGTCGGCAAAATGAATTGATAAAAAATTTCCTTGATACAATATATCACTCAGATTAAAAAGGGCTTTGTTAGCGTTTTTTAAAATCTTCAAAAGACCTGCATCCCGTTATTATCGGCGGCGAAGGCTTATTTTTTCTATACCAAGGTACTATCCTTTTCATCACTGCCCCCATAGACGCATTGGTCCATGGATGGGTTGTACATGTAGTCCATCAGAAAACTCGATTTCTCACCGTAGATGCTACTGCTTTATAGCAGATAGTGAATCAAGAGATTACCCCATGCTCCAACCGCGAGATCAACATCATGACCTCGTAGGCGCCAGTCTCTGATGTCATCAGTTCTACAGGCGTTTTCCAGCGCAAAGCCCTATTAGGTTCATTCAACCATTTTTGGGCCCCTTCCTTATTACCTTCAAACAATTCTACTGCATGATCAATAGCGCGGATGAGTCGTACCAGTCGCTCGCTTTGTTCAGCGCTGAATCGTGTTTTTGTGCTGCGACTAAATTCCATTGACGAAATACCGCATGCTTTACTCAAATCGTTTTGCGTCATATTTGCCCATTTCATAATTAGTCTGGCTACTTTGCCATCTAGTCCTTTGTGGATTTGATCAAGCACAGCCATACCATGAGAATGTCTTAACCCGACTACCTGCCATAAGCGTGGCGGCTTAGACTGAGTTGTAGCTAACCCAAAAGTTTTCATACCTAGTCCTCCGGTTCATAATTTCAGCATATTCGTATAGCTGATAGGGTGCAAATATTTGCCTTTTATCTCATGTGCTAATGACATCCTGATTTTTACCAAACTCGACCGACGAGGGCACAATGCAATGGGCATCAGAAAAACGGAGGAATAGCTGGCTGCTTCAGACACTGCAGTATGTGGCATTGATTAGTCCTGCTTCAAGACTCAAAACACTGTTTATAGGAACAGTATTTCTATGATCTGAATCATAATTAGTCTTTGCAATACCGTTGTTATAAATGTTTTTCTTTAATACTATATGTAGATGTAGGTGTTCTCATGTTGTCAATATATTGTGTTTCTTTCGGAGATATTCTATGCCTATCAACAAAAAGCAATCCTCACCTAAGCTAGCCTCTCAAGCAGCAAAAGCTCTACAAAATGAAAATTCCTCTGAAATTAAGAAGAAGCTTGCTGCTTCTGTGGTTGCCCAAGCTCATACAGGTAAGCAAACTGGTGCTGAGTTGGAGACGATAGCTTCCGCTGTTATGAAAAGTTCAAAGTACAGCGAGGAAACCAAAAGCTATGCAGCGTCACTGTTATCGCAGTCGAATAAATCTCGTTAAGTTCAGCTAAAGGAATTGATAAGTGGCAAGGACTGAAGAGCAGCGAGCTCAGGCAACAGCAATTTTCGCAACTTACAAAGCAGAAGTTGAGAAGCGTGAGCTCTCTAATACTGACAACTATGATAAGCATATTCTGACTTTATCATCTGCTGGCCTTGCTATCTCATTAACTGTCTTTAAAGATATAGCTCCTCAAGGTCAAACAGCACATATTTGGCTGCTTTTCTCTGCATGGGTATTATTTGGATGTGCAATATTATCAACTATATTTAGTTTCTTGATTAGTAATGCAGCATTGAGGGCTGAGCTAGAAATTGCTCATAAATATTACATCGAAGAAGATGAAAGTGTTTTTGGAAAAGTAAGCCTGATATCAAAGGTTTTGAGTTGGGTGAACAGATTCTCAGGTATTTTTTTTGTTCTGGCTATAAGCTCGGTCATCACATTTGGTGTGATCAACTTTGATAGAAGAGCAGAAGTCAGCAAAAGCGATATGGTAAAAAAAACGCAACAAATTAATAACGATTGGTTGCCGCCGCCAGTGATGGAAAGAATACCCACTGATAAAGGTAATATGGTCCAATTCATGCACCAAGGTACATCAACGATTCAGCCAGATACACCTGCGATTGATCCACGGTCATCTGCAAGTTCTACTGGTTCCCCCAAAGAATAAGGTAATGATAGGAGCTAATTTGAACGATAAATCTAAGATAATACAGTCAGTTTCAGCCATGATGGAGGGAGCTCCAATTCCCTCTATGCAGCGCGTATTTGTAGGAAATGGTGCAAATGTTCCTCAGATGCAGGCGATCCCTACCGCACCCGCTCCTCAACAATCATCTGGAGAGTCTACTCTGCAACCATCCACAACTTCGTCCAATAGAAGTGAGTAAATAAGGAGCCTAGTAATGAGTTCAAATAATTACAAAGCAGTTCGTATTGGAGATGGTGCCATATCACCTATGATGGTTAAAGTATCAATCTCTAATGTTGAGAAACATGGCGCAACAATGCCAAAAATGCAGCCAGTTCCCAGCCAATCATCAGGTAGCGCAACCTCAGCCACTAAAACAACGAATAATAAACAGTAGCCAAACCATCGATACGGGCCTTTGCGCTGAAGTAAAGGCTTGTAATTACACATATACGGGGTCTGAAGCCCAACCGTACGAAAACGTACGCTAAGTACGTTTTTTAACCAACTTCGTCTACTGGGATATTCTCCGGTTCAAAAAACAAACATGTATAGAGTCTTTGTTGGATGACAGGGACAAGCGCAAGCTTGCCCCTACGGGAATGATTAAGCACATGACGTTACTCTGGAAGTGTATAGATGCTACCTTTATCATCACGTTTCAACAGCTTCCAACACGCGCGATGCTGCTTACCGTATTTATCCTCAAACGCTGGCATTTTCTGCCCTTCGCGGGTCTGAATATATTCAGTGGTACCGTTAATAATCGACGCCCACTGCCCGGCGTGGGGCGCAATTTCATCAGTCCAGCGGGTAATACGAACAGGGTCGTACGATTTACCGATTTCGTCTTTATCCAGCAGGGCGCTGGCTTCATCAAAGCGGGCAAACCATTTCATTGAAGACTCTTTATCAAACTGAAGATTTTCGTATTCAGAGTAGAAATGCAGGCCATTGTGCCCATCATAGCGGATGGGTCGAATAATCTGGTTCACCTTCACCAGCAGAGGGGGCAGGCCTTCGGTTTTCAGCTCCCCCAGTGGAGGGGGTAGTTCACCGGCTTTAAGTACGACACCATTGTTATAGGGCAGCAGACTGATTTCAGGGGTTTTGGCTAAGCGATGCTTTAATTTTTCCGCTCCCCCCAGTTTTTCCAGCCACGGCGTACCCAGAATAGTGTACCAGCAGGCTCCTTTTAGCCCCTCCACGGCTTCGCCACCTTCAAGCGTTCCGAGAGAATCCACCATCACGCCGGAAAAACGCTGGGCCAGGGCATATTCATAGGGGAACATCCGTTCGAATGCGTAGGGAAGAACAAACGACAGTCCGGCATGTCCACTTTCCACGGTGAAGGTGTCACAGAGCCACATCAGCCAGTCTTCATAACGCTGCTTTCCATCAGGTTCTTTCAGCATAGACAGTGGAAATGTCAGTTTGATAACTGAACGGTCGTTGTCGTTGTGAAACACCCGTTTGCCCATGATGAGAATGTCATAGTCTGGGGCTAAATAAGACTCTGTGGCGCTACTTAGTGTCCAGTCGAAGATTTCTTCAGGCGTAGAATCAAGTATTGCCTGTTTTTGTTTGGCGTAGTTTTTCTCAGTGATCGCAGTCCACTTCTTCCCGGGTAATGTTTTTTTCAGATGTGGCTTAAATTTCGCATAGAAGCGATCGACGCACTCCACCATCCTGCGGCGGATTTCCGGCGTATGCCCGTCTTTAAAAAAGACGGTGATAATCAGACCGAGATTGACCGCCGGGCTGCCGTCTTTATACTTCACGGCGGCTTCCGGTAGCCATTTCTCGATGTAGTTCAGCTCAAAATCCTGTAATTCCATACCTGCTCCTGTTTAACCGGCTGCCAGTGCCGCCGTCCCCGTACCGAGAATAGCCGCCAGTGTTCCCCAGGCGCTGATTGCCAGGCGAACAATCAGTAAAAACGCGCCAATAATGGCTTCCGGGATACCCAGCGTTACCACCAGAACGCCGATACCTACGGCAACCAGAATAACGCCGACCGTTTTCGCGACGTTGGTTAAAACCTGTACCCAGTCCACCTGTTTGAGCATCTCGAGCGTCATATCAGTAGCGTGCTGTATTTCTGACCATGCGGCCTTAATCTGGGCGCTGGTCCAGGACTTCACCGACTTCCCGGTTTTACTGGCCCAGACCCAGGCCTCGCTTCCCTGCCGGTAAACCCACTCGCCGCTGTCGTTAAGCCAGCCAACCGCTGAATTCAGGACCTGCTGCGTCTCTTTTGACAGGGCATTCCAGCCTTCAGCGACACCACGCACCGCCCCCTCACTGAGGTCGGCCACGGCTTTACCGGCATAAGTCCAGGGCTCTATTCTGGCAGCAACAGGGGTGGATGGCGGACGGGGCATAAAGATTGGCGGGTAGAGAGCCAGCGGCCAGTATTTCGCACCGCTGGTCTGCCAGGCTTTCATCGTCACGTTGACCACCTGGTCCACCCACTGCTGCTCTTCCGGGCGGCAGTCGTGGATCTCCAGAATGGTCATGCGGCTACGGTCCTTGCCAACAATTTTCATATATTCGTCGTATTGCCCACGTTTTAGCTCATCTTCTGGAAACTTCACCTCTACCAGGCGGGCCAGATTGTCACCGTGCATATGGCCTTCGGTATCTGGCCCTGCCAGTCCCGGCCAGCGATCCTGTTTATCTTTAACAATAATGATATCCGGACGGCGGTAAATGCCCTTGCCGGGCACCGGGAAGGGATTGGTGGTATGACGTCTGCCAGAGCCATCTTTTTTCAACAGCGTACTGCTCAGAAAAGGACGGGGCGGCGTGGTGCGCATATCAAACGCCACCTCAGCCTTGTAGTACCAGCAATAATTTCGGGCGATCTCATCCACGCGAATAAGCCCACTCATCATGGTCTGCTTAAGGCTCATCCGGTAAGTTTTACCTTCCCGACGGATTTGTGCCGACAGTTGCGGAAAACGCATGGCGTATTCCACCTTGATGTGCAGGTACTGACGGTTTTCTGTGGTTGGCAGACGCGACTGCTTTTCGATCATTTCGACACCCGTCGTGGTGCAGTCCCACGGCTGGTTGTTCGCCCCGGTAGGAATATCAGATGTCGGTGTCTCGGGTAAATCGGGCATTTCCATTATGACTGGCTCTCCCTGAGTTCGGTTTCCAGTTGCTGCGTATCGGTTTCCCCCACAAACCACATCGTTTCTTCGGGTTGTGGTTTTTTAACAAGAACATGCAGTTCCACATCCTCCTGTTGACGGGTATAAACCGGCACGGAGCGGCCTGCGTTATCGCTGTACCCCGTTGCTGTCTGGCCTGATGGAGTGGTGAGGCGATAGGGGGTATTGACCAGAATATTGCCGTTTTTGTCCTGCAACTCATAGATAGCCGAGTAGATATGCGAAGTACCCATACGGGGGAATGTCATCGGCATACTCTGCGCAGCCGCCGTCATCGTCCGCTTCACCCGACGCATATAGGTTGCCGTCGTGCCGTATTCGACTTTTCCCGCTTCCAGCTTCAGGTAGCTGCCACCGCCAGTCAGGATGATGCGTTTCTTGCCGGTAAACGAAATATCACTTTCCGAAGCCAGGGTGAGTTTTTTCTCAGCAAACAGCCGCAGATTGCCGTTCCGGACTTGTACATCTATCGGGCCTTCACCTGATTTCAGGCTCAGTGGTCCGGTACGGGCAAACAGGCCGAGTTTGTCACCCGCCAGCGCCGTCATATTCCCCATCACTCCGGTACTGATATCGCCTCCGGCGTTGATGGCCACGTTCTGTACAGCCGCCAGCTGCATATCTTCCCCGCTGGTGAAGGCCATCCCTTCCGGAGCCGAGAAAAGCACGGCTTCGTTGAGCGGTTTCAGCCGCTGCTCAAACATCTGCATCTGGTCGTCCACATGTGCCTTCAGCGCCTGTGCCTGCTCCGCCGCCATTTCCAGCTGTTGCAGTTGCTGGTTGAGCCGCTCAATCTCCTTCAGCGCCACCTCCATGTCCAGCGCATCACCCTGCGCTTTGGCCTGTGCATCCGCGCTCACAAACACCCCTTTCCCCGCCCGGACAACACCATATTCATCGGTGCGCAGCTCGATACCCGCGCCTCTTTGCTGCTCCTGGTTATCCACCAGGTGCCCGCTGTTGAGCTGCGTTTTACCGTATTCCGTGGCGAGCTTGATATGCTCTTCACCCCGCTTATCCTCCATCCTCAGCTTATTGTTCGCCGGAGTTCGCAGGATATTACGGGTGTGATTGTCACGATTAACCAGGTCAGGATGCGCCGAATCGTGCATCGCGTGGGAGATATAGGGCAGGTCAATGTCGCCGTTGCTGTACGCAATCGCCACTTCGGTGCCGTCGATGAGTGGCGTATGCCAGCCGCATGTTTCACCGCTGTACGGCTTTGCCATCCGCAGCCACAGATAGCCATAGCCCTGTTCTGTTTCTTCCCTGTCAAAGTCCAGCTTTACCCGGTAGCGACCGTACCCGTCGAGATGCGCATAAATATCGTTTTTCTCCCGGCTCTCAATCCGTGCCGGAAGGGTGCCGTGAATTTCAGGACGAACGGTTTCAGCCGGGCGGAAGCTATATTCCTCGCGATACGGCATACCCCACACTGAGACATGCAGGCGGGAATCGCGGGATGCAATGTAAGACGCGAAGGTGATTATCATGCCATCCTTCAGATCCTGCAAAGTAACGCCTTCGGGGTCAATAACCATGCCCGGACCCAGCCAGGCAGCATTGCTGAACAGATGCACGCGTGCGGATTTATTGAGTTCCCGCTCATGGTGAATGCGGGCATAAAACGCGCCGCTTTCGGTTTCCGGCTCAGATGTGGTGTCGTCTCCGGCATCACGATACGGTTCAGCATAACGATAATGCTCTCCCGTGGTGACGGCAGGAGAACGGACGGAGACTGATGTATCCATTGGCTCTGATGCGGTAAGGGGGTTGTAATCACGGGCACTGACCCTCCCCGTCACCGTATTATGCCAGGTGCGAACACCCCAGCAACACAATTCAGCGCCATCATACAGGCCGGAAGGCTCGTGATACGGCAGTGCACCGTTAAAGAGATAGTGAAGCTGGCTGTCACCGAAGATCGTCAAATCAAGTTTCGTGACGTCGTTCATCTCCTGGCGAAACCAGATACCGACTTCAGATAGAATGCGCTGAATAAATTCAAGATCGGTTTCCCGCCACTGAGTGATCAGTTCACGAACCGGGTACTGGCGGGACAGCGAAAATTCAAAGTCCGGGCCTTCCATGCCATGTGCACGCAGCACCAGTTCCACGACTTCCGGCACGGAGACATTCTGATAAAGGGCACAGCGGCGTGAGCGGGAGAGGAGAGAAAGGCGGGATTCAAGTGTCACGCTGTAGTGGGACTCATCAGCACTGGTGGAGAGCCATTCCAGTCGGGTAATGATGCCGTGTACCACCTTGCTGTCCCGCATGGCAAAACTGGCGTACTTCATCAACACCTGTTCAGGGAGGATACTGCTCTGCGGGATTGTGAATTCAATACGCCAGGAGAAAGGTTTGCTTAATGCCTCAGTCCCCCGAAAACGCAGCACATCGGGGATAACCGGACTGTCATTAATCTCGAGCGTATAGGCGTTACCTGTAACTGCTGTTATATCCGTCAACACAGTGCCATCCTGAATGTGATTATCCGGTCATGTCCGGTGTGGAAACCCTTCTTTATATCCGGGTATTGTCTTCATATTAATCAGTGAGTACAAGCGTTCCCGGCTGTCCGCAAGGCCCTTTGAATTTCGGGCAACCGCTCGCTATGCTGGCCACCATCAAAGATGGGTCACAGTTTTTGCTTCATCAATGTATTTATAGAGCGTGGGTCTCGATACCCCCATTAATTCACAAATTTGTGCAACTGTATGTTTTTTTTCATCATACAGTCGAACAGCCAGGGCCTGCTTATCCTTATTCAGCACCTTCGGCCTCCCACCTTTCCGTCCTCTGGCCCGTGCAGCCTGAAGTCCAGCCTGCGTTCTTTCCCGCGTCAGATTGCGTTCAAATTCAGCCAGTGCGCCAAACAGATGAAATATCAGCATCCCGGAACTGGAAGTGGTATCAATAGATTCCTGAAGACTTTTTAAACCGATATTTTTTGACTCCAGCAGTTTAACCATTTCAATCAGGTCTTTCAGCGAACGGCTCAGGCGATCCAGTCGCCAGATAACCAGGGTATCTCCGGGACGGGCAAACGCTAATACATCCTGAAGCCCTGGTCGTTCCGCTTTAGCTCCACTGATCTGGTCTTCAAAAATTTTTTCACACCCGGCCACCTGAAGTGCATCCCGCTGCAAATTCAGATTCTGGTCATCGGTTGAGACCCGTGCATACCCGACTAACATGATTTCACCTACAAATTGTTAATATACCCGCCGATGCTCCATCAATATTAACATTGTTTTATTTACCGCGTATTTTACAAAGAATTCTTCAGTCATTCCGTTGAGATCCGAAACGGGAAATCAGAGTAAAGAAAACGACCGTTTTCTTTACTCATGCCAGGGAGGCCTTTTTGCCAGCCGATTTTTTAAATGCCGATCAACGGGCCAGCTATGGTCAGTTCTCCGGCGAGCCCAATGATGTTCAGTTGGCCCGCTTCTTTCTGCTGGATGAAGCAGATATGGAGTTCATTAACAACCGGCGCGGCAGAGCCAACCGTTTTGCAGTGGCATTGCTGATTGGATGTGTTCGTTTCCTTGGCACATGGCCTCACGACCTGCCATCGATTCCGGCTAACGTACAGTGGTTTGTTGCACGACAACTGGGCATATCTGATACACGCGTTCTTTCTGAATATTCCAGAAGAGAAACCACACTGCGCGAGCATCAGGCACTGATACGACGGCGGTATGGCTATCGTGATTTTGCCTGGCCGTGGACCTTCAGGCTGAGCCGGTTACTGTTCACCCGCAGCTGGCTAAGCAACGAACGACCGGGTCTGCTTTTCGATCTGGCTACCAGCTGGCTCCTGCAAAACAAAATACTGTTGCCTGGCGTAACCACATTGACCCGTCTGATATCGGAAGTTCGTGAAAAATCGGCAGACAGACTCTGGTCACGTCTTTCCGGACTGGCATCAGGAGAACAGTGCTCATTGCTTGAAGAACTGTTACAGGTGCCTGATGGAAGGCGCACTTCACGTTTTGATCAGTTAAGAAAAGGTCCTGTTGCCATTAGCGGTCCGGCATTTAATCAGGCCGTCGCGCGCTACCTGAAACTGAAAGCATTTGGTATGCAGGGACTCGACTTTACCGGTATTCCTCCGGTGCGTTTTAATGCTCTCGCACGGTATGCCGATATGATTTCAGTGTACAAAATAGCCAGGATGCCACCCGCAAGACGAACGGCGATGCTGGTTGCGTTTGTCCGCTCCTGCGAAATATCAGCACTGGATGACGCGCTGGACGTTCTGGATGGGGTTATTGCTGATATCGGTCGGGAGGCGAAAAAAATTGGGCAGAAAAAACGGCTGAGAACGCTGAAAGATCTTGATAAATCAGCACTGGAACTGGCACATATCTGCTCGGTACTTCTGGATGAAAATATCGACAGTGAGTTGCTTCGCTCGACAATATTTGAAAAATTTCCTCCGGCCAGGCTGGCCGATACCATCACATTTATAAACGCTATTGCCCGGCCTCCTGATGCCAGCTTTCATGATGAAATGGTGGAACAGTACGGGAGAGTCCGCCGTTTTCTTCCCTGTTTGCTGGAAAATATTGAATTCAGCGCTGCGCCGGCAGGTGAAAGCACGCTGGAGGCTATACGTTATCTTGCGGCGATCCGATCAACACGGAGGCAGCATATTGATGATGCGCCAATAGCGATAATTACCGGTCCCTGGAAACGGCTCAGCTATGGCAAAGACGGTCATTTATCCCGACAGGGCTATACCCTCTGCGTTATGAATAAGTTGCAGGACAGTCTGCGGCGACGGGATATTTACGTCGCACGGAGCGAACGCTGGGGAGATCCACGGGCTAAACTTCTCCAGGGGCAGGACTGGCACACCAACAGAGTGCAGGTGTATCGTTCCCTAGGCCATCCTCTTAATGCCGGGGACGCTGTCAATGCGTTGGCCCGACAGCTCGACACGGTGTACCGACAGGTTGCCCAAAATTTTTCCGATAATCAGGCCGTTTCGCTGGATTTCAGCGGAAAACGCACGAAACTGACCATTGCTCATCTGAGTGGACTGGATGAGCCGCCAACGCTGAAGTTACTCTCAAAACGTATATCTGACCTGCTGCCAGTTGTCGATCTGACAGAACTTCTTCTTGAAATTAACGCGCATACAGGATTTGCTGATGAGTTTACTCATGCAAGTGAGGCTGGCGCCCGAATGGAGGGCCTGACCGTCAGTATCTGTGCTGTGTTACTGGCCGAGGCCTGTAATATTGGGCTGGATCCATTTATCCGCCCGAATATCCCGGCGCTGACCCGTCATCGGCTGAACTGGACCAGACAGAATTACCTGCGTGCTGAAACGCTGGTCAGTGCCAATGCACGGCTGGTTGATTATCAGTCTACTCTGCCTCTGGCTCAGAAATGGGGCGGTGGTGAAGTGGCCTCTGCGGATGGTATGCGGTTTATTGCACCTGTCCGTACAGTGCATGCAGGGCCAAACCGAAAATATTTTGGCTCCAGCCGCGGGATCACCTGGTACAACTTTATTTCAGATCAGTATTCCGGATTTCATGGCGTTGTCGTTCCAGGCACGCTAAGGGATTCTATCTTTGTTCTGGAAGGGCTACTGGAGCAGCAAACCGGGCTAAACCCAACGGAAATAATGACCGATACGGCAGGCTCCAGCGATCTGATTTTTGGCCTCTTCTGGTTACTGGGCTATCAGTTTTCTCCGCGTCTGGCTGATGCAGGTGCTTCAGTGTTCTGGCGCGTGGATAAAGATGCGGATTATGGCGTACTGAATGATCTTGCCCGTAACACAGCCAGTCCGCGGAAGATAGAGCAGCACTGGGATGACATGATGCGTATGGCCGGTTCCCTGACACTGGGAAAAATCCGTGCTTCAGTGGCGATCCGTTCATTGTTGAGCAGCGAACGACCTTCCGGCCTGACGCAGGCGATTATCGAAGCGGGGAAAATAAATAAAACGTTGTATCTGCTTAATTATATTGATGATGAAGACTATCGCCGCCGCATCCTGACCCAACTTAACAGGGGAGAAAGCCGACATGCTGTAGCCAGAGCGATTTGCCACGGACAAAAAGGTGAAATCAGGAAACGCTACCAGGATGGGCAGGAGGATCAGCTGGGTGCGCTGGGACTGGTGACCAATGCTGTCGTTCTCTGGAATACCATCTACATGCAGGCTGCACTGGAGCATTTACGTAATGAAGGTGAAACCATAAATGAAGAGGATGAAGCCAGACTTTCACCACTGAGACACGCGCATATCAACATGCTGGGGCATTACACATTCTTACGGAGCAGGTAACAAAAGGCCAGCTAAGGCCATTGAAGCAAGCGGAAGAAACGGATGAATGGCCTCTGTGACGGTCATCAAGCCCCGAAAAACAGCTGCTGAGCGCATTAGAGCAGCTACAACAGGACTACTCGAAAAGGCTGGACGAGTGGGAGAACGCCTTCGAGGAATGGCGGATGATGTCTGGTCTTATGCAACGGGAGAACGCGGCGCTGAGCGAGCAGCGCAATTTACCGAGGGCTTTGCTGCGGGTTTTACCCGGTAGGCACCATATTCTCACCGAACCCGCCCTTAGCGGTGTGGGCAAGGGATGTTATGATAAATTATCTGCCAGTCTGAAAGCTGGCTGGCGAAGCAAAGGGAAAGGAGAACAACCTGATGAGCATTTTAGTGACGGTACAGGCCCAGCTAGTTGTCGGGGAGGAACAGGTGATAAAGAGCCTGGCTCCTGAGGGTATGCTGGCCGCCGTGTTCGAAGACGACGGCCAGACCGGGTATTTCTACGCGCTCGATGAGTCTGTCGAAGGAAACCCGATCATGGACGCAGTACACATCTACAATGCTGACGATGTTTCAGACGGACACATTCCTTCTGACGTTAAAATTGGCTGGTCAGAAGACAGTCAGAAATGCGTGCTCCTGATTAACGGATACCCGCACGGGGCATTCGATTTTGTGGGTAAAAATGGTTACTGCAGGAGCGGTTTTCCTCCCCCGATAAACAAGGTGTGGTCTGCTTCTGGCCACGAGTGGAGCGATTCTGTGGATGACTTTTTCCGGTGAACAACGGCGGGCTTGGCGCCTGCCGTCATGGTTCGAACATCGGATGAAAGAAGCGGCAAAGCGAAAACTATTTCTCCACAGGGAAAGGGTATAACAGACCATCACGACTGAGGTCATATTGAAAACCGTAATAGTCATTGGCTAGGGGAATAGAGGCGATGGTTTTACCGCTTAAGCCCCCTTTCGACACCACTAGCAAGGTACTACTCCCTTTACGAGGATCTCTTGTTGTTTCTAGGTGATAGAAATAGTTCCCGTTACGCATAGCGAACCCGACACTCTTATTGCTCTCATACCAGCCAATATCTTCATCGGTTTTTAATACCTGAAGTTCAGGCTTATTAATCGGACCATACGTGTAACGATAGACACCATAACCTGTCCCTGCTCGACACACCTCCACAGCCTTTTTATGGTCTTCAGTGTAGGAAAAGTAAAGGGTTTGGTAAGGATAGCAGTCGGCAAAGTTAATCGGCCGACCACTGTCTGCCACGATGTTCGCGTGAGCTAACAGATGGGTGGTCAGCAGAATGCCGCCAATAACGGTATTGCGTAGAATCATCATTGATTTGCACCATGAGGTATATTGCTGCAGTAGTGAGGACATGCGGTAAGTTTTTCCATCAAAAGTGCGTATTCTGATCGCGCTTCCCGCACTGGTTATTTCATACTGTAGTTTTTAACTTGTTTGATCGGTCGGCGCCAGTTTACGCATTTATTTACCTCTGAGATCAACTCGGTGCTCGTTATGTAGAAGCCGGTCCATCAGCGCATCGGCTACTGTCGGGTTTAGTCTATTTTTTTCGCATGGATTATCCTGCAGATTTGGTTGTAAACGGGGGTTGACACTCAACGGAACGATTTCATACGTTAAGTACTTTTTGTCTGATAATATTGTGGACAGTGAAAAATACGCCTAAAACGGTGTGTTTTTAATCGGTAAATGGCACTTAACATCGCGGGGCTTGATGACATCCTGTTCAAAAAACGTACTTAGCGTACGTTTTCGTACGGTTGGACTTCAGACCCCTATACCTGACTGTCTCCCCAATGACTCACACACCGCGATTTAAGTGATACCTCCATCAGATGTGAAAACAAGTGCGAACTTCCGCCCCTCGCTTACATCGGACTTTCAGCCCAATGAGCTTGCCTACTCCGTGTTAATAGCGAACCTTGTAAAAATCGATCACTTCTAACCAGCGGGGATCAGGTCAAGGTGGATGGTTATGTGATAGATATCGTTACATATCAATTTGTTGTGTTTTTAGTGACATTATTTTCATGTCAAATATTGAATTAGTAGCAGAACTTTTTTTTAACGCTACAGCCTCAAAATAACGCTTGCGTTACATATCCCATAACCACGGCCATTCCTAAAATTACCATCAGAAAGGCAATAATCATCGGCGTGCGAAACATCGATTTCAGCAAAATAACTTCTGTTAAGCTAGCACCCGCACTGCCGATGATGAGTGCCATTACGGCTCCCATCCCCATGCCTTTGGTCATTAATACCGAAGCGAGGGGAATTACGGCCTCTGCACGTATATAGAGCGGGATACCTATAACCGCGCTCAAGGGGATAGCCAGTGGATTATCCGTTCCGGCATGTGCTGCAATCCATTGTGCTGGAATAAAGCCGTAAATAAATGAGCCAATTAGCACCCCAATTAACAGGTAGGGAAGCACTTCTTTAAATTGCCGCCATGCATCCTTTATTGCCTGAGTCGGCAGGCTGGGGGGAGCCGTTTTGGCAGCACTACAGCAATTAACAGCAGGTTTTGCGGTACAGCAAGATGTGGTTTGCGGTGTAAACGTCACGGAGCGCAAGCTAATTACGGGTTTATCGAACACCGGTTTGCAGCAGCTCGCGTTGCTCCCCTTCGCCGGTATGACGTATCGTTCAAAGCCAACAAAATCCAGTAACAAACTGGCGGTCAGCGAAACGCCGCACGCAATAACGGCGTACAGCAACGTGACCTTCCAGCCAAATGTTGCCCACATTAGCCCGACGATAATCGGGTTGAGTAATGGTGAAACAAACAAAAAGGTGAGCGTTGGGCCAAATCCCGCTTTTGCAGAAAGAAGACCGCGAAGCATGGGAATGGTTGAGCAACTGCAAAACGGAGTCATTGCACCTAACATTGCTGCCAGCAAATAACCGCGCCCTTTACGCGCACCCATCATTTTCTGGATCTTATGATCCGGGATTTTATGACGGATTATGCTGACACCAGCACTGATAAGAAGAAAAAGTAACGATAGCTCTACGGCTAAGAACAGGAACATCCCGGCGGCGTCGCGCAGCCCTGGTAACCATTCAAACATTTTATACCCTCTTTAAAACTATATTTCTAAAATTATCGAAATAAAGAGCGGTGAGCAAGATATTTCTGGTATTATCGAAATATCAATTAGCCGGAGAAACTACTTATGGAACTGGAAGATGTCGCTAAGGCACTGAAAGAATTAGGTCATCCGACCCGTTTGTTTATTTTTCGTCATCTGGTCAAAGCGGGAGAACGCGGGATGCCGGTAGGCGAGTTACAGAAGGAACTTGCGATCCCCGCATCGACCTTGAGCCACCATATCTCGGCGCTGGTCTCCGTTGGTCTGGTTAAGCAAAACCGAGAAAGTCGCACGTTGATGTGTGTCTCGCAATATGATGTTCTGGAAGGGATTATTAGCTTTCTGCGTGAAGAGTGCTGCGTGAATAACGGGAAGTATTAATATTCGCCGGGCTGTAGCATAACCACAATCCGGCGAGAGTCATTATTTTTTCGCAGACCCCGCTTCTAATATAGAAACGATGGAAAACAGTGTAAAACACACTGCACCTAAGCCAACCAAAACTCGCGAAGGAATAAAATAAGCCATATCGGTTTGCGCAATTTCAGCAAGGAACGCTGCAAGGAACAGGCAAAACAGACAGGTAAATACTGGAATCATGGGTATTCTGTTGGCTAACGAACAGGTGCGTCGCCATACCAGCGCCAACAGCCACACTTTGGAGAAAATACTGTAGCAGATCATTCCCAGACAAATAAGAATAATGCCGGGTGCCAGTCTGGCACTTGCATCTGAACTGACTAAAACGTAGATGCCCTGAATAACAGTAAGTGAGCCAAGCAAAATAACCCAATAGCACCACAGCCAATGCTCTTTCATTGAGAACGTATTCCGCGTTTGATGGACAATAGTGGCGACAAGACCAATAAGACAAGCGCAAATTGCCGTTAACCCCAGCAGTACGTGACCAGCAACATAATGTGGTGTGATATTTGCACTACGTAACAGCGCGACTGACCAAATGAAACCAAAGAGAGTAAGCAGAACGGGAACGGCAATTAAGCCATTACCGATTGTTGAAGAATAAGCCTGCAACGGCGTACCATCACTCTTACTGCCCGAGGCGTTTTTGGGAATTAGCAGAAAATGCCCGGAAGACGCCGCCACGGTTGATACGCAGGCAGCAATCATCCCAACACCGAAAATAACATGTCCGGCAACAAATTCATCGGCCATGACATTATCACTTGCCAGCAGCAACCATCCCCAAATCATAGTTGCGACAGACCCAGCGTAACCAATAATAGGGAATAATGTGTTGTATAATTTATTCACACCATGAGTTAACTGAGAGATAATAATAAATGCCGTAGTGAACAACGCCAGGCATATTGCAGAAAGCGAAATAAGTACATGGCCCGCCACAAAATACTCACTTTGCCCGGAACCTGCTAATACAAAATCACCCAACGCAATACATATTATCCCCATAATTAAAGGGATTAA
This sequence comes from Escherichia sp. E13S3, assembly GCF_004212325.1. NCBI lineage: Bacteria > Pseudomonadati > Pseudomonadota > Gammaproteobacteria > Enterobacterales > Enterobacteriaceae > Escherichia > Escherichia sp. E13S3. The sequence continues at coordinate 60,189 of NZ_RHJR01000001.1, forward strand.
TTTAAATAGCCATCCGATATATATGTTCATCTCAATCTCCATATGCGTTGCCGCTAATGTCAGAAAGCGTGTAAGTAGTATTTTTAGTTAGTTAAATATAACAATGAGATACCACTAATTGTAAAAAGTAACTTTACTATAGCCGGATTTATTGTTCTGAGTATCGATTTTTAGAAGCAAGTTAATGCTGGTAAATAAATATTTATCCTACGGCTAATTCTGAATTAATATCTTTTTCTTATTTTTCATCGTTGCTTAAAACGCTTTTTTTCTCATCTACCCTCTTTTTGCAAAAATACCTTATTACCTTTCGTTAAGATATTTGTACACAAGATAATAATAACACTGCGTGATAGTCACCTTTCCTGTTTAAGACTATTTTGGGTTAAAAACGCTATCGAACAGAAGAACATCGCGATGTATCACAAGCTGATGGTAATCAAATAGACAACATGAATATAACTGTTAGTATTTAATTGATTTCACTTATGAGTATGCGTGTTTCATTTACGGCCAGGAATGCTGATGATGACAACATTACTACCCGTTTTCACCAGACCTTCCCCGTTGGCGCTCAGTTTGCTGCGCCCTGGCCGCCTTTGCCGTTTCCTTCTTATCCCGGATGGAATAATTCGCTGAACATCGTTCGGTGGCAGTTGTAACACGCGTCGATTGCTTACAGGGATTATGGCGGGTCGATTATGGATAATATTAAGCGCCATCTGGCGTGGTGGGTTGTCGGGTTACTGGCGGTGGCGGCTATCGTGGCGTGGTGGCTGTTGCGCCCGGCAGGTGTGCCGGAAGGCTTTGCCGTCAGCAATGGGCGCATTGAAGCGACGGAAGTGGATATCGCCAGCAAAATTGCCGGGCGTATCGACACCATTCTGGTGAAAGAAGGCCAGTTTGTTCGCGAAGGTGAAGTGCTGGCGAAGATGGATACTCGCGTGTTGCAGGAGCAGCGACTGGAAGCCATCGCGCAAATCAAAGAGGCGCAAAGTGCCGTTGCCGCCGCGCAGGCTTTGCTGGAACAGCGGCAAAGTGAAACTCGCGCCGCTCAGTCGCTGGTTAATCAACGTCAAGCTGAACTGGACTCCGTAGCCAAACGTCATACCCGTTCCCGCTCGCTCGCCCATAGTGGGGCTATTTCTGCGCAACAACTGGATGATGACCGCGCCGCCGCCGAAAGCGCCCGTGCTGCGCTGGAATCGGCAAAAGCCCAGGTTTCTGCCTCTAAAGCCGCTATTGAAGCGGCACGTACCAATATCATTCAGGCGCAAACTCGTGTAGAAGCCGCGCAAGCCACTGAACGGCGTATCGCGGCAGATATCGATGACAGTGAACTGAAAGCCCCGCGTGACGGACGCGTGCAGTATCGGGTTGCCGAGCCAGGCGAAGTGCTGGCGGCAGGCGGTCGGGTGCTGAATATGGTCGATCTCAGCGACGTCTATATGACCTTCTTCCTGCCAACCGAACAAGCGGGCACGCTGAAACTGGGTGGTGAAGCCCGGCTGATCCTCGATGCCGCGCCAGATTTGCGTATTCCGGCAACCATCAGTTTTGTCGCCAGTGTTGCCCAGTTCACGCCAAAAACTGTCGAAACCAGCGATGAACGGCTGAAACTGATGTTTCGCGTCAAAGCGCGTATCCCACCGGAATTACTCCAGCAGCATCTGGAATATGTCAAAACGGGCTTGCCGGGCGTGGCGTGGGTGCGGGTGAATGAAGAACTTCCGTGGCCTGAAGACCTGGTGGTGAGGTTGCCGCAATGACGCATCTGGAACTGGTTCCCGTCCCGCCTGTCGCGCAACTGGCGGGCGTGAGCCAGCATTATGGAAAAACCGTTGCGCTGAACAATATCACTCTCGATATTCCGGCCCGTTGCATGGTCGGGCTGATTGGCCCGGACGGCGTCGGGAAGTCGAGTTTGTTGTCGTTGATTTCCGGTGCCCGCGTCATTGAGCAGGGCAACGTGATGGTACTGGGCGGCGATATGCGCGACCCGAAGCATCGCCGCGACGTCTGCCCGCGCATCGCCTGGATGCCGCAGGGGCTGGGCAAAAATCTCTACCACACCTTATCGGTGTATGATAATGTCGATTTTTTCGCTCGCCTGTTCGGTCACGACAAAGCGGAGCGGGAAGTCCGAATTAATGAGTTGCTGACCAGCACCGGGTTAGCACCGTTTCGCGATCGTCCGGCAGGTAAACTCTCCGGCGGGATGAAGCAAAAACTTGGGCTGTGCTGTGCGTTAATCCACGATCCGGAATTGTTGATTCTTGATGAGCCAACAACGGGGGTTGACCCGCTCTCCCGCGCCCAGTTCTGGGATCTGATCGACAGTATTCGCCAGCGGCAGAGCAATATGAGCGTTCTGGTCGCCACCGCCTACATGGAAGAGGCCGAACGCTTTGACTGGTTGGTGGCGATGAATGCCGGAGAAGTGCTGGCAACTGGCAGCGCCGAAGAGTTGCGACAGCAAACGCAAAGCGCCACGCTGGAAGAAGCATTTATAAATCTGTTACCGCAAGCACAACGGCAGGCGCATCAGGCGGTAGTGATCCCACCGTATCAACCTGAAAACGCAGAGATTGCCATCGAAGCGCGCGATCTGACCATGCGTTTTGGTTCCTTCGTTGCCGTTGATCACGTCAATTTCCTCATTCCACGCGGGGAGATTTTTGGATTCCTCGGTTCGAACGGCTGCGGTAAATCCACCACCATGAAAATGCTTACCGGACTGCTGCCTGCCAGCGAAGGTGAGGCGTGGCTGTTCGGGCAACCGGTTGATCCAAAAGATATCGATACTCGCCGTCGGGTGGGCTATATGTCGCAGGCGTTTTCGCTCTATAACGAACTCACCGTGCGGCAAAACCTTGAGTTACATGCCCGTTTGTTTCACATCCCGGAAGCGGAAATTCCCGCGCGAGTGGCTGAAATGAGCGAGCGTTTTAAGCTCAACGACGTTGAAGATGTTCTGCCGGAGTCATTGCCGCTCGGCATTCGCCAGCGGCTTTCGCTGGCGGTGGCGGTGATTCATCGCCCGGAAATGTTAATCCTCGATGAGCCTACTTCTGGCGTCGATCCGGTGGCAAGGGATATGTTCTGGCAGTTGATGGTCGATCTCTCGCGCCAGGACAAAGTGACCATTTTCATCTCCACCCACTTTATGAACGAAGCGGAACGTTGCGACCGCATCTCACTGATGCACGCCGGAAAAGTGCTCGCCAGCGGTACACCGCAGGAGCTGGTTGAGAAACGCGGAGCCGCCAGTCTGGAAGAGGCATTTATCGCCTATTTGCAGGAGGCGGCAGGGCAGAGCAACGAAGCCGAAGCGCCGCCCGTGGTACACGACACCACCCACGCGCCGCGTCAGGGATTTAGCCTGCGCCGTCTGTTTAGCTACAGCCGCCGCGAAGCACTGGAACTGCGCCGCGATCCGGTACGTTCGACGCTGGCGTTGATGGGAACGGTGATCCTGATGCTGATAATGGGTTACGGCATCAGTATGGATGTGGAAAACCTGCGCTTTGCGGTGCTCGACCGCGACCAGACTGTCAGTAGCCAGGCGTGGACGCTCAACCTCTCCGGTTCCCGTTACTTTATCGAACAGCCACCGCTCACCAGTTATGACGAGCTTGATCGTCGGATGCGTGCGGGCGATATCACGGTGGCGATTGAGATCCCGCCCAATTTCGGGCGCGATATCGCGCGTGGTACGCCTGTGGAACTCGGTGTCTGGATCGACGGTGCGATGCCGAGCCGCGCCGAAACGGTAAAAGGCTACGTGCAGGCTATGCACCAGAGCTGGCTACAGGATGTGGCGAGCCGACAATCGACGCCCGCCAGCCAAAGCGGGCTGATGAATATTGAGACGCGCTATCGCTATAACCCGGATGTAAAAAGCCTGCCAGCGATTGTTCCGGCGGTGATCCCGCTTCTGCTGATGATGATCCCGTCAATGCTAAGCGCCCTTAGCGTGGTGCGGGAAAAAGAGCTAGGGTCGATTATCAACCTTTACGTGACCCCCACCACCCGTAGCGAATTTTTGCTTGGCAAACAGCTGCCGTACATCGCGCTGGGGATGCTGAACTTTTTCCTGCTCTGCGGCCTGTCGGTGTTTGTATTTGGCGTGCCGCATAAAGGCAGTTTCCTGACGCTCACCCTGGCGGCGCTGCTGTATATCATCATCGCCACCGGAATGGGGCTGCTGATCTCTACCTTTATGAAAAGCCAGATTGCCGCCATTTTCGGAACGGCGATTATCACGTTGATCCCGGCGACACAGTTTTCCGGGATGATCGATCCGGTAGCTTCGCTGGAAGGGCCTGGACGTTGGATCGGCGAGGTTTACCCGACCAGTCATTTTCTGACTATCGCCCGCGGGACGTTCTCGAAGGCGCTTGATCTGACTGATTTATGGCAACTTTTTATCCCGTTGCTGATAGCCATCCCGCTGGTGATGGGCTTAAGCATCCTGCTGCTGAAAAAACAGGAGGGATGATGCGCCATTTACGCAATATTTTTAATCTGGGTATCAAAGAGTTGCGCAGTCTGCTCGGTGATAAAGCGATGCTGACGCTGATTGTTTTCTCGTTTACGGTGTCGGTGTATTCGTCAGCGACCGTCACACCAGGATCGTTGAACCTCGCGCCGATCGCTATTGCCGATATGGATCAATCGCAGTTGTCGAACCGGATCGTTAACAGCTTCTATCGCCCGTGGTTTTTGCCACCGGAGATGATCACCGCCGATGAGATGGATGCCGGGCTGGACGCCGGACGCTATACCTTCGCGATAAATATTCCGCCTAATTTTCAGCGTGATGTCCTCGCCGGACGCCAGCCGGATATTCAGGTGAACGTCGATGCCACGCGCATGAGCCAGGCATTTACCGGCAACGGGTATATCCAGAATATTATCAACGGTGAAGTGAACAGCTTTGTCGCGCGCTACCGTGATAACAGCGAGCCGTTGGTATCGCTGGAAACCCGGATGCGCTTTAACCCGAACCTCGATCCCGCGTGGTTCGGTGGGGTGATGGCGATCATCAACAACATTACCATGCTGGCGATTGTGCTGACCGGATCGGCGCTGATCCGCGAGCGTGAACACGGCACGGTGGAACATTTACTGGTGATGCCGATAACGCCGTTTGAGATCATGATGGCAAAGGTCTGGTCGATGGGGCTGGTGGTGCTGGTGGTATCGGGATTATCGCTGGTGCTGATGGTAAAAGGCGTGCTGGGCGTACCGATTGAAGGCTCGATCCCGCTGTTTATGCTGGGCGTGGCGCTCAGTCTGTTTGCCACCACGTCAATCGGCATTTTTATGGGGACGATAGCGCGTTCAATGCCGCAACTGGGGCTGCTGGTGATTCTGGTGCTGCTACCGCTGCAAATGCTTTCCGGTGGCTCCACGCCGCGCGAAAGTATGCCGCAGATGGTGCAGGACATTATGCTGACCATGCCGACGACACACTTTGTTAGCCTCGCGCAAGCCATTCTCTACCGGGGTGCCGGATTTGAAATCGTCTGGCCGCAGTTCCTGACGCTGATGGCAATTGGCGGCGTGTTTTTCACCATCGCGCTGCTGCGATTCAGGAAGACGATTGGGACAATGGCGTAAGGAAGGGAAACTTGACTTCATACTGTGATGTCATACTATTGATGTCATAAAGTGAAGTCATAAGGACATGCCATGAGAATCCAGGTACAGGCTTTACGGAAGAAACAAAAAAATACATTGGATCAAATAGTTAAATCTCCTGTTCCTCAAGGGATCAAGTGGTCTGATATAGAGTCACTGGTTAAAGCATTAGGCGGAGAAATTAAGGAAGGAAGAGGTTCGCGTTGTAAGTTCATACTAAATATGAGCGTTGCGTGTTTCCATCGGCCTCATCCGTCGCCAGATACCGATAAAGGCGCTGTAGAAAGCGTGCGTGAATGGTTACTAAGTATAGGGGTAAAACCATGATCAAACTGAAGACGCCAAACTCTATGGAGATTGCCGGGCAACCAGCTGTTATTACCTACGTGCCAGAACTGAATGCATTTCGTGGCAAATTCCTGGGCTTGTCAGGTTATTGTGATTTTGTCTCTGACAGTATTCAGGGGCTGCAAAAAGAAGGGGAGCTTTCCCTGCGAGAGTATCTTGAGGATTGTAAAGCTGCGGGTATTGAGCCGTATGCGCGTACAGAAAAGATTAAGACCTTTACGTTACGCTATCCAGAATCGCTGAGTGAACGCCTTAATAATGCGGCTGCGCAGCAACAAGTCTCTGTTAATACCTATATTATTGAAACACTGAATGAGCGTTTGAATCATTTATAAATTTTAGCGGCGTACATTACGCAGAATATCTGCCTTTACAGGATCTATCTATGCAACTGAACTTAATTTTATAAATTAAGTTCAGTTAATATCTTTTCTTTCCTCGTTTTAGAAATAACTCAATCTTCCTTCGGCAAGCACTGCAAATGCCCGTGCCGCACGCCGCGCTGGGCGATGACGTCATCGGCAAAATGCTGCACGTCGCCCATGTCACCTTTCAGCACGGCGATTTCCAGACAGTCGTCGTGATTAATGTGCACATGCAGCGTGGCGACCGAGAGATCGTGGTGATGATGCTGGGTGGAGACAATACGGCTGGCTAAGTCGCGTTTTTCGTGTTCATACACATACGACAGCACCGCGAAACCTTGTGTGCCGTGCTGCTGGGTAGCTTCCTGCGCCAGGGCGCTACGCAGAATATCGCGGATAGCTTCGGAACGGTTGTTATAACCACGACGCTGGCTCAGGCTGTCCAGCGTCTCCAGTAAATCGTCATCAAGCGTGATGGTGACTCGTTGCATTTGCGTTAAACCTTTTCTGTGGCGCGACGGCGCACGGGGAATGCGGGTAATACCGCGTTTTGTAGCACACGTCCGGCGTCAGAGGAAAAGGTTAATTTATCTCCCACCACTTGGGTTTCGACGATTTGTCCGTTGTCCATCACCATCACTCGCTGGCAAAAGCGTTCTACAAGACGTAAGTCGTGGGTGATGAACAGGCAGGCGGTGCCAAACTGTTGTTGCAGCTTTTTCAGCAGGCGAATGACGCCCGCCTGTAACACGAGGTCAAGGTTAGAAACCGCTTCATCCAGAATCAGCAGTTTCGGTTCGACCGCCAGCGCGCGTGCCAGGCAGACGCGCTGGAGTTGGCCGCCGCTTAACTGCGGTGGGCGTTTGTCGAGCACGCTGTCGTCAAGATCTACCGCCTTCAGCATTTCGCTGGCGCGCGCCAGTTGTTCGGATTTTTTCAGCGATAGCAGATGGCGCATCGGTTCACGCAGGATCTCGCGCACGGTTTTGCGCGGATTCACGGCGCTGATGGAGTCCTGAAACACCATTTGAATATCGCGGCGGAACGCTTTACGTTGCGCGCGATTAAGTTTCGCCAGCGGTTCGCCGCGCCATTTAATTTTCCCCTGCGCGGGCGACTCTAAGCCTACCAGCAGCCGCGCGAGAGTGCTTTTTCCGCAGCCGCTGCGCCCCAGCAGGGCGACGGTTTCGCCGCTTTTCAGGGTCAGGGAAACGTTATTAAGCACCGCCTGATGCTGGTGCTTACCGCTGAAACCACCGTGTGCGTAGTGATGGGAAAGGTCGCAGACGTTAAGTAAAGTCATGATGCCAGCTCCATACCGTAGAGGGCGAGATGAGCAGAAACCAGGCTGCGCGTCACCGCATGTTTGGGGGCGTTAAACAGCGTTTCGACATCGCCCTGTTCGACAATTTTACCGTGTGACATCACCGCCACGTCATCCGCCAGACGCGCCACAACGCCCATATCATGGGTGACCAGCAGCATTCCCGGTGCTTGTTTTTGCATAATGCTTTCCAGCAGATCGAGGATGCGCGCCTGCGCTACCACGTCGAGATCGGTGGTCGGTTCATCGGCGATGATAAACGGCGATTCACACAGCACCGCCATCGCAATCATCATGCGCTGCAACATACCGCCGCTCATCTCGAACGGGTACAGCTTCAATACGCGCGCGGCGTTTTCCAGCCCCACCGCTTCTATGGCAGCGGTAAGCGTGGCGTCGTCGGCGGGTTTCCCCAGCGCCAGGCAGGTTTCCCGCGCGTGGGTCTGCATGGTGTGTAGCGGATTAAAGGCGCTGCGCGGGTTCTGCATGATGGTGGCAATTTTGATGCCGCGCAGGGCGCAGGGAGAAACCGGTTTGCCATCGGCTAAAATTTCCCCCGCCGTCTGGCGAACGCCTGCGGGCAGAATGCCCAGCGCCGCGGCGCAGGTTAATGATTTCCCGCTGCCGCTACCGCCGACTAACGCCAGCACGCGCCCGCGTTGCAGGGTTAACGATACGCCGTGCACCAGCGGCTGCGCGGCCTGTAGCGCGATATTACGTAGTTCAATCTGTTGCGGCATTAGTGTGCGTGCTCCGTCACCAGATGAGGATCCAGATGATCGCGCAGTGCGTCACCCACCAGGTTAAAGGCCATCACGCTGATAAACAGCGCCAGCCCCGGCCAGAACATTTGCAGCGGCTGGGTCCAGATATACTGGCGCGCGTCGTTAATCATCACGCCCCATTCGGCGGTCGGCGCGGTCACACCGAGGCCAAGGAAGGACATCCCCGCGACGTGCAGCATCATATGGCCGATATCCAGCGTTGCCAGCACCAGCAGCGAGGGGATCACCGCACCTGCCAGATGATCAACAAACACCCGCACATGGCCCGCGCCGGAAAGCCGTGATGCCAGCACAAACTCGCGCTGGCGCAGTGAAATCACCAGGCTGCGCACCATGCGCGCGTACCATGCCCAGTGCGACAGGGCGATGGCGATAATCACGTTGGTTAACCCGGTGCCGAGCACGCCAACCATAAAGAACGACAGAATCGAGGTTGGGAAGGTCATAAACATATCCGCGACGCGCATGGTGGCCTGATCAACGCGCCCGCCAATCAGTCCGGCGCTGCCGCCGATAACCAGCCCTAATGTCAGCACCAGCAGCAGACAGGCCATTACCGAACCGAGCGACACGCGGGTCGCTGCCATCAGCCGCGAGAAAATATCGCGCCCTAAATGATCAGTGCCCAGCCAGTGCTGCGCATCCGGTGAAAGTAGGCGCGACGGCAGATCAATCGCCTGGGGGTCATACGGCAGCCACCACTGGCTGGTGAGCGCAATCAGCGCCAGCAGGGCGATAATGATCAGCGCCAGGCGTACCGACCAGCGGGAAGAGAGGAAAAAGTTCACGCGTGCGCTCCTTCATGACGACGAATGCGCGGGTCCAGCGCGGCGTTGAGCAAATCGACAATTAAATTACAGACCACAAAAACCACCACCATCATCAGCGTAAAGCACTGAATGACCGGATAGTCACGGTTAAAAATCGCCGACACCGCATAGCGCCCGACGCCCGGCCAGGCAAAGATGTTTTCGATAATCATCGTCCCGCCGATCAGTTCGCCGATGTGCATCCCCACGGCAGTAATCATCGGCAGCGAGGCATTGCGCAGAATATGGCGACGTTCGGTCTGTTTGTCGTTCAGGCCGCGCAACCGCGCCCAGGTGACGTGACGCTGACCGGCGACGTCCAGCATACTGGCGCGCAGCAAACGCGCGTTAATCGCCAGCGACATAAAGGCAATGGAAACCGCAGGCAAAATGATGTGCTGCCAGCCGCCGTAACCCATCGCGGGTAGCCATTGCAGATACACCGAAAACGCCATCACCAGTAAAAACGCCAGCCAGAAGTTAGGCATCGACACGCCAAGAAACGCGATGAAACGTACGGCGAAATCCGGCAGACGGTCGCGATGGCGCGCCGCCCAGATACCGAGCGGCACGGAAGTGAGCAGAATTAATACCAGCGCGGCACCTGCCAGTTCCAGCGTGGCGGGCAGGAAGTTCAGCATATCGTCCAGCACCGGGCGTTGGCTGGCGAATGAGATACCAAAGTCGAGATGCAGCGCCTTCCACAACCAGGTACCGTACTGGACGTACAGCGGCTGATCCAGCCCCAGCATGGTGCGGGTAGAGGCCAGCATCTCCGGCGTCGGCGGCAGGTTAGACAGACGCAGATAATCGAGCGCCGGGTCGCCGGTGCCGAGGCGCAGCATCAGAAAAATGATCACCGAGGCGGCGAGCACCATCGGGATCAGCAGCAGAAAGCGGCGTAATACGTAACGCAACATTAAGGTTTCACCGGTTTAATCTGTTCGAACGGAATTTCGGTGGCGATCGGCGCGTAGGGGATGTTACCCAGCTCCGGTTTTGATACCACCATCATTGAGATGTAACTGATAGGCAGATAAACCGCCTCGTCATGCAGACGGGTCAGAATGTCGCGATACAGCGCCTGACGTTGCGTTTCGTCATGGGTCGCCAGCACTTCGCCGATCTCTTTATCAATCAGCGGCTTGTCGGCTAATCCTTGCTGTGCCTGGAAGTCAGCGTGCGACGGTACGCGCATTGAACTCAGGAAGGCGTGTGGATCGTATGGCGCGCCCCAGGTGCGGTGGAAAATCATGCCAAAACGACCGTCGCGCTGACGAGCATAGATACTGCTCTCTTCTTCGCCAATCAGCGAGACATCTGCGCCAATCTGGCGCATATCAGCCTGAATGATTTCCGCCATCGATTTGCTTAACGCATCGGTGCCGATGAACGAAAGTTCAATGCGCAGCGGCTGACCATTTTTCTCGCGGATGTCTTTGCCTGCAGGCAGCGTCCAACCGGCTTTTTCCAGCAACTCTTTCGCTTTCTGCGGATCGTACTGGCGTGGTTTCAGGCCGAGATTAGCGTAAGGCACAGAAGGGGCAAACAGGGTGTCGGCAACCTGCTGGGTGCCATACAACGCGTTATCAATCAGCGATTTTTTGTTTACCGCGTAATTAAGAGCTTCACGTACTGCCAGCTCGTTGGTAGGGGCTTTGGCGGTATTAAGCGCCAGCATCACGGTTTCGATCGGCTGTGACAGTTGAGTGTGGTAAGCCGGGTTCTGGCTAAAGCGGGCGAAGGTATCGAGCGGTAATAACCCTTCGTTTCCGTACAGCAGGTCGATATCGCCAGTTTCAAACGCTACCGCGCGGGTAGTCGGGTCCGGGATGACGTTAAAAGTGATCTTCTTAATCGCCGGCTTTTCGCCCCAGTAGTTTTCGTTACAGACGAAGACATCGTACTGATTCAGTTTCGATTCCTGCAAAACCCACGGTCCGGTGCCAATCGGCGCTTTAATCCCGTTCATGGTTTCATGGTTTTTAAACTGCGAGGGGGCGATAAAGCGGAAAGGGCGTGGCAGGGCCAGTTCTTGCAGGAAAGGATAGTAGGCGCTTTTCAGGGTGATTTGCAGCTCTGTTTTACTGAGTGCTTTGACATCAACAATCTGGTTTGCCAGCTCCAGCCAGGCGTGACGTTGACGGTTATCGAGCACTGCGCGGAAGTTTTCTGCCGCCGCCTCTGCATCAAACGGTTCGCCGTTGGAGAATTTCACGTCATCACGCAGGGTGAAGGTCCAGGTTTTGCCATCTTCCGAATGGGTCCAGCTTTTTGCCAGCCACGGGATCACCGAACCATCAGCCTGATATTTCACCAGCGGTTCATAAACCATGCTCTGGGCGAACATCTGGTTAGGCGTGTAAAGGTGCGGGTTTAGTGGCCCGACGTTCACCGGCCAGGCGGTGGTGATTTCATCTGGCGCGGCGGCATGGACGATAAAAGACGCACAAGCCAGCAGCGCAAATAGAGTGCGGCGGAGTGTGGAGAGCATGGTAACCCCAATGGATTAAAATAGATGGCGGAAATAAGTATGACGATTTTAAGTATTCGTCATACTGATTACCTGTTCTGGATCAAGAGATGGACAGTCGGGTGGGCGGATCAGTTAACTGAATCGATCCATTGCACACTGTCGGCAGTGAGCGTAAAGGGGGTAGGGGTGCAGATTGCCAGGCTTAAATTGTCGAGCTGGCAATGGCTGACTGACAGCGAGGACTGATAGGTGCTGTCTACGCTGACGATTTGCCAGGCGCTGCCGCCACGCTGTTTAACGATGGCTTCTTTGCGCGTCCAGATGCGCCAGAACATTTCCAGCTGCTGATCAGGATGCACGGCGTCCATCTCAGCGTGTTCCCCGAGGCTGAACACCGCGTTCGCCAGCCAGCGCCAGTTGGCGCGCGGGCGAATCACTTCGATATCGCAGCCGACTTCGCCTTCATCGCTCAACAGCAGGGCGATATCGTCACCGCTATGGCTTAAGTTGAACCATAGCGGCGTTTCCGGCGCGAATGCAGGTTTGCCTTGTTCGCCATAGATGATCTCCGGTAGCGGGGAAAGCGTGTGCGAAAGCAATGCACGCCCCGCTAGCCAACGTTCGCGTCGTGGACCTTGCGGTGCTTGATCGCGTAAATCCGGTGGCAGTGGAGCTGCGCTTAAGGTCGAAACTTTCCCCAGAACTATCCGATACATATCAGGGCCAACGTTTAATGATGATGGATGTATTAATGCCGCCAAAGGCAAAGTTGTTACTCTGCAAAAACTCACAATCAACCTTGCGGGCTTCATGCATGATGTAATCCAGCGCGCCACAATTCGGGTCTGGTTTATTCAGGTTTAGCGTAGGCGCAAACCAACCTTCGCGCATCATTTGCAGACTCATCCAGGCTTCGAGCGCGCCACAGGCACCAAGCGTATGACCAAAATAACTTTTCAGCGAGGAGAGCGGCACATTATCACCGTAAATGGTTGCTGTCGCCAGACTTTCTGCCATATCACCGCGATCGGTCGCCGTACCATGCGCTGAAATATAGCCGATATCTTGTGCGCTTAACCCGGCGATTTTCAGCGATTGCTCCATACAATACTGCATGGTTTCGCGCTGCGGCTGGGTAATATGTGCCGCGTCGCAGTTAGTCGCAAAGCCGACGATTTCACCGTAAATGGTCGCGCCGCGCGCTTTGGCGTGCTCCAGTTCTTCGAGAATGAGCGTACCTGCGCCTTCACCAATCACCAGCCCGTCGCGGTTTTCATCGAACGGTGAAGGTGTGGTTTTCGGCGCATCATTGTGCTGGCTGGTGGCAAAAAGGGTATCAAACACCGCCGCTTCTGAAGGACATAACTCTTCGGCACCACCGGCAACCATCACCGTTTGATAACCGTGGCGAATGGCTTCCCACGCATAACCGATTGCCTGGCTGCCGGAGGTACAGGCGCTGGAGGTTGGGATCACCCGGCCGCGCAGGCCGAAAAAGAGGCCAGTATTAACGGCGGTGGTGTGTGGCATCATCTGCACATAGGTGGTGCCAGTGATGTTATTGGTGTGCTTTTCCGTCAGCATGGTGGCGAACTCGCTTACCGGGCCGGTACTGCCGGTCGATGAACCGTACGCAATGCCCGTTTCGCCGCTGGTTAATATCGGATCGCCAATCAACCCTGCCTGCTCTAACGCCAGCTCGCTGGCACGGGTCGACATTTGCGACACGCGGCCCATCGCACGGATACGCTTGCGGGTGTAGTGCTCCGGTAGCGTGAAATCATCAACAGGCGCGCCAAGCAGGGTGTGCAGACCATCGTAGACCTGCCACTCCGGCATTTTGCGCACCGCATTTTCATACGCCAGTAAGCGTGCAGAAACGTCCTGCCAGTTTTCACCAAAGGCAGTCACGCCGCCCATTCCTGTAATCACTACGCGACGTGTCATAACATCCCTCCGTTGATGGAAATAACCTGGCGGGTGACGTAACCCGCAATATCAGACATTAAATAGCTGGCAAGCCCGGCAACTTCTTCCGCCTGGCCCATGCGTTTCATGGGGATCATCGACATTGCCTCTTTCAGGGCGCTCTCTTCCATTTCGATCATCCCGGTATCAATAAGCCCCGGCGCGATGCAGTTGACGGTGATTTTGCGCTTCGCAAGTTCGATAGCCAGTGCTTTTGTTGCGCCGATAATTCCGGCTTTGGCAGCGCTGTAATTCACCTGGCCGCGATTGCCCATTACGCCGGAAACCGAGGATAGCGTGATGATGCGCCCACCCTGGCGTGCGCCGATCATCGGCATAATGCACGGCTGAATGACGTTGTAGAAACTGTCGAGGTTGGTGTGGATCACCGCATCCCAGTCGTCATCGCTTAAAGCCGGAAAAGCGGCATCGCGGGCGATCCCGGCGTTACTAACCACGCCGTACCAGGCACCGTGTTGCGCGATCTCGTGCTCCAGCACTTCCCGACACTGTTCGCGGTTTGCGACGTCGAAACTGAGCAAACGCCCGTTACCCCCGTTGGCGACAATGGCATTCAGCGTTTCCTGAGCGCCTGTGGCGTCACGGTGATAGTGAACGCCAATGTTAAAGCCGTCTGCCGCCAGTTGGCAGGCGATGGCGCGACCAATGCCTTTGCTGGCACCAGTAACCAGAACTGAACGACTCATCAGGACGCTCCTTGTTGAAACAGGGTGGTAAGTTCTTCCGCGGTCGGCTGGAAGGTGTTAATGCGGCCCGTCGCCTCGCCGTCGTTGATGCTGCACTCAAAACTGCCGAAGCGATCGTCTTGCATCAGCAGTTTGACGGTAATGGTCAGCGTCTGGCCTGCGGGCAGAATGCCAGCGGCGCAAAGCAATTCACGCGCGCCCAGTACCATCCCTAACTCAATACTGTTTTTGCCCTGCTGGTGGCGATGCCAGCCAGACCAGACGCCGACGGTTTGCGCCATCAGTTCAAGGGCAAACCAGCCAGGGAGATTGCCGTCCGGGTCGAGAAACGGTGCCAGTACGCCACCGGGCGAAACCGTTACGCGGCAGATCGCGCTGTCATCGCTGACGCTCACCACTTCTTCCAGCAGTAACATGGGCGCGTCGTGGGGCAGATAAGCGCCGGGTGATAAATAGTGGCTCACGAAACCCTCCCGAGCAGAATGCTGGCGTTATTGCCGCCAAAAGCGAAGGAATTGGACAGGATCACCGGACGTGCCAGCGGCTGCGGTTTTTCGATAATGCCGCACGGTGGCAGCGTGGGATCGCGCGGCGACAGGCTGAAGTCCTGAGCGGGCAGCGGTAAATCACGCTGTAAGATCAACATGCTGATTGCCGCCTCGGTAATGCCCGCCGCGCCCAGCGTGTGTCCGGTCAAATGTTTGGTGGAGCTGCACGGTACGCGTTCGCCAAACAGGGCGTTAACCACCATTGATTCAATCTGATCGTTGAGTTGTGTGGCGGTGCCGTGCAGGTTGATATAGCCGACGTCATCTGGCGTAAGCTGCGCATCGGTCAGCGCCTGATTAATAGCGCGGATCGCCCCTTCGCCCTGCGGATGCGGGGCCGAAATATGGTAAGCGTCGCTTGATTCACCAACGCCCAGCAACGCGATGGGCTGCGGTTCGCGGGTCAGCAGCATTAGCCCCGCCCCTTCACCAATGGTGATACCTGCGCGGTCACGACCAAACGGCTGACATAAGGTTGGCGACAGCGATTCGAGGCTGTGAAAACCGTTAATCGGCATCCGGCTCAGGGTGTCTGCGCCACCCACAATGGCGGCATCGACCAGCCCCGCTTCGATGAGTCTGCGCCCGCTGATCATCGCTCTGGCGCTGGAAGAGCAGGCGGTTGAAAGGGTATAGGCCGGGCCGTCGAGCGCCAGCCAGTGGCTGAGAAAGCGCGACGGATCGCCGAGTTCCTGTTGCGCATAGTGCCATGTGGTGCTTGGCTGCCCGTGGGTGCGCAGGTTAACGTGCGTGTCGCCTTCATGCAGGCCGGAGGTGCTGGTGCCAAGCACAATCGCGATGCGCTCGCGGCCATATTTCGCAATAGCGTCATCAACCTGCGGCTGGATCTGCGCCAGCGCCGCCAGCAGGATCTGATTGTTACGCGAGCGGTGCGCAGCGAATTTTTCCGGGATAAGCGGAAGCTCGCCATCCACGCCAGCCAGGACCGCCTGCGGATGCCCCTGCAACCAGCCTGCGCGCGGGCGCATTCCGGGAGCAACACCGCGAGTCAGGTTGGCTGCGATTTCGTCAAGGTTATTTCCCAGGGCGTTGATCATGCCGACGGCGGAAACATAAATCATATCAGTCACCTAAGTATTGAATGGTG
The DNA here is from genome assembly GCF_004212325.1 of Escherichia sp. E13S3. NCBI lineage: Bacteria > Pseudomonadati > Pseudomonadota > Gammaproteobacteria > Enterobacterales > Enterobacteriaceae > Escherichia > Escherichia sp. E13S3. The sequence goes on from NZ_RHJR01000001.1 coordinate 76,273, forward strand.
ATGTGGTATTTAAAGACATGCTGCTCAATGCTGATTGGCACGCGTTTGCCCTTGCGATTCAGATAGGTGATTTCCGTGACCAGTTTGCCGCTGGCGTTACGTAGCTCGCGTTTGTCACCGTTGTCGCGAAGTGTCCATCCTGCGGGAAGTTGCGGTTGCCAGGCGCTAATTGGCCAGTGGCTAAGCATCACGTCAGCCAGCACCTGACTTGCGGGCGGCAACTGTGGGACGACGATGGATTGCTCGGCGCGTAGCCCTTGCGCATCGTAGGTCACCAGAAACAGGCGAATGCCGACCGATGATAGTCCGGCAAGGGTGATTTTCTGGTCGTCGGCGTTAAGCATCACTAGCAGCGACTGGGTTTTGCCGTTGAAGCTGCCGGTCAACAGTTGCTGGGAATTGACGGCGGGTGAAATCCCCGGCGCAGGCAGCGTGATGCGCGTGCCAGGTTGCAGCCATGCCTGCGGGCGGCCTTCCTGTTCCGGTTGCGAGTGGCTACAGCCGGTGAGGATAAGCGTAGCGGTCAGGGCGAACGCTCGCCAGAATGTGGGTTTGATCATTTTTTTGTTCTCTTTTTATCGGGCATAGCCAGCGGCGAAAGCAGGAAGGCGGTGAAAATACCGCTCACCAGCACAATGCCAAAACTGCTGATGGCCTGAGTGGCGCTGAATACCAACATTCCCAGCGTCAGCAAGGTGGTGAGCATTGCCAGCGTGATCGCCAGTAGGGAAGTTAACGGTGTACCGCGCGGATTACTGAAAAACAGCGTGTAGTTGATACCGATGCCAAGCACCAGCACCAGCGCCAGCAGCGAAAAGAGATTCACCGCCTGCCCGCTCATCGCCAGCACCGCCAGACCGCAGCTCAGCGAAAGCACCGAAGGCACCAGGCTGATAAGCCCTTTGCGCCAGCCGAGGCGAGCTACCGCGCCGCAGGCAATCACCGCCAGCGCCACCAGCAACAAGCCGGTTAAGACGTAGCGGTAAAGTGCGAACAATTCATCAAAGGTGCTTTTGCGATCAACCCAGGCAATGCCGCAAGGGTAATATGTGGAGATTTCCTGTAGCGCCGCACTATTTTTAACCCCTTCAACCGGCACCAGCACGCCGCTTGCGCCGTTTTCCAGCGTCAGCCACAGCAGACGCCAGCCTTCACTGGCGGGGCTTGCCAGCCATTCATCAACCTTCACCGGCATGGCGTTGAGGTCTGGTTTCACTGCCATCATCCCGGCGTTTTGCAGTGCTTTCGTTACCGTCGGGGTAGCCGTTTTCAGCAGATGTAAATCTTCCTCCTGCCGCGCCAGGGAGTTCAGCGGAATAGTGCGGTAGTTGCTGATAAGGCCGTCTTTTTTCGCTTTCTCCAGCGAAGCGGTAAATGTCTCCAGCCGTCCCAATGTTTGCTGTGGCGAATCGCCGTAAACCACAAACCATTTTTGATCGACGCTTTGTCCGGTCAGGGCGGTAATGGCTTTTTCCTGCGCCAGAATATGCTGCGGCAGCGCCTGTAACTGCGAGATATCGTCATCGACGCGCAGCATTGACATCCCTGCCAGCGAAAACAGCGCCAGCGCGACGGGCAGACCCAGCGACAGTTTTTTATTACGCCGCCATGCCGCCAGCCAGCGCAGCATCAGCGCCATCGCCGGAACCGGGCGCACCGGCAGGCCACGGCACAGCCACGGATGCCAGAACAGGACGGTCAGACAGGAGGCGCTCAACCCGACGGCGGCAAAAATCGCCATCTGGCGAATACCAGGGAAAGGGGCGAGCATCATAATCAGATATGCTGCTACGGTGGTGAGCAGCGCCAGCAGCAGGGCATTACGCACTTTCGCCAGGCTTTGCCACGGCGAAACATCGTTGCCGTGCACCATCCGCTCGGTAAGGTAATAGAGCGTGTAGTCAGCGGAAATGCCGATAACGCTCATGCTCATCACCAGCGTCATCAGGTGTAATTCACCGAAAATCAACAATGTGGCGACCGTTCCCGCCAGCGCGCCGATGCCGATGGAAATCACGCAGAGCAGCAACGGACGTAAAGAGCGGAACACCGCCACAATCAGCAATATCACCCCCAGCAGCGTTGCCACGCCCAGGGTGGAGATGTCCTGCTTCGCCTGTTGGCTGGCGTAATCGCTGTAAAACACCGTGCCGCGCGAGAGCAGCTGCGCCTGCGGGTAACGCGTTTTTAGATCTTTTTCCAGCGTATTCAGGGTCGTGATGAGCAGGTGGGTTTGCTGCATATCAAACGACGATCCCGCCAGTTCGCCGTGCAGCAGATACCAGTAATTGCCCTGGTGATCCTGCGTCACCAGCCAGCCGTCCATCAGTCGTAAACGCTGGCCGTTTTTCGCCATCGCCAGCTGCGAGCCGCGCATTAACATCAGCGGATCGTTTTGCAACTCTTTGCCGCTTACCCCGGAGAACGCGGAATAAAGCTGGGAGAGGATCCACTGCGCCTGCGCTTCGCCGCCGTTTTGCAGGCGGGCGCGGGTGTCGGGGTCAATCAGGCCGTTGCGGTGCTGCCAGAAAAACGCTCCCCACGCTTGCTGGCTGGCGGCATCCATTGGCCCTTTAACGTCGCCGAGCGCAGCGGATTTTTGCAGCAGCGTCAGCCATTCCTGAGCGACTCTGGGATTAGCCTCTTTACCGGGGCTGACCAGCCACACCAGTTGGCGGTCCAGACGCTGCATAAAGCCGTCATTCAGCGCTGGAGGAATATCGCCCATCGCCTGTTTGGGTAACATAGCCAGCACGCTACTGTTCAGTCGTGATTGCGGCAGCAGGATCAGTAACGCCGCCGCCATGACCAGGCAGACTAGCCCCCATAACAGCGCGGGGCGGTTACTGTGCGGCAAAACGTTGGCGTTCGTCATCGGTCAGTTGTGCTGGCGTCAGTTGATGTTGGGTAAGAGCGATATCGGTGCGATCGCCCTGTTTATCATTAAGCTGAATGCTCTCCAGATAGGTTTGCCCGGCGAGATCGATGGTGTTGAAAATTTTATCCAGCGGCGTGGTGGTCGGCGTCAGGCGCAGCGTCCAGCGGCCTTCGCCTTTGTCAGCAAATTCGACGCAGAAGTTTTGTTCCAGCACTTTGCGATCGGCCTGGAACAGCGCGCGCAGCAGGTGGTTAAACTGGAACATCTGCGGGTTGTTTTCTGCCGTGATGATTTGCGGCGGCTGACCGTTGATCACCTGCACCATGCGTTTATCGTCGAGCAATAGCTGCATGGGGAATGGTGAGGTTTGATCCCACAATAACCCCTGGTCGCGGGCGATCAACATCTGGCCCTGAGATCGCAGCGGCTGCGGCAGATCTTTAATCGTCCGGGTTTGATCAAAATGGGCGCGGATCACCGGTTGTTCGGTAAAGCGTTGCTGAAGATCGTCCAGGGTCAGGGCGCTCACAAACGGGCTAATCAGCAGCGCCAGCAGCGGCAAAAATTTCATGGTTTGACTCCCATGCGTTCAAACAGAATATCGGGGCTGACAAAGCACAGTTCGCGGCTTTGCTCGTCTACTGCGACCTGGATGGTGTATCCGGTGGTGGCGCGTTTGCCCGTTTCGGCATCGAAAATCTGATAGCCAATCCGCAGACGGTTTTCGAACTCTTCGATATGCGCACGCACGCGGATGCGCTGCTCAAAGGTGAGAGCGTGGCGATATTTCACCCGCGCATCGACCACTGGCCACAAATAACCGGACTCTTTCATCTGCCGATAGCCGTAATTGAACTGGTTGAGCAGCGCCTCGCGGGCCACTTCAAAGTAGCGAAAATAGTTACCGTGCCAGGCCACGCCCATCATATCGACGTCGTGAAAGGGAATGGTCAGCTCGACTTCAGCGGTAAATCGGGGATCGTTAAGCACCCTTTACTCCTTGTCCTGAATTTCCGGCAGTTGCCAGAAATCGAAAAAATTAAACCAGTCGAGGGGCGACTGGAGCGCGTAATGTTCCAGGCGCGCGGCGTAGTGGTCGATAGCGTTTTGCAGCGCCTGCTGGCGTTCGCCACGCGGCAACAGCAGCGGGTCGGCAAAGGTTTCGCAGTGAATATGCAGCTTGCCGTGCTGGCGTAGGGCGAAAATCAGATTCACCGGGCAGCGCAAAATGGACGCGAGAATAAACGGCCCCTGTGGGAAAGGCGCAGGTTTGCCCATAAATGGACTCCAACAGACGCGCCAGTCGCCGCCGCGTTGCGGGTTGACGGCGATGCGGTCACCGACAATCGCCACCCATTCGCCGTTATCCAGCTTCTCTTTCAGCAGAATGGCGGTTTCCGGGCCGATATCTGTTATCGGGAGCAGGTTGATGCCAGCCTGCGGGGCCATCTCCTGCATTATCTGTTTAAAGCGTTGGGCGTTTTCGCTAAACACCAGCGCGTTAATGGTTTTGTAGCCCTGAATTTTTGCCAGCGCCCGGCACACTTCCACATCGCCAAGATGCGAGGCCAGCAGCAATTTGCCGCGCGGATCGCGGACGTCAAGCGCCGCTTCTGCGCCTGGCGCAAACAGCACATCGCGCCCCAGTTGCAGCTCGCCGCGCCAGCTGGCGATTTTGTCGAGCATGGCGTTGCCGAAACGTAGAAAGTGCTGATAGCTGTTGAGTTTTGCTGCCTGTGGTTGATGTTGGCGCACACGGGCGAGCCAGTCTTGTGATGCCTGGCGCGCCCGGCTGGCGGTGAGCCAGTAGACGCCCACCACCGGGTAAAGCAGCGCGCTAAACGCCGTTCTGCCCAGCAGACGCCAGACCAGCAGCATCAGGCGCATTCCCCATAACCCTTTCACCTCACTCTGCCGCGCCCAGTGGCTGGAAGAGCGGCGCATCAGCAGTGAAGGAATACGCGGCAACATGCCGAAAAACAGACGCGTGTGCATGAGCGAGATGCGGACGTTATCTTTCAGGGCATCAAAATGCGAAAGCCCGTCCTGCGGATAAGTGACGCGGGTCGGCACGAAATAACTGGTATTTCCCTGCCAGTAGAGGCGCACCATCACTTCGGTGTCGAAATCCATCCGCTTGCCGATGGTGGCGTGTTTTGCCAGTTGCAGCGTTGGCGCAACCGGATAAACGCGAAAACCGCACATGCTGTCTTTCAGTTGCAGGGAGAGCGTTTCTACCCATACCCAGACGTGGGTGACCCAGCGCCCGTACAGCCGTGAGCGGGGAATGGATTCATCGTAAATCGGCTGGCCGGAGATCAGCGCCGCAGGGTGTTGTTCGGCAAGTGTTAGCAGTTTGGGGATATCTTCAATCGCGTGCTGACCGTCAGCATCCACCTGTACTGCATGGCTGAACCCTGCGTCTGCCGCCGCCTGTAAGCCACGCATCACCGCCGCGCCTTTACCTGCGTTTTCAGCTAAGCGAATTAAGGTCACGCCAGGCTGTTCGCTAACCAGCTTATCCAGTTGCTGTTGCGTGGCGGCATCGCTGCCGTCATCCACCACAATACAGGGCAGATTAAATGGCTTAAGACGCGCCAGCACGCCCGGCATCATCGCGCCGTGGTTGTAGCAGGGGATCAACACGCAGGGAGAAAAGTTTACCGACATAGGCGGATCTTCCCGCTACTGGCGGTGTGGCGGGCGTCACCGTCGTGACGCTGATAGCTAAAGCTCAGAATCTGGCGTTCTTCCTGCCAGTTAAGCGTGAGCGTGACACGGTTTTCCGGCAGCAACGGAGACTGGAATTTTATGTTCTGAATGGAGTGAAAACGCCAGCCGGGCGCGAGCAGAGTGAGCGCGTAGCTCATCGCCCAGTCGATTTGCGCCACGCCGGGGAGTAATGGTTGCACGGCAAAATGACCGCGAAACCAGAACAGATCTGCCCTGAGATGCAAAACAATCTCAAGGTGATTCGCTTGTGCCTGATGGCGCTCGATTTCATGGGGCTTCATGAAATAACTCCTGTAATTGCGCATAGACACGCTTGTTCATACTGTTTACTGGTATTTCATCAATAACGCGCCAGTAACGCGGAATGGCAACTGGCTCCAGCGTCGGGCGCAGTAATCGCCGCCAGGTCATTTCCTGGCTATGCCCGCCGCCGTTCTGCCATTGCAGATGAGCTTCGTCATCCAGCACCAGCAAAACGCCAATGCACTGACGCCCGCCGCGCGTAACGGGAACTGCCGCCACCTCGCGAATACCGTCCAGCGCCAGCAGACGTTGTTCCACTTCCTGCAGAGAAATACGTTTTTCTTCAATCTTAACGATGCGTCCGCGACGCCCCATCAGATGGAACTGACCATCTTCGCTAAACTGTAAGGTATCGTCGAGTAACAAGCCGTTATCATCCGCCATCAGCGGTGAAAAGAGGCGAAAAACATCACCTTCTGCCTGGAACTTCATACCTGGGAAAGGCAGCCAGCGGCGTTGCTCTTGTTCGCGGTAACGCCAGGCGATGACGCCGGTTTCCGTGCTGCCGTAGATTTCATCAGGCCAGACGCGCAGCCAGCTCGCGGTGTGTTGTACATCCTGCCACGGTAGCTCACCGCCAGCAGAGAGAAGCACCTGAACGGGCGGCGGGGATAGCTGAGCATCCAGGCGCTTCAAAAATGCCGGGCTGCTGATGAAGATATAGCGATGCTGATGGCTCAACGCGGCAAACTGTTCGACATACCAGAGCATGGCGGCGTGCAGCGGTAATCCCAGCGCCATTGGCAAGAAAATGCGAAAAGTCAGGCCGTACAAATGCTGCGGCAATACGGAACCGACCACCCGACAACCCGCCAGACGTGCGCCTAATCGTTCAGCCAGCAGTTGTGCTTCACGGTCCAGCAGGCGAACAGGTTTAATCACTCGCTTCGGCTGTCCCGTGGAACCAGAGGTAAATAGCTCGATATAAGCATCTGGCGCTATGGCGGCAAAGGTGAATGATTGTGTAGCGACTTGTGGGGAACTTGCTACCAACAGCAATGAACCTTGCCAGTTAAGTTCGCTGTCGCTAAGCACACCATCAAAAAGTTCACGTTGCTCGTTAAGCTGGATAACACGGTTATGCCCCGGAAGCACTGGCGTTTTTCCGGCGTGTAGCGTGGCGAGCAGGGCAACGATAAACAGATAGCTGTTCTCAAAGCACAGCGCCCAACGTTCACCCGGCTGTTGCTGCAAGCGGCAGATAAGTTGCGCGACATCGTGACGCAAATCGCCCAGCGTCCAGGTGCTTTCGTCCAGCCACGCAATGGGCGTGTCATCAGGGCGTGGCGCAGTCAGCCAGCGTGCAAGCGGTAAGGTCTGCTTCATGAGCGATCTCTTTTCATCACCTGACGGCGCACCAGCCATTCACCTGCCATTAACGTCCCCATCAACAAATAAGCAATCATGCCGTTCCAGGCAGTCCATAACGACATATCGCCATGCAGCGCGGTAAAGAGGGCAATTCCGCCGTTGATGATGAAAAAGCCGCACCAGATTTGCGTGACGTGGCGGGTATAGCGCACGCCCTTTTCCGGAAGGTCTGGCTCCTGCAAACGCGCCAACCGCTCAACTATCGGCATTGCCGACCACAGCGAACCGCCAAAAACCGCCAGCATTACCGTATTAACCACTACCGGGTAAAACAGCAGTAGCTGGTGCGTTTTCAACGCAAAGCTGGCGACACACAAGGCGATGCCTACGACAGCGACGATTTGTGTTACGGCTTGTAGCGGCCCCGCCTGGCCACGGGTCTGGCGCAGGCGCAACAAAAGCAGCAGCGCCATCAGCGGCAACAGCCAATGCAGGCCGTTATGTGCCAAACCAAGCCAAATCACAAACGGCCAGGTGAGCAGCAATAATCCGGTCAGCAGCTTAATAATCGGTAGCGAGCGAATGCCCGACATCAGATCAGGCTTCTTGTAGCAGGCGTTCTACGGCCTCTACGACATCCTGGACTGTACGCACTGCTTTAAACTCTTCCGGCTTGATTTTCTTACCGGTTTTCTTTTGCAGGTGCACAATCATGTCAACGGCGTCGATGCTGTCCAGTTCCAGATCTTCGTACAGGCGCGCTTCAGGTTTGATGTCCTGCGGATCGATTTCAAACAGCTTGACCAGCAGGGCAGAGACTTCCTGATAGACGGTTTGTTGTTCTGTCATGATGGCTTTCCTCAGGCACGTTGCGCAGCAATGAAAGAGGCCAGAGTGGCGACGGAGAAAAAGTGCTGACGCATCTCTTCACTTTCCGCAGAAAGTACAACGCCATATTCATTTTTCACTGCCAGCCCCAGTTCCAGGGCATCGATGGAATCCAGCCCTAAACCGTCGCCGAACAGCGGCGCATCGGTATCGATATCATCAGGCGTCAACTCGTCGAGATTGAGGGTGCTGATGATGAGGTTTTTAATTTCCAGATAAAGCGCTTGCATTATTTATTCCTGAGAGAGGTAAACAACCTTGTTGTAATTGAAGCAAAAGATGCCGGTTTAACTGCCTTGCTGCCAGCGCCGGTTCTTGTGAAGTTGCATCGTAAAATTTATTGATTTCTACCCGCTCACGGACTTCAACCGTAAAAAACGGCCTGGCAGGCGGAACGTCATACCATTTACTTTGTTTATCCAGCAGATGCTCGCTACAGCCGATCGTCACGATGCGCATATCGCTGGCGCAGCGCACGGCAATATTCGCCGCCCCGCGCTGCAACGTCATTTTTTCACCGGGCTTCGTTCGTGTGCCTTCGGGGAAAATCAGGATAGTGTCTCCCTGTGCCAGTCGCTGTTGGCAGCGGGGTAACAGGGTTTCAGCTTCGCTGTTGATTAAATAATCTGCCGCCCGCACAACGCCGCCAAGAAAAGGATTTTTTAACAGCGCGCTTTTCACCAGGCAGTCAGTTTCTGGCATGACTGACGCCAGCAGTACGTAATCAATAAGCGTGGGATGATTAGCTACGACGAGGCAACCGCGTTCCTGACGTAAGATTTCAGCCCCATTAATCCGATAATCCAGCACGCCAAGCCCTTTTGCGACTGTTAAAAACAGGCGAAAACTGACGGCAATGCTGCGACGCGCCAAACGACGGCGGCGGGAAGTATCCCACACCAAAACCAACAATACGTTAAACCACACTACAGAGAGCAGTAGTCCGCCGAGGCCAAACAGGGCAAAACACAACCCGGTCATAACCAGTCGCCATGTCCACTCCAGGCGCGACATCAGCTTACTCATCTGCGGCTCCAGCGCCATTGCACGCGCTCGCCAGGCAGTGAAAATTTATCAACGTTTTGTAAAAAGTGCTGTAAAAACAACATGCTTTGCGGCAGTGATGTTTCATTGCCCGCAATGACTGGCTGTGTTTCACATTGCCAGTCATCGCCAGCTTCAATCACCAGCGCGACGGCGTACGGCCAGGTCGGCATTTCTGCTGGCAGTTGTGGGTGATAGAACTCAGGCAGAAAGCCATCAAAATCGACCATCAACACGCGCTGGTATCCCGCTTGTAACAGGCTAAGCACTTCACACAAACCTTGCTGGAAACTGTCGCGACCAGCCGAAAGCGATGACGAAACGATCGGTTGCTTGGCCGCAATGGTCAGGTTACCCACGGAAGAGTTGTGTACGGAGAGCGCGAAGTCTGTCGGAGAGAGTGCCTGTTCGGTTGCCAGTGCATGAACAATGCGGTAATTGCGTTCCAGTTCGCCATGACGACTGGTATACAAAACGGCGTCTGGCTGATGGCGGCGTAGCATTGCCAGACCGCACTCCACGGCCAGTTTGCTGCCTGAACTGAGGCGGCGGGCGGTCATCATTGGCAATTCGCATAATTTTGCCAACGGTGCAGCAGGGTCAACCGCCCACGGCTGGCGCGACCATGCTTGCCATTGCTGGGCTTCGCTAAGTCCAGGCGCCAGTGCCTTCCAGTCGGTAATATTTAATGTAAATTTCATCAACGCGCGCCCGCGGTAAACCAAAATTATTAAGTGACGATTATTTCTTTTGGCATATCAGTAATGTATGCCCAACGCCTAAATTATCGTGGCGCTCTGCTACCTGAAATCCTGCTTTATTCAGATAGTCGTAAAATTTCTCTGCGCTATAGAAACGGCTGTTACCGTTTGCCATGCAGGTGAAATAAAGTGAGGAGGCATTCAGGCTAAACGATGCCGCTTCAAACCGCTGCGCATCCCAGAACAACTCCATAATGCAAAGTTTTGCGCCGGGCTTCATTACGCTGGCAACTTTGCTGAGTATGCTAATTATTTGTTCGGGTGAAAAACAGTCTAAAAATTGACTCATCCACCAGATATCAGCCTCGCCCGGTAACGGCGCATTGCTTAGCATATCCACAGCATGGAAATCTATACGATCAGAAAAGCCTGCATTCGCGATATTTTCTTTGGCGAGCACGATTTGTTGTGGCAGATCTAATAACGTAACGGTGATGTTTTCGTTGTATTTACAGCAGCGCAAAGCCCACTTACCGGTATTGCCGCCTACATCGTACAAGGTTGTGGGGTTGTTGGCGAATACATAAGGCAGTGCGGCGTTAAATGCGCCATCTGAATAGTAATGATCAAACGCGAACCAGCTTTCACGGGCGGCGTCAGGTAATTGTGAAAGTGCCGGATATATCGTCGGCCAGTCGCCAAATACTTTTAACCCGGAAGGTTTGCCTTCATTGAGTGAATCGGCGAGGAAGAATAGCCCCTGATAACAGACATCCTGGGTGAAATCCATATTCACGCGCGTCATGGTGTCATGCAGGAGGTAATGACCGATTTTCGCCAGGTAATAAATTCCCTCTTTGCAGGTAATAATTCGCCCGCTTAAGCCCATATCTAACAGAACGCTGGCAGCATATTCGTTGATATGACTATTTTCGGTGATATCAGCCAGCGTTGCGCCATGTTTGCCTTGCCGATCCAGATAAGAAAGTACACCCGCATTACGCAGGCAGAGAGCTGTTTGAAAAAGCATGGGGGCAAAGGCAATGCGTTGAGCTTCGGTAATCGCATCCAGTGCGCTAAGAGAATCCTGTTCGTACATGTTGGGCACAACCTGTTAAGAGGGAATTAAATTATTATCGGACCGAAGCGGCCCGACTTTAGGGGAAATTACAAATCTGCGCCAGCCGACAAATTCAGTTGAATATCTTTGTCGAGATTGCGGACCCAGCGATTATAGTTTTTATGAATTTGTCCGCCTGATGCTTGCAGGTTCTGACTATTTTCATAATTGATATCGTAGCTGGATGCCGTGTAGTTAATGCGAATTTCTGCTGAATGATCGCGTGATTGTTGACGTGCTTTAATTACACCTTGTCCGGCTTCGGACATAATCCATTTGCGTTCAACGCCAGCTTTCAGAATCGCTTTTTTAACTTGATCCTGAGTATGACCGGCGCTGACGGTTGAGTGAACTTGATCAATAGGCACAGTACGCGCACAACCCGCTAAAGCACCCACAACAGCAATAGCAGCAAACCATTTCATGTAGTGTTTCATTATAACCCCATTAAAGTATTGTTTTTACGAGTAAAGCAGGATTTAACTGTAATTGCTGGTCTCACTATTCTTTATTTAGCGAAAAATTTACTTATGAGATAAGTCAGTAAGTGCACATCAGAACAAATCATTTTGAGATGACTAAATTACTGCCAGCGGGGACCAACTATAAGTGAGTGAGAAAAATGAGGCAATAAAAATAACACAATATAATCAGTGCGTTCTCTGGGATGGGAATTTAATAATTATTCGGTGTTTATATATATTTGACTTAAGGAGTGGTTTTTAGAAATTAATTTTCTGAATAATATTGCATCATTTTCTCGAATCAAATGGCCACCGTTAGATAAACGGTGGTCATTGTCTGATCAGGGTGCGCTATTACCCCGGTAACCGACTTTTCGGTCTGCCTGGCCCCAGTAAAATCGCCAGTTTGCTACCGCCTTTAGTGGTTTCCATCCAGATTTTACAGACGCTGGTTAATGGCACCGAGAGTAGCATTCCTACCGGACCGAGCAGCCATCCCCAAACCAACAACGAAAGAAATACCACCATGGTGGACATCCCCAGGCGATGGCCCATCATCCGTGGTTCTAAAATATTGCCGATGACCATATGGACAACTAAAAACAATGCGCCGACCAGAATACATTCGTAAACACCATTAAACAGCAGCACCTGAATCATTGGCGGTACGGCGGAAATTACCGCGCCGATATTGGGGACGTAGTTGAGTAAAAACGCCAGTACCGCCCACATCAGCGCAAACTGCACACCCATCAGCGCCAATCCAAGCCAGACGATAACGCCCGTCCATAAACTTAGCAGCGTTTTTAATGCCAGGTAATGCGAAACCCCTTTTAATGCGCGGTGTAATCCGGCGATGTGAATCTGTGGGTTATTCAACGCAAAGCGCATTTTGTAAGGGACGTGGCGTACTTCAAACAGCATAAAAACAACGGTCATCACCAGCAGAAGTACGCTCGCCATTGCCCCGGAAAGCCCGGTCATTAAAGCGGTGGTGAAGGTAACCACTTTTTCTGAATCCATCCGCTGCAACATTCGTTCCGGCGACATATGCAAATTAAGAAAAGGCAGCATCTCCTGCAATTTAAAAAGCTTGCGCGTCAGCTCCTTATTAAACTTCGGCAGCATAGAGATGAACTCGTTAAACGATGCCGCCAACACACCGACCAGCGCAGTAAGCGCAATCAACATCACTACGACCACAATCGTAATGGCAACGGGACGCTGAACTCCGCGACGAATAAACCAGGTCACCAGTGGATTGAGGACGATGGCGAAAAACAGCGCCAGTAACAATTGCACAATGATGTCTGCTGCTGCGTGAATACCTGCGAGGATTACTACCAGTGAAGCCAGCTTGAGTAGAATGTGCATACCCGTTTTATCGGATTGAGATGTTTCCATTGGGGCTTCCTTATGACTTTTTGTATTAAGTGTAGCGGGAGTCACGCCAGCAATATTCTGATTCTTCTTGCTGATTTACACGCCACCACGTGGTAAAAATGAAACACTGTTGTAAAAATGTGGTGCTCCTCATGCCCGTACCTGTTGCCGAACCGGCGCTTAACGGAATGCGCCTGAATTTGCGCATTGTCTCCATTGTCATGTTTAACTTCGCCAGCTATTTGACCATTGGGTTACCGCTCGCCGTGCTACCGGGCTATGTCCATGATGTGATGGGCTTTAGCGCCTTCTGGGCGGGATTGGTTATCAGTCTGCAATATTTCGCCACGTTGCTGAGTCGTCCTCATGCCGGGCGTTATGCTGATTTGCTGGGGCCAAAAAAGATTGTCGTCTTCGGTTTGTGCGGCTGCTTTTTGAGCGGGCTGGGTTATCTGGTGGCTGGGTTAACCGCCAGTCTGCCAATTATCAGTCTGTTATTACTTTGCCTGGGGCGCGTGATTCTTGGGATTGGGCAAAGTTTTGCCGGAACGGGGGCGACACTGTGGGGCGTTGGCGTGGTCGGTTCGCTGCATATCGGGCGAGTGATTTCGTGGAATGGCATTGTCACTTACGGAGCGATGGCGATGGGCGCGCCGTTAGGTGTGGTGTTTTATCACTGGGGCGGTTTGCAGGCGTTAGCATTAATCATTATGGGCGTGGCGCTGGTGGCTATTTTGTTGGCAATACCGCGTCCGACGGTGAAAGCCAGTAAAGGCAAACCTCTGCCGTTTCGCGCGGTGCTTGGGCGCGTCTGGCTGTACGGTATGGCGCTGGCGTTGGCTTCCGCTGGGTTTGGCGTTATCGCCACCTTTATCACGCTGTTTTATGACGCTAAAGGCTGGGACGGTGCGGCCTTCGCGCTGACGTTGTTTAGCTGTGCGTTTGTTGGAACGCGATTGTTATTCCCTAACGGCATAAACCGCATGGGTGGCTTAAACGTGGCGATGCTCTGTTTTAGCGTTGAGATAATCGGCCTGCTGCTGGTTGGCGTGGCGACTATGCCGTGGATGGCGAAAATCGGCGTCTTACTGGCGGGGGCGGGCTTTTCGCTGGTGTTCCCGGCATTGGGCGTAGTGGCGGTCAAAGCGGTGCCGCAGCAGAATCAGGGGGCGGCGCTGGCAACCTACACTGTATTTATGGATTTATCGCTTGGCGTGACCGGACCACTGGCAGGGCTGGTGATGAGTTGGGCGGGCGTACCGGTGATTTATCTGGCGGCGGCGGGGCTGGTCGCAATCGCGTTATTGCTGACGTGGCGATTAAAAAAACGGCCTCCGGTGGAAGCACCTGAGGCCGTTTCGTCATCTTAAAACTTACTGAATAACCAGCGTGTTAATGATGTTTTCTGCGGTGGTCTGCGCTTTTTGCTGATCGTCAGCAGGCAGTGTGATTTGCATGGTCAGCAGTTGGTTGCCCACGTTACCCAGAATGACGGAAGAGTACGCCGTCTGGCCTTTAGCAGAGATAACGCTGTCTAACTGCTGCATTTTGTGACCTTTCAGCTCAATGGCTTTGTTGGTCACCACTTGCAGCTGTGGATCGCGGCTACGTTGCTGATCTTCCAGACGCTTCGCCAGCACAGCCAGGTCTTCTTTCGGATCATCGCCCATAATAACAATCACCGCTTTCTGCCCGGTGGCGTCGGACCAGACGTGCATGTTATTGGCCTGTGTTCCCAGCTTACCGCTCTGGTCGGTCATATCCGCTGGCAGCGAGAAGCTTAACTTGCCATCAAGCAGGTTGACGGGATTCGCGGTAGCGTTACTTTCCGCGACTGTACCTTCCGCTGTAGTGTTAGTGTCTTTATCATCACAGGCCGCAAGCCCCATAACCAGCAGGCCAATTCCGACATATTTAACCAGATTGCGCATTGACATCTTCCTTTCGATAAACGGCCATAACGGCTCATTCATCCATCTTATCACAAGTCTGATAACGAACCTTTAACTGGCCTGCAAAGCGTTGATTTCGGATTTATCTGCCAGTCTTTTCAATAGCATATTGAGTAATACGCCATACATTGGCAGGAAAAAAACGATGCTGATTAACACTTTGAAACAGTAATCAACCAGCGCGATTTCCATCCAGTGTTCGGCCATAAAGGCATCCGGACTCCGCCAGAAAGCAATGAAGAAGAATGCCAGTGTGTCACTGACGTTACCAAACAGCGTGGACGCCGTCGGCGCCAGCCACCAGCGACGACTCTGACGCAGGCGGTTAAAGACATGCACGTCGAGGATCTGCCCCAGCGCGTAGGCCATAAAGCTGGCAGTAGCGATACGAGCGACAAACAGGTTGAAGTGGGCGAGAGCACCGAATCCCTGCCATGAACCCATATAGAACAGCGACGAGATGACATAGGAGATCAATAACGCCGGGATCATCACCGCAAAGATGATACGACGGGCCAGCGGTGCGCCAAAAATACGCACGGTCAGGTCGGTAGCAAGAAAAATAAACGGAAAGCTAAACGCGCCCCAGGTGGTGTGAAAACCAAAAATGGAGACGGGAAGCTGAACCAGATAGTTACTGGAGGTGATCACCAGCAGATGAAATAACGATAACCAGAACAACGCCTTGTAGCGCAGTGGTTGTGTTGAAACGTTCATATTTTACCTTTTTGATTAACCATTGGGGTGAGGGAACCCAATACGTACGACACGCTATTTTACCTTGATTAAATAACGTTCTTACCCTTTTTTCGAGCCGCCGCATGATACTGCTTTACGTTGACAATGCAATGGCTAATTTTCACGCAATCGTTAACCTGGTTTGCTAACGGACATACAGAGCGTAAACTAGCGCCGTTTTTTTATGTGATGAGAAGAAAATGACCGATCTCTTTTCCAGCCCTGACCACACACTCGACGCGCTTGGCCTGCGCTGCCCGGAACCGGTGATGATGGTGCGCAAAACCGTGCGCAATATGCAGCCTGGCGAAACGTTGCTGATTATCGCCGATGATCCAGCCACGACTCGCGATATTCCTGGGTTTTGTACCTTTATGGAACACGAACTGGTTGCTAAAGAGACGGATGGCTTGCCTTATCGTTATTTGATTCGTAAAGGCGGTTGATAGGGGCAGACGGGCTTCGATGCCGCCTTTTCCTCTCACCCTAACCTTCTCCCCAGATGGGCGAGGGGACCGAACGTGCTCAATGTTGCGGCTTGCAACCGGTTTGCAGGACGGATAAAGCGTTCAAGCTGCATCTGCGATACGGTGCACAATGCCTGATGCGACGCTGCCGCGTCTTATCATGCCTACGAGTTCGATGCTCTGTGTAGGCCAGATAAGGCGTTCACGCCGCATCCGGCACGCAAGTGTAATGGAATGCACAAATGGATTATTTAATTCCAGTTTGTCTGGGATTGCTGGGATTGCTGGCGATATTCGCCCCCAATTGGCTGATGCCTGTTTTTATCATCATGGGGGGATGGCTGGGGGTACTTGCCTGGGGTTGGCTCTGGCTAATGATTTTTTTACCTTTACTTAACGGTGTCGGGCTTGCTTATGCCCTGTGGTTGATGTTCAAAAGGCCATCATTAGCATCCCGTCTGGTTGCAGCATTCAGTGTTATCTCCGTCATTCTGATGTTAGCGCTATATTACGCTTTCCTGACCATGCCGCCGTTCCCGCCTCAGCACTAATCACGGTATACGGAAATGATTCCAGAAGTGCTGCCAGGGGGATCCTGGCGGCAAAAAGGTTTAACTTTCCCAGGTAATATCCAGCAACTCACCCTGCTCATCAAAATTAAATACCAGCAACTGATCCGAGATATCCTCTGATATCCCATAATCCACCGTCATTTTTAACCTGCCTGGGGCAGGAGCTGCTATCCAGAGATGAACGCCACGTAAAGTGACCTGGTTCGCACAGGCCTCGTGCGTAGGTGGAGTTATATCAAGAGATTGCAATGTTTCAGCATCGAGTTCCTCTAAATGAAACTCAATAAACTCATCAACAAACGCATTTGTTCCTTTCTTTTGCGCAAGTATGTTGCGGATAATTTCAGTACATGCAGGGAGGCTATCCAGAAGGGGAACGATTTTCTCAATGGGGGTATTTGGCAGGACATCTTCAAAAATATTTAGCCAGACAGTTCGTTTTTCATTGTTCAGCGTAACTGTTACGTATTCTGCGAAACCCTCTGACTCATCAACAGCGAGTCTTCCCCAGTAATTTGAATTTAACGTAATCATCCATTGATTCCATGTATATGTTATGTAATGAGATCCTGCGAAGCCCGTATTAGATAGCTTCGCAGGACTCACCGTATATCATGGTCAGGATGGCAGCAATCCGAAAAACTACCCCTTCCTGCGCAACAACCTTAACGCATTCGCCGTCACCAGCACCGTCGCCCCCGTATCTGCCAGCACCGCCAGCCACAGGCCGGTCATCCCTAACAGTGTGGTGACGAGGAAAACGCCTTTCAGCCCCAATGCAATGGTGATGTTCTGGCGGATATTGGCGTGAGTGGCGCGTGCCAGTTCAATCATTTGCACCAGGCCGCGCAGGTGGTTATGGGTTAATGCTGCATCGGCGGTTTCCAGCGCCACGTCTGTGCCGCTACCCATTGCAATCCCGATGGCGGCAGCTTTCATTGCTGGCGCGTCGTTAATACCGTCACCGACCATCGCCAGCGGCGCATGTTGATTCAGCTCGGTCACCGCTTTGACTTTATCTTCCGGCAATAGGCCCGCTTTAAATTCCAGCCCCAGTTCCCCGGCGATTGCCGCCGCTGCGCGTGGATTATCGCCAGTAAGGATCACCCCTTTGACGCCCAGCGCGTTCAGTTCATTGATAGCAGTTGCGGCATCGGCGCGCAGGGTGTCCTGCAATGCAATGACACCAAGTACGTCATCGTTACGTACCACCAGCACTACCGTTTGCCCGGCACTTTCCAGTTCATTAATCAAACCAGCAAATGCATCAGCAGGATGTTTACCAGCAGCGCATATCAATACGCGTTTACCGTTAACCTGCGCTTCAATACCTGACCCGACCAGCGCCCGCTGTGACTCGGCGGCGGGAATGGCGAGTGCTGCGACCTGCGCTTCACGAACTATGGCTTGCGCAAGTGGATGCGTTGCGCCTTGCTCGACCGCCGCTGCCAGTGTCAGCAGTTCAGATTCGCTAATACCCGTTGCCGGATGGATGGCGGTAACGCGTGGTTTCCCGATGGTCAGCGTTCCGGTTTTATCAAACGCCACCTGGGTAACGCGACCTAGCTGTTCCAGTGCCGCGCCACCTTTAATCAATGCCCCACGACGTGCCGCCGCAGCCAGCCCGGAGGTAATCGCCGCGGGCGTGGAGATAACTAACGCACACGGGCAACCAATCAGTAGCAGAGTCAGCCCTTTATAAATCCACTCCTGCCAGCTGGCGGCAAACAGCAGCGGCGGCACCAGCGTTACCAGCAGAGCGACGGCCATAATCGCGGGCGTATAGATACGGCTGAAACGGTCGATAAACCGCTCAATGGGCGCGCGGCGCTCTTCGGCTTCTTCAATAAGTTTCAGAATCCGGTCAATGGCGCTGGCACCCGGTTCTGACAGCACTTCCAGCGTTACCAGACGGTCTACGCTGGTGGCACCAGCAGGGACTTTATCGCCCGTTGTGCGCTCCACCGGAATAGATTCGCCGGTCAGGGCGCTTTCATCAAAACTGGCAAACGGTGAGAGCAGTTTACCGTCGGCAGGCAAACGCCCACCTGCCGCAACTTCAATCACATCGCCAGGCCGCAGGCTATTGATCGCCACCTCTTCCCGCTCACCGTTACGCAGGCGCGTGGCGGTTTCTGGTTTCAGCGCCATTAACGCGCTGACCCCTTGACGTGCGCGGCTGGCAGCCCAGCCTTCCAGTCGTTCGCCAATCAAAAACAGCAGCAACACCATCGCAGCTTCAGCCGTTGCGCCAATAAACAGCGCACCAATGGCGGCTACGCTCATTAACGTTTCAATAGCAAAGTAACTGCCGGATTTGATCAGCCGTAATGCCTGACGAGCAATTGGGTACAACCCAACCAGCGTGGTCGCGATAAACGCCAGTTGACCAAACGGATGATTGAACTGCTCCAGTCCCCAACTGATTGCCATCATCACGATAAGCGTAATCAGCGGCAGATTCTCTTTCAGGCGTGATTCTTGTGGTTCGTCGGTGGCCTGTTCATCGCGCAGGGAATAGCCTGCTTTTTGCACCGCAGATTCAACTTGTGCGCGGATGTCATTGTCGGCATCAACCACCAGCTTCTCGGTGGCAAACAACACCTGCACCTGATTCACGCCTGCAAGCTGGCGCACGGCATTTTCTACCTTGCGCGCACAGGCGGCACAGTCCATACCGCTGACTTTCCAGCTATAGCGGTTGCCGGAGATGTTTTCGGAGAGTGTTGGCGTACTGGAACATGCGCCGTCGCAGCAACAGTCGTTGGCGTTCTTTACCGGTGTTAGCGGTTTGAACGCAGCAAATTGAGGGGCTTTCTTGCCGAGATTGTCAGGAGTCGACATGGCATCCTCCGGTTAAGTTTTTTCTCATTAACCGAAGGATACACTCTGGAGTCGACTCCAGAGTCAAGTTTTATCAGAGATACAGCGAGCGGACGATGAGGAAGTGACCGGCAAAGTAGCAGGCAGCAGCAATCGCGTTATCGGCCCGGAAGCGGCGGCGATAGTGGCTACCCAGCCAGACAAAGTTGCTGATAAACAGTAACGAAGCGCCGACAAACGCAGAGAGCGCCGGAGCGGTCGGACGGAAGAACCACAGTTCACCTGCCAGCCACACCATCACCAGCGTCATACCGACAAAGGTACAAATGGGCCAACGTAACTCTTCCAGGCGCGTCCAGATAATGGCCAGCAACAGTGCGCCCAGTACCAGCAACACCAGCGGCAATGGCCAGAAGAAAGAGAGCGTCATCTGGCTGGCGAAATAGATGGTGTACAGCAGGTGAGAGAGGAAAAATGCGCCAATGGCGTACATCAGACGCTGACGTGGTAATAGCGTTAGCGCATCGCCCAGCAGCGACGCACATAGCCCCGCCAGTACCAGATAGCTAATGGCGTCGAACATCGGCGCTTGCCAGGCCAGTAATAGCAGGAGAAGAAGAGTTAACGGTTTAAACACCCAGCGTTGCCAGGTTGAACCACGATAGGAGGCATCCACAGATAGCCATGCGGAAAGACAGACAGCGATAAACGACCAAAGCATCTTAGTTCCTTGAATTCGTTATTATTTAGTAAGCGGAATGCCTACAGTCTTGCTATTCAGTTTAGTGGCGAGGGCGGACAGATGACAACACCATAACGGGCAGGGTATGCTTATTTCCGCATTTTCCGATAAGGTACAAAGATGAGTAAACCACCTCTTTTCTTTATTGTTATCATTGGCTTAATTGTTGTCGCTGCATCGTTTCGCTTTATGCAGCAGCGGCGGGAAAAAGTTGATAATGATATGGCACCGCTCCAGCAAAAGCTGGTGGTGGTGAGTAACAAGCGGGAAAAACCAATTAACGATCGCCGTTCGCGCCAGCAGGAAGTGACTCCGGCTGGCACCAGTATGCGCTATGAGGCAAGCTTCAAACCGCAAAGCGGTGGACTGGAGCAGACGTTCCGCCTCGACGCCCAGCAGTACCACGCCCTGACAGTGGGCGATAAAGGTACGCTGAGCTATAAAGGCACGCGTTTTGTCAGCTTTGCTGGCGAAGAATAAGGTTATTTTTTAACTTTAAATTTCTTCTGCCAGGCCAGCAGTTCAAACACGCCGAAAAGGAAAATACGCACCTTTTCGGCGGTGGTCATCTGCGGGCCATCTTTCGGCAAAGTGGATTTCAATAGCGCCAGCTGCATACCATGCATCAGCACGGTAAAAATCAGCGCCACGTTAACGAAAATATTCAGCGGTCGCGGAAATGGCTGAACAAGATTGAGGATTAAAAATCCCCATACGCAAAGCATTAACAAACGTCCAATATTAATCAGCATCACTTTCTCCTTGTGTTTCACGCTGATACAACCGATAAGCAACTTGACCCGCCACTTTTTCCCGATATAACGACCAGTTTGCCGGAACAGTAGGCAGGCCATTTTCTACTTCACTCTCGACATATATCCAGGCTTCGTCAGCCAGCCAGCCGTTGTCTTCCAGTAAATTAATGGTTTCTTCCAACAAGCCTCGGCGGAATGGCGGATCGACAAACACGATATTATGCGGTGTGCCTTTTTGCGCCAGGAATGACATTGCATTGCTGTTAACCACCCGCGCATTATCTGCTTTCAGGGTTGCCAGATTCTTGATTAATTGCTGATGCACCGCACGATCCATCTCAATCAGCGTGGCGCCCGCAGCGTAGCGAGACAAGGCTTCCAGCCCCAGCGCGCCGCTACCGGCGAAGCAATCCAGACATTGCGCATCGACGATAACCGGAGCCAGCCAGTTAAATAACGTTTCGCGCACGCGATCGGTGGTGGGGCGCAGGCCTGGGCTGTCCGGAACCGGGAGTTTACGGCCTCGCCACTGCCCGCCAATAATGCGGATTTGGCCGCTACCGGAATGATTCGGTTTTTTCATGATAAATTGCTCAATCCGCCAGATAACACATAATTGCAGGCGGTGATGTGTATTCAGTTAAGTGATAGACTATTTCATCATTTTTTTAGCTGCTATGTACATAGCGTTAACGCTGTGCCATGAAGCAACAGCGAGGAGTGTAGTCGCAGATGGCGAAAGAAAAAAAACGTGGCTTTTTTTCCTGGCTGGGCTTTGGTCAAAAAGAGCAGACCCCGGAAAAAGAGACAGAAGTCCAAAATGATCAATCGGTTGTAGAAGAAACTGTCCAGGCAGAAGAGCCTGCGAAGGTTGCTGAACAACCTGTTGAGGCGTTGCCGCAGGCCCATACTGAAGCCGAGGCGGAAACTTTTGCTGCCGAAGTGGTGGAAGTGACTGAACAGGTTGTCGAAAGCGAGAAAGTGCAGCCTGAAGCTGTTATCGAAGCGGAAGTCAGTGCGCAGCCAGAACCCGTAGTGGAAGAATCGCCAGCACCGGTAGTTGAACCTGAAGTTACGCCGGAGCCAGTGGCTATTGAACGTGAAGAGCTGCCATTGCCGGAAGACGTCAACGCCGAAGAGGTTTCGCCAGAAGAGTGGCAGGCCGAAGCGGAAACCGTAGAGATTGTCGAAGCGGCACAAGAAGAAGCGGCTAAAGAAGAAATCACCGACGAAGAGCTGGAAGCACAGGCGCTGGCTGCCGAAGCGGCAGAAGAGGCGGTGATGGTGGTTCCTCCGGCAGAAGAAGAGCAGCCGGTGGAAGAAATTGCCCAGGAGCAAGAAAAACCGACCAAAGAAGGTTTCTTCGCGCGCCTGAAACGCAGCCTGTTAAAAACCAAAGAAAATCTCGGTTCCGGATTTATCAGCCTGTTCCGCGGTAAAAAAATCGACGATGATCTGTTTGAGGAGCTGGAAGAGCAGCTTTTGATCGCCGATGTGGGTGTGGAAACCACGCGTAAAATCATCACCAATCTGACAGAAGGCGCATCCCGCAAGCAGCTTCGTGACGCCGAGGCGCTCTATGGCCTGCTGAAAGAAGAGATGGGCGAGATTCTGGCGAAAGTCGATGAACCACTGAACGTCGAAGGCAAAGCGCCGTTTGTGATCCTGATGGTCGGCGTCAATGGCGTGGGGAAAACCACGACGATTGGTAAGCTGGCGCGTCAGTTTGAACAGCAAGGTAAATCGGTGATGCTGGCGGCGGGCGATACTTTCCGTGCGGCAGCGGTTGAGCAGTTGCAGGTCTGGGGGCAGCGCAACAATATCCCGGTGATTGCCCAGCATACAGGTGCGGATTCCGCCTCTGTTATCTTCGATGCCATTCAGGCTGCGAAGGCGCGTAATGTTGACGTTCTGATTGCCGATACCGCCGGACGCCTGCAGAACAAATCGCACCTGATGGAAGAGCTGAAGAAAATCGTCCGCGTGATGAAGAAACTCGACGTTGAAGCCCCGCATGAAGTTATGCTGACTATCGACGCCAGCACCGGGCAGAACGCGGTAAGCCAGGCCAAACTGTTCCACGAAGCGGTTGGCTTAACCGGCATCACGTTAACGAAACTGGACGGCACGGCGAAAGGCGGGGTAATTTTCTCGGTGGCTGACCAGTTTGGTATTCCTATCCGCTATATTGGTGTCGGCGAACGTATTGAGGATTTGCGTCCGTTTAAAGCGGACGACTTTATAGAGGCACTTTTTGCCCGAGAGGATTAACAATGATTCGCTTTGAACATGTCAGCAAGGCTTATCTCGGTGGGAGACAGGCGCTGCAGGGCGTTACGTTTCATATGCAGCCGGGTGAGATGGCGTTTCTGACCGGTCATTCCGGTGCAGGGAAAAGTACCCTCCTGAAGCTGATCTGTGGGATTGAGCGGCCCAGCGCCGGGAAAATCTGGTTTAGCGGCCATGACATCACGCGTCTGAAAAACCGTGAAGTTCCGTTTCTGCGCCGCCAGATCGGCATGATTTTCCAGGATCACCATCTACTGATGGACCGTACTGTCTATGATAACGTGGCGATCCCGTTGATTATCGCCGGTGCCAGCGGTGACGATATTCGTCGCCGTGTATCGGCGGCGCTGGACAAAGTCGGGCTACTGGACAAAGCGAAAAACTTTCCAATACAGCTTTCTGGCGGTGAACAGCAGCGCGTTGGTATTGCCCGCGCGGTGGTGAACAAACCTGCGGTACTGCTGGCGGACGAACCGACCGGTAACCTGGATGATGCGCTGTCAGAAGGGATTTTACGTCTGTTTGAAGAGTTTAATCGCGTTGGGGTAACAGTATTGATGGCAACACACGACATCAACCTGATTTCACGACGTTCCTATCGCATGCTCACCCTGAGCGATGGTCACTTGCATGGAGGCGTGGGCCATGAATAAGCGCGATGCAATCAATCATATCCGGCAGTTTGGCGGGCGTCTTGATCGCTTCCGTAAATCGGCTGGCGGCTCTGGCGACGGTGGGCGTAACGCGCCGAAACGCGCGAAGTCCTCGCCAAAACCGGCAAATCGCAAAACCAACGTTTTCAACGAACAGGTGCGCTATGCGTTCCACGGCGCTTTGCAGGATCTGAAAAGCAAACCGTTCGCCACGTTTCTAACCGTGATGGTCATCGCCATCTCCCTGACGCTGCCAAGCGTCTGTTATATGGTGTACAAAAACGTTAACCAGGCGGCGACGCAGTATTATCCGTCACCGCAAATTACCGTTTACTTGCAAAAAACGCTGGATGATGACGCCGCTGCGGGCGTGGTCGCGCAGCTACAGGCCGAGCAGGGCGTGGAGAAAGTGAACTATCTTTCTCGTGAAGATGCACTGGGCGAGTTCCGTAACTGGTCTGGTTTTGGTGGTGCGCTGGATATGCTGGAAGAAAACCCGCTTCCGGCAGTAGCGGTGGTGATCCCAAAACTCGATTTTCAGGGGACGGAGTCACTGAATACGCTGCGCGATCGTATCACTCAGATTAACGGCATTGACGAAGTTCGGATGGATGACAGCTGGTTTGCCCGTCTGGCGGCGTTGACCGGGCTGGTCGGGCGCGTTTCGGCGATGATTGGCGTATTGATGGTGGCGGCCGTGTTCCTCGTCATCGGCAACAGCGTACGTCTGAGCATCTTTGCTCGCCGTGACTCCATCAACGTGCAGAAACTGATTGGTGCGACGGATGGTTTCATCCTTCGCCCGTTCCTGTACGGCGGTGCACTGCTGGGATTTTCTGGCGCATTGTTGTCATTAATTTTGTCAGAAATTCTGGTACTGCGTTTGTCGTCAGCGGTGGCGGAAGTGGCGCAGGTTTTCGGAACTAAGTTTGATATCAATGGCTTATCGTTCGATGAATGTCTGCTTTTGCTGCTGGTGTGTTCGATGATTGGTTGGGTGGCAGCCTGGCTTGCCACGGTACAACATTTACGCCATTTTACGCCTGAATAATAAAAGCGTGTTATACTCTTTCCCTGCAATGGGTTCCGTAGCAGGGAAAGAGACCCCGTTGTCTCTTCCCGGTATTTCATCTCTATGTCACATTTTGTGCGTAATTTATTCACAGCGTTGCATTGAACTTGTGGATAAAATCACGGTCTGATAAAACAGTGAATGATAACCTCATTGCTCTTAAGCTCTGGCACAGTTGTTGCTACCACTGAGGCGCCAGAAGATATCGATTGAGAGGATTTGAATGACTGACAAAATGCAAAGTTTAGCTTTAGCCCCCGTTGGCAACCTGGATTCCTACATCCGGGCAGCTAACGCGTGGCCGATGTTGTCGGCTGACGAGGAGCGGGCGCTGGCTGAAAAGCTGCATTACCATGGCGATCTGGAAGCAGCTAAAACGCTGATCCTGTCTCACCTGCGGTTTGTTGTTCATATTGCTCGTAATTATGCGGGCTATGGCCTGCCACAGGCGGATTTGATTCAGGAAGGTAACATCGGCCTGATGAAAGCAGTGCGCCGTTTTAACCCGGAAGTGGGTGTGCGCCTGGTCTCCTTCGCCGTTCACTGGATCAAAGCAGAGATCCACGAATACGTTCTGCGTAACTGGCGTATCGTCAAAGTTGCGACCACCAAAGCGCAACGCAAACTGTTCTTCAACCTGCGTAAAACCAAGCAGCGTCTGGGCTGGTTTAACCAGGATGAAGTCGAAATGGTGGCCCGTGAATTGGGCGTAACCAGCAAAGACGTGCGTGAGATGGAGTCGCGTATGGCGGCACAGGACATGACCTTTGACCTGTCTTCCGACGACGATTCCGATAGCCAGCCGATGGCTCCGGTGCTCTATCTGCAGGATAAATCATCCAACTTTGCCGACGGTATTGAAGATGATAACTGGGAAGAGCAGGCGGCAAACCGACTGACCGACGCGATGCAGGGGCTGGACGAGCGTAGCCAGGATATCATCCGCGCGCGCTGGCTGGACGAAGACAACAAGTCCACGTTGCAGGAACTGGCTGACCGTTACGGTGTTTCCGCTGAGCGTGTGCGTCAGCTGGAAAAGAACGCGATGAAAAAACTTCGCGCTGCTATTGAAGCGTAATTTCCGCTGTTAAGCAGAGAACCCTGGATGAGAGTCCGGGGTTTTTGTTTTTTGGGCCTCTGCAATAATCAATTTCCCCCTCCGGCAAAACGCCAATCCCCACGCAGATTGTTAATAAACTGTCAAAATAGCTATTCCAATATCATAAAAATGGGGTATGTTTTAGCAGAGTATGCTGCTAAAGCACGGGTAGCCATGCATAAAACGAAATAAAGTGCTGAATAACAACACCACAACACACGTAATAACCAGAAGAATGGGGATTCTCAGGATGAATATAAAGGGTAAAGCGTTACTGGCAGGATGTATCGCGCTGGCATTCAGCAATATGGCTCTGGCGGAAGATATTAAAGTTGCGGTCGTGGGCGCGATGTCTGGCCCGGTGGCGCAGTACGGTGACCAGGAGTTTACTGGCGCAGAGCAGGCGGTAGCGGATATCAACGCCAAAGGCGGCGTTAAAGGTAACAAACTGCAAATCGTAAAATATGACGATGCCTGTGACCCGAAACAGGCGGTCGCGGTGGCGAACAAAGTCGTTAACGACGGCATTAAATACGTGATTGGTCACCTCTGTTCTTCATCAACGCAGCCAGCGTCTGATATCTACGAAGACGAAGGCATTTTAATGATCACCCCTGCGGCAACCGCACCAGAGCTGACCGCGCGTGGCTATAAGTTGATTATGCGCACCACTGGCCTGGACTCTGACCAGGGACCAACGGCGGCGAAATATATTCTTGAGAAAGTGAAACCGCAGCGTATTGCTATCGTTCACGATAAGCAGCAGTACGGCGAAGGTCTGGCGCGTGCGGTGCAGGACGGTCTGAAGAAAGGCAATGCTAACGTGGTGTTCTTTGATGGCATCACCGCCGGGGAAAAAGATTTCTCAACGCTGGTGGCGCGTCTGAAGAAAGAGAATATCGACTTCGTTTACTACGGCGGTTACCACCCGGAAATGGGGCAAATCCTGCGTCAGGCGCGCGCGGCAGGGCTGAAAACTCAGTTTATGGGGCCGGAAGGCGTGGCTAACGTCTCGCTGTCTAATATCGCGGGCGAATCAGCGGAAGGGCTGCTGGTGACCAAGCCGAAGAACTACGATCAGGTTCCGGCGAACAAACCGATTGTTGATGCCATCAAAGCGAAAAAACAGGACCCAAGCGGCGCGTTCGTCTGGACCACCTACGCCGCGCTGCAATCTTTGCAGGCGGGTCTGAATCAGTCTGACGATCCGGCTGAGATCGCGAAATACCTGAAAGCGAACTCGGTGGATACCGTGATGGGGCCGCTGACGTGGGATGAGAAAGGCGATCTGAAAGGCTTTGAGTTCGGCGTATTTGACTGGCACGCCAACGGCACGGCGACTGATGCGAAGTAACAGATAGATAAATGAAAATGCCCGATGCGCTTAACGCCCATCGGGTTTTTTTGTGTTTGTTGAAATGGTTGTAGAAAGATTAAACAATCCAGGATATGCTTATTGTACGGTGATGTGCCGTACATTTTATACGGAGCAGGAGAGTTAACATGTCTGCTGTTAAAAAGCAGCGTATCGATCTGCGTTTAACTGACGATGACAAAAGTATGATTGAGGAAGCGGCAGCGATATCTAATCAGTCCGTCAGCCAATTTATGTTGAACAGCGCTTCGCAGCGGGCTGCGGAAGTGATTGAACAGCATCGGCGGATGATCCTCAATGAGGAATCCTGGACGCGGGTGATGGATGCGCTGAGTAATCCCCCGTCACCAGGTGAAAAGCTAAAACGCGCGGCAAAACGTCTTCAGGGAATGTAATAATTTATGGATGATCTGACGATAGAGATTCTGACCGATGATGCAGATTATGATCTACAGCGATTCGACTGCGGCGAGGAAGCGTTAAATCTCTTTCTGACGACACATCTGGTTCGTCAACATCGCAATAAAATTCTGCGAGCGTATATCCTTTGTCGCAACACTCCAGAACGTCAGGTGCTGGGATATTACACATTATCCGGCAGTTGTTTTGAACGAACCGCATTGCCCTCGAAATCGAAACAGAAAAAAATTCCCTACAAAAATATTCCCAGCGTCACTCTTGGGCGTCTGGCAATTGATCGTTCATTACAGGGGCAGGGATGGGGAGCAACACTGGTTGCTCATGCCATGAAAGTCGTCTGGTCAGCCTCTTTAGCGGTAGGTATTCACGGTCTTTTTGTCGAGGCGCTGAATGAAAAAGCCCATACCTTTTATCAGTCGCTGGGCTTTATCCCTTTAGTCGGGGAAAACGAAAATGCGTTATTTTTCCCAACCAAATCCATTGAACTGCTTTTTACACAGAGCGATTAACGCTTCTCCCAGCCGCCCTGCTGTGCCGTAAATCCCAGTGCCTGCATAAACGCCGTCATCACACCGCGATCTTCCACGCCTGCATCCGCCATCCACCAGCATGAAACGCCAGGATTGTTACGCAAAACCTCTTCCAGCAGATATTGCCCCACACCGCGACGTCGGGTGACTTCCCGCACGCGCAGGGAATCCAGTGCTCCCTCGGTGCCGCTTAAGGTTACCCGTACGGCAGCGAGCAGGCGCTCGTTAAAACGCGCGGCGTAGATACAGTGGTTATAGTCAACCTGTAAAGAGGAAGGGGAATACTCCGGCCAGATCTTTTGCAGGTCAATCCGGTCCTGGTCGCTAAAGTTTTCTAATCGAATGATGGTCAGCTTCATGGGTAACCCGTGTAAATCACAAAAGTGGAACCAGTGTAGCGAAATAATTTAATCGGAGGCTTTCTCTTTTTTATTTCTTTTGGCAGGTGATTAATTTTTTTTCAGCAATAATTACAAAGTTAAAACATTAGAGAATGAAAAATGTTCAGCATAATCCCCTGAATGGTAGTGAATTATTCCGCCCTTTGTACCGTTATTTTATGCTGACAACGGCGCTTTTTTCTGTTTATCTATCAATAAATTCAGAATATTATCTGTTCTTAATCGACTGAAAAATAGGGATTTTAATCGCTATTATCACAAAATACTGCGCTAAACCCTTAATCAGACAGGCAAAAACAGTGCAGTATAAAAAAAGAACAGTCTGATTTGTTAACACATAAAAACAAAGCAACACAACATTACGAGTGGGGATTTTGAATAATGAAACGGAATGCGAAAACTATCATCGCAGGGATGATTGCACTGGCAATAT
Organism: Escherichia sp. E13S3; assembly: GCF_004212325.1. Lineage (NCBI taxonomy): Bacteria > Pseudomonadati > Pseudomonadota > Gammaproteobacteria > Enterobacterales > Enterobacteriaceae > Escherichia > Escherichia sp. E13S3. Next base: position 105,419 of record NZ_RHJR01000001.1, read on the forward strand.
CACACACCGCTTTAGCCGACGATATTAAAGTTGCCGTTGTCGGCGCGATGTCCGGCCCGGTTGCCCAGTGGGGCGATATGGAATTTAACGGCGCGCGTCAGGCAATCAAAGACATCAATGCCAAAGGGGGAATTAAAGGCGATAAGCTGGTTGGCGTGGAATATGACGACGCCTGCGACCCGAAACAGGCCGTTGCGGTCGCCAACAAAATCGTTAACGACGGCATTAAATACGTTATTGGTCATCTGTGTTCTTCTTCTACCCAACCTGCGTCAGATATCTATGAAGACGAAGGTATTCTGATGATCTCGCCGGGAGCGACCAATCCGGAGCTGACCCAACGCGGTTATCAACACATCATGCGTACTGCCGGGCTGGACTCTTCCCAGGGGCCAACGGCGGCAAAATACATTCTTGAGACGGTGAAGCCCCAGCGCATCGCCATCATTCACGACAAACAACAGTATGGCGAAGGGCTGGCACGTTCGGTGCAGGACAGTCTGAAAGCGGCTAATGCCAACGTCGTTTTCTTCGACGGCATTACCGCTGGCGAGAAAGATTTCTCTGCGCTGATTGCCCGCCTGAAAAAAGAAAACATCGACTTCGTTTACTACGGCGGTTACTACCCGGAAATGGGGCAGATGCTGCGTCAGGCCCGTTCCGTCGGCCTGAAAACTCAGTTTATGGGGCCGGAAGGTGTGGGTAACGCATCATTGTCGAATATTGCCGGTGATGCCGCTGAAGGCATGTTGGTCACCATGCCAAAACGCTATGACCAGGATCCGGCAAACCAGGGCATCGTTGATGCGCTGAAAGCAGACAAGAAAGATCCATCCGGGCCATATGTCTGGATCACCTACGCGGCGGTGCAATCTCTGGCAACTGCCCTTGAGCGTATCGGCAGCGATGAGCCGCTGGCGCTGGTGAAAGATTTAAAAGCTAACGGTGCAAACACCGTGATTGGGCCGCTGAACTGGGATGAAAAAGGCGATCTTAAGGGATTTGATTTTGGTGTCTTCCAGTGGCACGCCGACGGTTCATCCACGGCAGCCAAGTGATCATCCCACCGCCCGTAAAATGCGGGCGGGTTTAGAAAGGTTACCTTATGTCTGAGCAGTTTTTATATTTCTTGCAGCAGATGTTTAACGGCGTCACGCTGGGCAGTACTTACGCGCTGATTGCCATCGGCTACACAATGGTTTACGGCATTATCGGCATGATCAACTTCGCCCACGGCGAGGTTTATATGATTGGCAGCTACGTCTCATTTATGATCATCGCCGCGCTGATGATGATGGGCATTGATACCGGCTGGCTGCTGGTGGCGGCGGGATTCGTCGGCGCAATCATCATTGCTAGCGCCTACGGCTGGAGTATCGAACGGGTGGCCTATCGCCCGGTGCGCAACTCTAAGCGCCTGATTGCGCTCATCTCTGCAATCGGTATGTCCATCTTCCTGCAAAACTACGTCAGCCTGACCGAAGGTTCGCGCGACGTGGCGCTGCCCAGCCTGTTTAACGGGCAGTGGGTGGTGGGCCATAGCGAAAACTTCTCTGCCTCTATTACTACCATGCAGGCGGTTATCTGGATTGTCACCTTCCTCGCCATGCTGGCGCTGACGATTTTCATTCGCTATTCCCGCATGGGTCGCGCGTGTCGTGCCTGCGCGGAAGATCTGAAAATGGCGAGTCTGCTTGGCATTAACACCGACCGGGTGATTGCGCTGACCTTTGTGATTGGCGCGGCAATGGCGGCGGTGGCGGGTGTGCTGCTCGGTCAGTTCTACGGCGTAATTAACCCCTACATCGGCTTTATGGCCGGGATGAAAGCCTTTACTGCTGCGGTGCTCGGTGGGATTGGCAGTATTCCGGGGGCGATGATTGGCGGGCTGATTCTGGGGATTGCGGAGGCGCTCTCTTCTGCCTATCTGAGTACGGAATATAAAGATGTAGTCTCATTCGCCCTGCTGATTCTGGTGTTGCTGGTGATGCCGACCGGTATTCTGGGTCGCCCGGAGGTAGAGAAAGTATGAAACCGATGCATATTGCAATGGCGCTGCTTTCTGCCGCGATGTTCTTTATCCTCGCTGGCGTCTTTATGGGCGTGCAGCTGGAGCTGGACGGCACCAAACTGGTGGTCGACACGGCTTCGGATGTCCGTTGGGAGTGGGTGTTTATCGGCACGGCGGTGGTCTTTTTCTTCCAGCTTTTGCGACCTGCTTTCCAGAAAGGGCTAAAAAGCGTTTCCGGACCGAAGTTTATCCTGCCAGCGATTGATGGCTCCACGGTGAAGCAAAAGCTGTTCCTCGTGGCGCTGCTGGTGCTTGCGGTTGCGTGGCCGTTTATGGTCTCGCGAGGGACGGTGGATATCGCCACCCTGACCATGATCTACATTATCCTCGGCCTCGGGCTGAACGTGGTGGTGGGGCTTTCTGGTCTGCTGGTGCTGGGGTACGGCGGCTTTTACGCCATCGGCGCCTACACCTTTGCACTGCTCAATCACTATTACGGTCTTGGGTTCTGGACCTGTCTGCCGATTGCCGGGTTAATGGCAGCGGCGGCGGGCTTCCTGCTCGGCTTCCCAGTGTTGCGTTTACGTGGCGACTATCTGGCGATCGTTACCCTCGGTTTCGGCGAAATTGTGCGCATATTGCTGCTCAATAACACAGAGATTACCGGCGGCCCGAACGGTATCAGCCAGATCCCAAAACCGACTTTCTTCGGCCTTGAGTTTAGCCGTACCGCCCGCGAAGGTGGCTGGGACACCTTCAGTAATTTCTTTGGCCTGAAATACGATCCCTCCGATCGCGTCATCTTCCTGTACCTGGTGGCGTTGCTGCTGGTGGTGTTAAGCCTGTTTGTCATTAACCGCCTGCTGCGGATGCCGCTGGGCCGTGCGTGGGAAGCATTGCGTGAAGATGAAATTGCCTGCCGTTCGCTGGGCTTAAGCCCGCGTCGTATCAAGCTGACCGCCTTTACCATCAGCGCCGCGTTTGCCGGTTTTGCCGGAACGCTGTTTGCTGCGCGCCAGGGCTTTGTCAGCCCGGAATCCTTCACCTTTGCCGAATCGGCGTTTGTGCTGGCGATAGTGGTGCTCGGCGGTATGGGCTCGCAATTTGCAGTGATTCTGGCGGCAGTTCTGCTGGTGGTGTCGCGCGAGTTGATGCGTGATTTCAACGAATACAGCATGTTAATGCTCGGTGGTTTGATGGTGCTGATGATGATCTGGCGTCCGCAGGGCTTGCTGCCCATGACGCGCCCGCAACTCAAGCTGAAAAACGGTGCAGCGAAAGGAGAGCAGGCATGAGTCAGCCATTATTATCTGTTAACGGCCTGATGATGCGCTTCGGCGGCCTGCTGGCGGTGAACAACGTCAATCTTGAACTGTACCCGCAGGAAATCGTCTCGTTAATCGGCCCTAACGGTGCCGGAAAAACCACGGTCTTTAACTGCCTGACCGGATTCTACAAACCCACCGGCGGCACCATTTTACTGCGCGATCAGCATCTTGAAGGTTTACCGGGGCAGCAAATTGCCCGCATGGGCGTGGTGCGCACCTTCCAGCATGTGCGTCTGTTCCGTGAAATGACGGTAATTGAAAACCTGCTGGTGGCGCAGCATCAGCAACTGAAAACCGGGCTGTTCTCTGGCCTGTTGAAAACGCCTTCTTTCCGTCGCGCCCAGAGCGAAGCGCTTGACCGCGCCGCCACCTGGCTTGAGCGCATTGGTTTGCTGGAACACGCCAACCGTCAGGCGAGTAACCTGGCCTATGGTGACCAGCGCCGTCTTGAGATTGCCCGCTGCATGGTGACGCAGCCGGAGATTTTAATGCTCGACGAACCTGCGGCAGGTCTTAACCCGAAAGAGACGAAAGAGCTGGATGAGCTGATTGCCGAACTGCGCAATCATCACAACACCACTATCTTGTTGATTGAACATGATATGAAGCTGGTGATGGGAATTTCGGACCGAATTTACGTGGTCAATCAGGGGACGCCGCTGGCAAACGGTACGCCGGAGCAGATCCGTAATAACCCGGACGTGATCCGTGCCTATTTAGGTGAGGCATAAGATGGAAAAAGTCATGTTGTCCTTTGACAAAGTCAGCGCCCACTACGGCAAAATCCAGGCGCTGCATGAGGTGAGCCTGCATATCAATCAGGGCGAGATTGTCACCCTTATTGGCGCGAACGGGGCGGGGAAAACCACCTTGCTCGGCACGTTATGCGGCGATCCGCGTGCCACCAGCGGGCGAATTGTGTTTGATGATAAAGACATTACCGACTGGCAGACGGCGAAAATCATGCGCGAAGCGGTAGCGATTGTTCCGGAAGGGCGTCGCGTCTTCTCGCGGATGACGGTGGAAGAGAACCTGGCGATGGGCGGCTTCTTTGCCGAACGTGACCAGTTCCAGGAGCGCATAAAGTGGGTGTATGAACTTTTTCCGCGTCTGCATGAGCGCCGTGTTCAGCGGGCGGGAACGATGTCCGGTGGTGAACAGCAGATGCTGGCGATTGGTCGCGCGCTGATGAGCAACCCGCGTTTGTTGTTGCTTGATGAGCCATCGCTCGGTCTTGCACCGATTATCATCCAGCAAATTTTCGACACCATCGAGCAGCTGCGCGAGAAGGGGATGACTATCTTCCTTGTCGAGCAGAACGCCAACCAGGCGCTGAAGCTGGCTGATCGGGGCTACGTGCTGGAAAACGGTCATGTGGTGCTCTCCGATACCGGCGATGCACTACTGGCGAACGAAGCGGTGAGAAGTGCGTATTTAGGCGGGTAATAACACGTTGATTGATAAGGAGTCAAAAGACTCCTTTGAGACAGGTGATAAATGTAAAATTGCCTGATGCGCTGCGCTTATCAGGCCTACTGGGTGAGTTGCAATATATTGAATTTGCACGATCTTGTAGGCCGGATAAGGCGTTTACGCCGCATCCGGCATGAAACGATGAGTAATCTGTAGAGTTTGATTCAGACCTTCTATTTTTCCGCTTATCCGTGCCCCATCTCCCATTTTCCCTCACCCACGCCGTCACCGCCTTGTCATCTTTCTGACACCTTACTATCTTAAAAATGTAACAAAAGAGTTATTTTTCTGTAATTCGAGCATGTCATGTTACCCCGCGAGCATAAAACGCGTGAATTCGCGCATTCGGTACAACAAGAGAGATAAACGATGAAACCGTTACATTATACAGCTTCAGCACTGGCGCTCGGACTGGCGTTAATGGGCAATGCGCAGGCAGTGACAACTATTCCGTTCTGGCATTCTATGGAAGGGGAACTGGGTAAAGAGGTGGATTCTCTGGCCCAACGTTTTAACGCCGAAAACCCGGATTACAAAATTGTACCGACCTATAAAGGTAACTACGAACAGAATTTAAGCGCGGGGATTGCCGCATTTCGTACCGGCAACGCACCGGCTATTTTGCAGGTTTATGAAGTTGGCACCGCCACCATGATGGCGTCGAAAGCCATTAAACCAGTGTATGACGTGTTTAAAGAGGCGGGGATTCAATTCGATGAGTCGCAGTTTGTGCCGACGGTTTCCGGTTACTACTCTGACAGCAAAACGGGCCACTTACTCTCCCAGCCATTCAACAGCTCGACCCCCGTTCTCTATTACAACAAAGACGCCTTCAAGAAAGCGGGGCTAGACCCGGAACAGCCGCCGAAAACCTGGCAGGATCTGGCTGACTATGCCGCGAAACTGAAAGCCTCCGGCATGAAGTGCGGCTACGCCAGCGGCTGGCAGGGCTGGATCCAACTGGAAAACTTTAGCGCCTGGAACGGTCTGCCGTTTGCCAGCAAAAACAACGGCTTTGACGGCACGGACGCGGTGCTGGAGTTCAACAAGCCGGAGCAGGTGAAACACATTGCCATGCTCGAGGAGATGAACAAGAAGGGCGACTTCAGCTACGTCGGGCGTAAGGATGAATCCACCGAGAAGTTCTATAACGGTGATTGCGCAATGACGACTGCCTCTTCTGGTTCGCTTGCCAACATTCGCGAGTACGCCAAATTCAACTACGGCGTAGGCATGATGCCTTACGACGCCGATGCGAAAGGTGCGCCACAAAACGCCATTATCGGCGGGGCCAGCCTGTGGGTGATGCAGGGCAAAGATAAAGAAACGTATACCGGTGTGGCGAAGTTCCTCGATTTCCTCGCGAAGCCAGAAAACGCTGCTGAGTGGCATCAGAAAACCGGTTATCTGCCAATTACCAAAGCGGCGTATGACCTGACCCGTGAGCAGGGCTTTTATGAGAAAAACCCAGGGGCGGATACCGCGACACGTCAGATGCTGAACAAGCCGCCGTTGCCGTTCACCAAAGGGCTGCGTCTGGGCAACATGCCGCAGATCCGCGTGATTGTGGATGAAGAGCTGGAGAGCGTGTGGACCGGTAAGAAGACACCGCAGCAGGCGCTGGATACCGCCGTTGAGCGTGGGAATCAGTTGCTGCGCCGCTTTGAGAAATCGACGAAGTCTTAACCAGTGAAATGTCGGGTGCGCTTCGCTTATCCGACCTGCCATCGTGTGTAGGCAGAATAAGTGAAGCGTATCCGGCACAGTTCAGGAATTAACCGTAATGTCATCATCCCGTCCGGTGTTCCGCTCGCGCTGGCTGCCTTATCTGCTGGTCGCGCCGCAGCTCATCATCACCGTTATCTTTTTTATCTGGCCTGCGGGCGAAGCGTTGTGGTACTCGCTACAAAGCGTCGATCCGTTTGGTTTCTCCAGCCAGTTTGTCGGCCTGGATAACTTCGTCACGCTGTTCCATGACAGCTACTATCTCGACTCCTTCTGGACGACGATAAAATTCAGTACCTTTGTCACCGTCAGCGGTTTGCTGGTGTCGCTGTTCTTCGCGGCGCTGGTGGAGTACATCGTGCGCGGCAGCCGTTTCTATCAAACCTTAATGCTGCTGCCGTATGCCGTGGCTCCCGCCGTTGCCGCCGTATTGTGGATCTTCCTGTTTAACCCCGGTCGCGGGCTGATCACTCATTTTCTCGCAGAGTTCGGCTACGACTGGAACCATGCGCAAAACAGCGGTCAGGCGATGTTTTTGGTGGTGTTTGCCTCGGTGTGGAAGCAAATCAGCTACAACTTCCTGTTCTTCTATGCCGCGCTGCAATCCATTCCCCGTTCGTTGATTGAAGCCGCAGCTATCGACGGTGCAGGGCCTATTCGCCGCTTCTTTAAGATTGCGCTGCCGCTTATCGCCCCGGTGAGTTTCTTCCTGCTGGTGGTGAACCTGGTGTATGCCTTCTTCGACACCTTCCCGGTGATCGACGCCGCCACGTCCGGCGGGCCGGTTCAGGCTACCACGACGCTGATTTATAAGATCTACCGCGAAGGCTTTACCGGACTGGATCTGGCTTCGTCTGCCGCGCAGTCGGTAGTGTTGATGTTCCTCGTCATCGTGCTGACGGTGGTGCAGTTCCGCTATGTTGAAAGCAAGGTGCGTTACCAATGATTGAGAACCGTCCGTGGCTGACGATATTCAGCCATACCATGCTGATCCTCGGGATCGCGGTGATCCTCTTCCCACTGTACGTGGCGTTTGTCGCGGCGACGCTGGATAAACAAGAAGTCTACGCCGCGCCGATGACGCTTATTCCCGGCACGCATCTGCTGGAAAACATCCACAACATCTGGGTGAACGGGGTAGGCACGAATAGCGCGCCGTTCTGGCGGATGTTGCTTAACAGCTTTGTGATGGCGTTCAGCATTACGCTCGGCAAAATTACCGTCTCGATGCTCTCGGCATTTGCCATTGTCTGGTTTCGTTTTCCGCTACGTAACCTCTTCTTCTGGATGATTTTTATCACCCTGATGTTGCCGGTTGAAGTGCGTATCTTCCCGACGGTGGAAGTCATCGCCAACCTGAAGATGCTCGACAGCTACGCCGGTTTAACGCTGCCGCTGATGGCCTCGGCGACCGCCACGTTTCTTTTCCGCCAGTTCTTTATGACGCTGCCGGATGAACTGGTGGAAGCGGCGCGGATCGACGGCGCGTCGCCAATGCGTTTCTTTTGCGACATCGTTTTTCCGCTGTCAAAAACCAATCTGGCGGCGCTGTTTGTGATCACCTTTATTTACGGCTGGAACCAGTATTTGTGGCCGTTGTTGATTATTACCGACGTTGATCTCGGCACCACCGTGGCAGGGATTAAAGGGATGATCGCCACTGGCGAAGGTACAACGGAATGGAACTCGGTGATGGCGGCGATGTTGTTAACCCTGATCCCACCAGTAGTGATTGTTTTAGTGATGCAGCGTGCCTTTGTGCGCGGCCTGGTCGATAGTGAGAAATAAGATGGCAGGACTGAAATTACAGGCAGTAACCAAAAGCTGGGATGGCAAAACCCAGGTCATTAAACCGCTGACCCTTGATGTGGCGGATGGCGAATTTATCGTGATGGTCGGGCCGTCTGGCTGCGGGAAATCGACGTTATTGCGAATGGTGGCCGGACTGGAGCGGGTAACGACGGGCGATATCTGGATCGACCGCAAGCGTGTCACTGAAATGGAGCCGAAAGATCGCGGAATTGCGATGGTATTCCAGAACTACGCGCTCTATCCGCATATGAGCGTTGAGGAGAACATGGCGTGGGGGCTGAAAATCCGCGGCATGGGCAAGCAGCAAATTGCCGAGCGCGTTAAAGAAGCGGCGCGTATTCTGGAACTGGACGGCCTGCTCAAACGTCGCCCGCGCGAGCTTTCCGGCGGTCAGCGCCAGCGTGTGGCGATGGGCCGCGCGATTGTGCGTGAGCCGGCGGTGTTCTTGTTTGATGAACCGCTCTCTAACCTCGATGCCAAGCTGCGCGTGCAGATGCGGCTTGAACTACAACAACTGCACCGTCGCCTGAAAACGACTTCACTCTATGTTACTCACGATCAGGTTGAAGCGATGACGCTCGCCCAGCGAGTGATGGTAATGAACGGCGGTGTTGCCGAACAGATTGGCACACCGGTTGAAGTGTACGAAAAGCCCGCCAGCCTGTTTGTGGCGAGCTTTATCGGCAGTCCGGCGATGAACCTGCTGGCTGGCCGCGTGAATAACGAAGGCACGCATTTCGAACTGGACGGCGGTATTGTGCTGCCGCTAAACGGTTACTATCGCCAGTATGCCGGGCGTAAAATGACCCTCGGTATCCGCCCGGAACATATTGCGCTAAGTTCGCAGGCAGAAGGTGGCGTGCCACTGGTGATGGACACGCTGGAGATCCTCGGCGCTGATAATCTGGCGCACGGACGCTGGGGCGAGCAGAAGCTGGTGGTGCGACTGGCGCATCAGGAGCGCCCGACGGCAGGCAGCACGCTGTGGCTGCATCTGCCGGAAAATCAGCTACATCTTTTTGATGGTGAAACAGGACAACGAGTATGAGTAACTGGCCTTATCCCCGCATCGTCGCTCATCGTGGCGGCGGTAAGTTGGCCCCGGAAAACACCCTGGCGGCAATCGACGTAGGGGCAAAATACGGTCATAAGATGATCGAATTTGACGCGAAGTTATCGAAAGATGGCGAGATCTTTCTGCTCCATGATGACAACCTCGAACGTACCAGCAACGGTTGGGGCGTTGCGGGCGAACTAAACTGGCAGGATTTACTGCGCGTGGATGCAGGCAGTTGGTACAGCAAAGCGTTTAAAGGTGAGCCGCTGCCGTTGCTTTCGCAGGTGGCGGAACGCTGTCGCGAACATGGGATGATGGCGAATATCGAAATCAAACCCACCACTGGCACCGGGCCATTAACGGGCAAAATGGTGGCGCTGGCGGCACGCGAACTGTGGGCCGGTATGACGCCGCCGCTGCTGTCATCGTTTGAGATTGATGCTTTAGAAGCCGCACAATTGGCGGCACCGGAACTGCCGCGTGGTTTGTTGCTTGATGAGTGGCGCGACGACTGGCGCGAACTGACCACGCGGCTGGGCTGCGTCTCTATTCATCTCAATCATAAGTTGCTCGATAAAGCGCGAGTGATGCAGTTAAAAGACGCCGGACTGCGGATTCTGGTGTATACCGTCAACAAACCCCAGCGCGCGGCAGAGTTGCTGCGCTGGGGCGTGGATTGCATCTGTACCGATGCGATTGATGTAATTGGTCCGAACTTTACGGCCCAATAGTTTTCAACGGAATGTCAGGCTGCGACGTGCTGGGCGGATTCAGCATGTCGCCGTTTTTCCTCTCTTGCAGCATATGCTGCTGATTTAGCGAACTATCCGGATTATGGTTACTGTTTAACATCCCGCCGTTGGTGTTGGGCAGCATTTGCTGCCGGGCGGGATTTAGCTCCCCCGGCTGCGACTGCAATACCCGTTGCGAGTTACTGTTAATCTGATTTTCTAAATGCTGCTGTTGTAATTGCGTCTGAGTTTTCAGTTGCTGATTCAGCATCCCTTTTTGCTGGATTTGCTGAGTCTGCATTTGAGTTTGCATCCGCTGCTGGCTGGGGATCTGATACCCCGGCTGGTTAGGATTATTCAGAGTATTAATGGGCTGTGCAAAGCCGACAAACGGCAGGAGTGCCGTCAAAAGCAGAAGTCGTTTCATCGCGTATCCTCCTCTGAAGATATCCTTTAAGTTTACTCGCTTCCCGGCAAAACGATGATTAATTCAGAGTTATATACCAGGCTTAGCTGGGGTTGCCCCACACATAACTGGAGAATAACGATGATAAAACCGACGTTTTTACGCCGGGCGGCGATTGCAGCTTTGCTTTCAGGATGTTGTTTTAGTGCGGCAGCCGCGCCACCTGTTTCTTATGGTGTGGAGGAAGATATCTTCCATCCGGTACGCACAAAGCAGGGGATGGTGGCGTCTGTAGATGCTACTGCCACTCAGGTGGGGGTGGATATCCTCAAGGAGGGCGGGAATGCCGTTGATGCTGCCGTGGCGGTGGGCTACGCGCTGGCGGTAACGCATCCGCAGGCGGGGAATCTGGGCGGCGGTGGTTTTATGTTAATCCGCTCGAAAAATGGCAATACCACGGCTATCGATTTCCGCGAAATGGCGCCGGCCAAAGCGACCCGCGATATGTTCCTTGATGATCAGGGCAACCCGGACAGCAAAAAATCACTCACTTCGCATCTGGCTTCCGGCACGCCCGGTACGGTAGCAGGTTTCTCGCTGGCGTTGGATAAATACGGCACCATGCCGTTGAACAAAGTGGTGCAGCCAGCGTTTAAACTGGCACGCGATGGTTTTATCGTTAACGACGCGCTGGCAGACGATCTCAAAACCTACGGTAGCGAAGTGTTGCCGAATCACGAAAACAGTAAAGCTATCTTCTGGAAAGAGGGCGAGCCGCTGAAAAAGGGCGACAAGCTGGTGCAGGCGAACCTGGCAAAGAGCCTGGAGATGATTGCTGAAAACGGCCCGGATGAATTCTACAAAGGCAAGATAGCGGAACAGATTGCCCAGGAGATGCAGAAAAACGGTGGCTTGATCACGAAAGAAGATTTAGCGGCGTATAAAGCGGTCGAACGCACGCCGATAAGCGGCGATTATCGCGGGTATCAGGTTTACTCCATGCCACCGCCATCTTCCGGCGGTATTCATATCGTACAAATCCTCAATATTCTGGAAAACTTCGATATGCAGAAGTACGGCTTTGGCAGCGCCGATGCGATGCAAATCATGGCAGAGGCCGAGAAATATGCCTACGCCGACCGCTCGGAATATCTTGGCGACCCGGATTTTGTCAAAGTCCCGTGGCAGGCGCTGACCAATAAAGCCTATGCCAAATCCATTGCCGAGCAAATCGATATCAATAAAGCGAAGCCATCCAGCGAAATTCGCCCAGGCAAGCTTGCGCCTTATGAGAGTAATCAAACTACCCATTACTCAGTGGTGGATAAAGACGGTAACGCGGTAGCGGTGACCTATACGCTGAACACCACCTTCGGTACGGGTATTGTCGCAGGCGAGAGCGGTATTTTGCTCAATAACCAGATGGATGATTTCTCCGCCAAACCGGGCGTACCGAACGTTTACGGGCTGGTGGGCGGTGATGCCAACGCCGTCGGGCCGAACAAACGTCCGCTGTCGTCGATGTCGCCGACTATTGTGGTGAAAGACGGTAAAACCTGGCTGGTGACTGGTAGTCCTGGCGGTAGCCGGATTATCACCACTGTGCTGCAAATGGTGGTAAATAGCATCGATTATGGGATGAACGTCGCCGAAGCGACCAATGCGCCGCGTTTCCACCATCAGTGGTTGCCGGACGAGCTGCGTGTCGAGAAAGGATTTAGCCCGGATACGATCAAGCTGCTGGAAGCAAAAGGTCAGAAAGTGGCGCTGAAAGAGGCGATGGGCAGTACACAAAGCATTATGGTTGGGCCTGACGGTGAGTTGTACGGCGCATCCGACCCACGCTCGGTGGATGATTTAACGGCGGGGTATTAAGGTTAGCGGCCCTCTTCGTGGGAAGAGGGCCGTATTGTCAGGGCAAGCCGAAGGTAGCTTTTTTTATTTCGTAATCCTGTAGATATTCTTCCAGCGGCTTTGCCGTTCCCAGAGAATGAATTTCACCACTGTCTTTATCAATAATAAAAGGTGCGTTACCAGCTAAGCGCGCGGCCTCATCACCAGTTTCGAGAAATTCTCGTGCTTCGAAACAGAAATACCAGCCCTGGCTAAAACGTCCATGCAGAGTGATGACGACAGGGAGATCTGCATCATCAAGGTAATGGTTCGCTTTCGCGAATGCGTCGTGATAAGTAATCATAATTATAATAAATATTATTATTGAGTGTTATATTATTATTCCTGCGTTATACATTGAGCAAAGACGCGTTCATCTTCGTCAAAGATATTATTAAATGCTAGTTTTGAAAAAAAGTTCATCGGATAAGATATAGTCACGAAATAAGTTCCTGCTAATCTTTTGAGATTTCTTTTTCAGAAAGTCGAACGGGTTTTTTTTTCATTTAAGTTATCAGAATCTAATTATTCGGGTAAAATTCTAACTAAATAAACAATGTCACTAAAATAATCATAACCATTAGCTATTTCGGCTAAAATAGCGACTACATGTCTTCGGTCCATCTCATTTAAGGAGTGTAGTTCCGTTGTAAGTTTTTTTTCATAGCTTGCATTACTAAATTTCGAACAAGAAATTTACTGCTGGTAATCTCTAAAAAGATGGTATGGTTTACAATTATTTTAGTTACCTTTTGATTATTATGAACAACTGTCCATGATTTCGTTTAGGAATGAAGAGAAATCACTAAACGAACTGAATATATTTTCTGTGCCAATATTATCTCTAATTTCAAAAAAGTTACTTTTAATGTCATAAGTAAATATTGAAATGCTATCATCCCCGATCACTAACCGTTCTTGTAAGTCAGGATTTATGAAATCATCATTATCTCTATAAAATTCATTTACGGCAAAAAGGTTTTTAACTGAAGGTTCTGGAATCGAGAGACTAAATAATCGTAATCCATTAGCTTCGAATCCATCCATTGCTCTTAAAAAAGTAAGATAATCAGGTTGGTTATTAAAAAGAATCATAACTTCATTACATAATTTCTCCAGGCAATTAGTTGAATAAGAATTAAATTCCATTTGGATTATACTTTCAATAAATGATTCCTTGAGCGGTGCCTCAAATGGATAGTCTAAATCATTCATCATTTTTTTTAATTTATTTATTTGGGTTTTAATCATCATTTTGTGGGTTCCATAATATTTTTCATGGGAGGATAAATTGAGCCAGATGGAATGGCCCAGGGAGTGATTTTGCTTTCACCCACTAATATTCCCTTAGCTATTCGTGATTGCATGTTAGTAAAAACTTTATGATATGGTTCGTTTTCGATTAATACTAAATTTTCCAAATCATTAGTACCACCATCATCTAGAGATAGTTTATGGTGAACATTATAATTTAGAGGAACGTTGCCCTTTCTCATTCTTAAAAGGTCTTCGGCGTTGAATCTTCCAGATGCTTCGGAGGTTTTTGCAAGTTTGATAAGAAAATTTTTTCTTACAGTTTTATTAAACTCCTTTCGTAAGTTAGCTAAGTCTTTTGAAGGTCTCTTAATGTATATTATTTCTATTATGTCTATACCATCAAGAAGTTTTTGTTGACCTCTAAGTTTGCCTAAGTAACTATTTATTTCTGTATATGTATCAACATTATAACGCTTTGTTAAAAGAATAGATGCTGTTGCTATCGCTATGCCCGCTGTTTTTTCATTTAGTATTTGGTCATAGCCTTTGATTGCATCTCCACCCAGTTTTTCCGCAGTATCTCTGAATCCTTCAATGTTCCCATTGTATACGCCACCAGCAGCAAGTAGCCTGCCAACAGCTTTGCTGTTTAACGTTTTGAAACTATTATTTGTTTGGTTTTTTGAATTTGGTAAAAACAAACGGTTATAATTTTCAGGGAGTGCCAAATAGCTGAACTCGGTATTTGCGATAAGATGTTGACAGAGGATGAATTCATAACTAACAGTTATTGTTTCTGTATCCAATTGATTTTCAATGATCTGATGATGAATAGCCGATAAAAAAGCGCCTCTTAGTTGTATATAATAATACTTTTCCCATCTACCAAATCTATTGATTCTATAAAAGTCAAATTCCATAAATAATTGTTCATTATTGTTAATGGAATTAATAAGTAATGGAGTGCTTTTATCAATTAATTTACAAAATGTCATGCCCTGTAACTGTGAACCAAGCCCCGTATTAGTAATGCTATTTGCGAGTGAGAATGTAAATATTTCATTCTCATGCCCGCTCTGCCAGCGATTACCTATAGATTCAGTAGTCCCACAACCTGCGGAGATGCTTCCTTGTTGTTCTCCCGTTACTGTCAGGTAAACAATATTATTCATCCCTGAAAACTCCTTTTATGGCATGCTATTTTATTAATGGCACTATTATGCTTGTTAATTGTTATTTATTTACTCCAGGAAATTGTAGACGTATATATTAAAAATAAAATATTACACTTTAGGAATTAATTATGAGGTGAATCTCAATATACTTATTGGGAAAATAAATACATTAAAGGAAGGTATGCCGATTTTGAATGACACCCTTTTTCCATCTCAGAAAAAGGGCACTATCTTACTTCACCCGCGCCATATAATACGCATCAACATATTCACCATTACGCAATGCGTACTTCTTGCCGGTCCCTTCAATCTCAAAGCCGAATTTTTTATAGACCTTAATTGCTGGCGCGTTATCGACGAACACCGTTAGTTCAATACGATCTACCCGCAACCAGTTGTCGCACATTTCAATCATCTCTCGTATCAGGGTGCTGGCGACACCGCGATTCTTCCAGCGGGCGTCGACACAGATACCAAAATCGGCAACATGACTGCGGCGTGGGCGTTGCTGTACATCAATGGTGAGATGACCTACTACAGTTCCATCAATACAGGCGACGAGTTGCTTGATGCCGGGGCGAGCGGTGAGTCGCTCCTGCCACATTGGCTCTGACGGATGAGGCACCTGTAGTGTGTTGTAATACACCTCCGGCTGGGCGTGGATATGCCGAATGGCCTCATAATCGCGCGTTTCTGCGTGGCGTATTACTATCTCACTCATTCCTCTGTCCTCTTTAGGGTAAATGTCCCTTTCAACATCATTGACTTTCAAATACGAGTCAAATGGATTTTTTTGCAAAAAGTGTTGGACAAGTGCAAATGAGAATGATTATTATTGTCTCGCATTCAGGAAGACCCTCGCGGAGAACCTGAAAGCACGACATTGCTCACATTGCTTCCAGTATTACTTAGCCAGCCGGGTGCTGGCTTTTTTTTTTCTTTCGTACTGGTTTGTTTGCCATTTTGTCCACGGGAAGTGTTCCTCGTGTTGAGACAAATGCAAAATTGCCTGATGCGCTACGCTTATCAGGCCTACAAACCGATGCCATTTTGTGTAGGCAGGGTAAGGCGTTCACGTCGCATCCGGCATGAATAAAGTGCACTTTGCCAACAATCTGACGTACTGAAGCCCAGGCATAGGAACCACGTCCGCTTTGCGCTAAGGTGTAAATAACCACCTTAAAAAGGACGAAATTATGGTCATCAACTGCGCCTTTATTGGCTTCGGCAAAAGCACCACCCGTTACCATCTGCCGTATGTACTTAACCGCAAGGATAGCTGGCATGTCGCGCATATTTTTCGCCGCCATGCAAAGCCGGAAGAACAAGCTCCCATTGACTCTCATATCCATTTCACCAGCGATCTCGACGAAGTGTTAAACGATCCCGATGTTAAGCTGGTTGTCGTCTGCACCCACGCGGACAGCCACTTCGAGTACGCGAAGCGCGCACTGGAAGCCGGGAAAAATGTACTGGTCGAAAAACCGTTCACCCCGACGCTTGCGCAGGCGAAAGAGCTGTTTGCGCTGGCGAAAAGTAAAGGGCTGACCGTCACGCCGTATCAGAATCGTCGCTTTGATTCCTGCTTCCTGACGGCGAAAAAAGCGATTGAAAGCGGCAAGCTAGGAGAGATTGTCGAAGTGGAAAGCCATTTTGACTATTACCGCCCGGTGGCAGAAACCAAACCTGGACTGCCGCAGGATGGCGCGTTCTATGGGCTTGGTGTGCATACCCTGGACCAGGTTATCTCGCTGTTTGGTCGCCCGGATCACGTCGCTTATGACATCCGCAGCCTGCGTAATAAAGCCAATCCTGACGATACCTTTGAAGCGCAGCTGTTTTATGGCGACCTGAAAGCGATCGTTAAAACCAGTCATCTGGTGAAAATCGATTATCCGAAATTTATCGTTCACGGTAAGAAAGGTACATTTATTAAATACGGCATCGACCAGCAGGAAACCAGCCTGAAGGCTAATATTATGCCGGGCGAACCTGGATTTGCGGCGGATGATTCGGTCGGTGTGCTGGAGTATGTCAATGACGAGGGCGTGACGGTCAGAGAAGAGATGAAGCCGGAGATGGGCGACTATGGACGTGTGTATGATGCGTTGTACCAAACCATCACCAGCGGTGCGCCAAATTACGTCAAGGAATCTGAAGTTCTTACCAATCTGGAAATCCTTGAACGCGGTTTTGAACAAGCCTCTCCCTCCACAGTGACTCTCGAGAAGTAAGTTTGATGGCCCCTCGAATAGTTCAATTTTTTTGAACAGATGGGTCAATTTTCACCCTCTATCATCCCAGGCAGATCGGGTCCACACTAAGCCCATCGAAATCATTCAGGGGGCGAATACAAATGATCTACTTACGCAAAGCAAATGAACGCGGTCATGCAAATCATGGCTGGCTGGACTCCTGGCATACTTTCTCTTTTGCCAACTATTATGATCCGAACTTTATGGGCTTCTCCGCGCTGCGCGTGATTAACGACGACGTGATTGAAGCAGGGCAGGGCTTCGGCACTCACCCGCATAAAGATATGGAAATTTTGACCTACGTGCTGGAAGGTACTGTTGAGCACCAGGACAGCATGGGCAATAAAGAACAGGTTCCGGCGGGCGAGTTCCAGATTATGAGTGCGGGTACGGGTATTCGTCACTCAGAGTACAACCCAAGCAGCACCGAGCGTCTGCATCTGTATCAGATCTGGATCATGCCGGAAGAAAACGGCATTACGCCGCGTTATGAACAGCGTCGCTTCGATGCCGTGCAGGGTAAACAACTGGTGCTCTCGCCGGATGCGCGTGACGGTTCGCTGAAAGTGTATCAGGATATGGAACTGTACCGCTGGGCGCTGGTAAAAGATGAGCAGTCGATACATCAGATTGCCGCTGAACGCCGCGTCTGGATCCAGGTGGTGAAAGGTAATGTCACTATTAACGGCGTAAAAGCCTCGACCAGCGATGGTCTGGCGATTTGGGATGAGCAGGCGATTTCCGTCCACGCTGATAGCGACAGTGAAATTCTGCTGTTCGATTTACCGCCAGTCTAAATTTATCTCACAAACCTTCCTGAGGAATCAGGAAGGTTGTGATGCGTCCGTGGTAAACTAAAGGAATCTATCCCTTTTGTACCTTTCAGGACGATGAAAAAGAAAAGACCCGTACTTCAGGATGTGGCTGACCGTGTAGGCGTGACCAAAATGACGGTCAGCCGTTTTTTGCGTAACCCGGAGCAAGTTTCCGTCGCTCTACGTGGCAAGATTGCCGCCGCTCTTGATGAACTGGGTTATATTCCCAATCGTGCGCCCGATATCCTCTCTAACGCCACCAGCCGGGCGATTGGCGTCCTGTTACCTTCTCTCACCAACCAGGTTTTTGCGGAAGTATTACGCGGAATCGAAAGCGTCACCGACGCGCACGGTTATCAAACCATGCTGGCGCACTACGGTTATAAACCGGAAATGGAGCAAGAACGCCTTGAATCGATGCTCTCCTGGAATATCGATGGCCTGATCCTTACCGAACGTACCCACACGCCACGCACCTTAAAGATGATTGAAGTGGCGGGTATTCCGGTGGTGGAGCTGATGGACAGCCAGTCGCCGTGCCTCGATATCGCTGTCGGTTTTAATAACTTTGAAGCGGCACGCCAGATGACTGCTGCCATTATTGCTCGCGGGCATCGACACATTGCTTATCTCGGCGCACGTCTCGACGAACGTACTATCATCAAACAGAAGGGATATGAGCAGGCGATGCTGGATGCAGGCCTGGTGCCATATAGCGTGATGGTTGAACAATCTTCTTCTTACTCTTCCGGTATTGAACTGATTCGTCAGGCGCGGCGGGAATATCCACAGTTGGATGGCGTGTTCTGTACCAACGATGACCTGGCGGTCGGCGCGGCGTTTGAATGTCAGCGTCTGGGGTTGAAAGTTCCTGACGATATGGCGATTGCCGGTTTCCACGGTCATGACATCGGCCAGGTGATGGAGCCACGGCTGGCAAGTGTGCTGACGCCGCGTGAGCGGATGGGCAGCATTGGCGCTGAACGCCTGCTGGCGCGTATTCGTGGCGAAGCGGTGACGCCGAAAATGTTAGATTTAGGTTTCACCTTGTCACCGGGTGGATCTATTTAAGCCTACAAATTTGAAGTAGCTCACACTTATACACTTAAGGCACGGATGGATATTGCTTCTGTTTTTGTCCGGCTGGAGAATGTTACCGATAACAGTTACCCGTAACATTCTTAATTCTTGTACTGTGGGGGCACCACTTTGAGCACGACTAATCATGATCACCACATTTACGTCTTAATGGGCGTATCGGGCAGCGGCAAATCTGCGGTCGCCAGTGAAGTGGCGCATCAACTTCATGCCGCGTTTCTTGATGGCGATTTCCTCCATCCGCGCCGCAATATCGAAAAAATGGCGTCTGGTGAACCGCTGAATGACGACGATCGCAAACCGTGGTTGCAGGCGCTGAACGACGCCGCGTTTGCCATGCAGCGTACCAATAAAGTGTCGCTGATCGTCTGCTCTGCACTGAAAAAACACTATCGCGACCTGCTGCGTGAAGGTAATCCGAATCTCTCTTTCATCTACCTGAAAGGCGATTTTGATGTGATTGAAAGCCGCCTGAAAGCGCGCAAAGGCCATTTCTTTAAAACCCAAATGTTGGTGACGCAGTTTGAAACGCTGCAGGAGCCGGGTGCGGACGAAACCGATGTACTGGTGGTGGATATCGATCAACCGCTGGAAGGTGTTGTGGCAAGCACCATTGAGGTTATTAAAAAAGGCAAATAAGTAGTGACTACATTAACGCTTGTTTTAACAGCAGTAGGGTCTGTTTTACTGCTGCTGTTTTTAGTCATGAAGGCGCGTATGCACGCTTTCCTGGCTTTGATGGTGGTGTCTATGGGGGCTGGCCTTTTTTCCGGTATGCCGCTCGATAAAATCGCAGCGACGATGGAAAAAGGGATGGGAGGCACCCTCGGCTTCCTGGCGGTGGTTGTCGCCCTGGGAGCCATGTTTGGCAAGATCTTACATGAAACCGGCGCAGTCGATCAGATTGCCGTCAAAATGCTCAAATCCTTCGGTCACAGCCGCGCGCATTATGCCATCGGCCTTGCGGGGCTGGTCTGCGCGCTACCGCTGTTCTTTGAAGTGGCGATTGTTCTGCTGATTAGCGTTGCTTTCTCGATGGCGCGCCACACCGGCACGAACCTGGTGAAACTGGTAATCCCATTATTCGCAGGCGTGGCAGCAGCGGCTGCGTTCCTGGTGCCTGGACCAGCGCCGATGCTGCTGGCATCGCAGATGAATGCCGACTTTGGCTGGATGATCCTGATTGGCCTGTGTGCGGCAATTCCGGGGATGATTATTGCCGGGCCGCTGTGGGGCAATTTCATCAGCCGTTACGTGGAGCTGCATATTCCTGACGACATCAGCGAACCGCATCTCGGCGAAGGCAAAATGCCGTCTTTTGGATTCAGCCTGTCGCTGATCCTGCTGCCGCTGGTGCTGGTAGGTCTTAAAACCATTGCTGCGCGTTTTGTACCAGAAGGATCAACTGATTACGAATGGTTTGAGTTTATCGGTCATCCGTTTACTGCGATTCTGGTTGCTTGTCTGGTAGCGATTTATGGCCTGGCAATGCGTCAGGGCATGCCAAAAGACAAAGTGATGGAGATTTGCGGTCACGCGCTACAACCAGCGGGAATTATTCTGCTGGTGATTGGTGCAGGCGGCGTGTTCAAACAGGTGCTGGTTGACTCTGGCGTAGGTCCGGCGCTGGGCGAAGCATTAACCGGCATGGGCCTGCCGATTGCTATCACCTGCTTCGTGCTGGCAGCTGCAGTGCGCATCATTCAGGGGTCTGCCACCGTTGCCTGTTTAACGGCGGTGGGGCTGGTGATGCCGGTCATTGAACAACTGAACTACTCCGGTGCGCAAATGGCGGCACTGTCGATTTGTATCGCTGGTGGTTCGATTGTCGTCAGCCACGTTAACGACGCTGGTTTTTGGTTGTTCGGTAAATTTACCGGTGCGACCGAAGCCGAAACGCTGAAAACCTGGACCATGATGGAAACCATCCTCGGCACTGTCGGTGCCATCGTCGGGATGATTGCGTTCCAGCTGTTGAGTTAATTACTGCGACAAATTACTGCGAGCTTGCTCGCAGTAATTCATTTCTCTTTTCTCCCCTCTTCATCTTTTTGATCTCTCTCGCAAATTTACCTGCTAATAATCCGTTCTAATCACTGCCTAAAGATTGCAGGAGATAAAGATGGAAAAGCACGGAGCTGAATTGCTTTTAAAGCGGATGTTAGGAAATACCACCGCTACTTTCAGGGAAGGGCAATGGGAAGCCATAGACGCGGTGGTGAACCAACGGCGAAAACTGCTGGTTGTCCAACGCACTGGCTGGGGGAAAAGTGCCGTGTACTTCATCGCCAGTAAAATCTTCCGCGATCGCGGCGTTGGCCCGACAATTATCATCTCTCCTTTGCTTGCCCTGATGCGTAACCAGGTTGCCGCCGCTGAACGGTTAGGTATTACGGCTGAAACGTTGAATTCTACAAACAGAGAAGAATGGCAGCGCATTAGCGATAAGTTGCTGCAAGGTGAGGTCGATTGCTTGCTGGTTTCCCCGGAACGTTTGGCAAACCAGGACTTTATCGAAACGGTTTTATATCCTATAGCCGATCGTATTGGCTTGCTTGTGGTCGACGAGGCGCACTGCATCTCTGATTGGGGCCACGATTTTCGCCCGGATTACCGACGTATATTAGATATTTTGCGCCAACTGCCTGCGAATACCCCTGTTCTGGGTACAACCGCGACAGCGAATAACCGTGTCGTTGAGGATATCCGTCAGCAATTGGGTGACATTGTGATTCAGCGTGGAACGCTGGCTCGCGAAAGTTTGGCGCTTGATGCCTTAGTCTTAGGTGAACAGTCATCCCGTCTGGCATGGTTAGCAACGGTTATCCCTCAGTTTTCCAAATCGGGAATTGTTTATACCCTGACTACTCGCGATGCCGAACTTGTCGCCGAGTGGTTAAGGAAAAATGGTATCAGTGCATTTGCTTACTACAGTGGCGTGACTTGTGAAGGCGCGGAAGATTCTAATACTGCCAGGGAATATCTGGAGCAGGCACTGCTGGCAAATAAAATTAAAGTTCTGGTCGCGACGACGGCGCTGGGAATGGGCTTTGACAAACCGGATTTGGGGTTTGTTATTCATTACCAGATGCCAGGTTCGATAGTTGGTTACTACCAACAGGTGGGGCGTGCCGGTCGCGGTATCGATTCTGCTGTTGGCATACTGCTTTGTGGCAGTGAAGACCGCGCTATTCATAAATTCTTCCGTGAAAGCGCCTTTCCTGCGGAGGCGCAAATTCATGAAATACTCAACGTACTTAGCGAGAATGACGGTCTTACCCTACGAGGCATTGAACAACGGACGAATCTTCGTTATGGGCAAATAGAAAAAGCACTGAAGTTACTGGTAGCTGAAAATCCATCGCCTGTGGTGTATACCGAGAAATTATGGCGCAGAACAATTGTCAGTTTTTCTCCTGACCATGAACGAATTAACCATTTGATGAATCAGAGAAAAAGTGAGCTGGAAGACGTTGAAAGCTATATCACGACCAAGGAGTGCAAAATGCAATTTCTGCGCCGCGCACTCGATGAGCCAAGTGCCGAACGTTGTGGTAAATGTAGCAGTTGTCTTCAGCATCCGTTGTTGTCGCCCGACATTGATAGCAGCTTACTCCATGCGGCAAATTTATTTATTAAACACGCTGACCTGCCATTAAATCTCAATAAACAGGTGGCAGCTGGGGCTTTTACGCAATACGGATTTAAAGGGAACTTGCCTGCGGGTTTACAAGGATCTACGGGGCGAGTCCTTTCTCGTTGGGGCGATTCCGGGTGGGGAAAGCAGGTAGCACAGGAGAAAAAAATGGGGCGCTTCAGTGATGAGCTGGTGGAGGCATGTGCGGAAATGGTTCGCCAACGCTGGAATCCGCATCCTGAACCAACCTGGGTATGCTGCGTTCCTTCATTAAGGCACCTCGACCTGGTTCCTGATTTTGCCCGGCGACTGGCGGCGAAACTAGGCTTACCTTTTATTGATGCCATTGGAAAAGTCGTGGACAATCCACCGCAGAAAATGCAGCAAAACCGTTTTCACCAGTGTCAAAATCTCGACGGGGCGTTTGTGATTACCCCTCCTTTGATGCCAGGTCCGGCGTTGCTGGTTGACGATATCGTGGATTCTGCATGGACGCTGACAGTTCTGACAGCACTGTTACGCCAGGCAGGTTGCCCGACGGTTTATCCTCTTGCCCTTGCTTCTACCTCGGTAAAAAATTGATGAATCTTTCAGCCAATGCACAAGCGACTCTCCTGCTAACCAGCGATTTTTCTCGCGCGGTGGCGAGTGAGCATAAACCTCTTAGCAATAGTGAATGGGGGAAGTTTGCATTATGGCTGAAGCACCAACGTATCAGTCCCGCCGATCTTCTGGTGCCACAACCGCAAGAGAAACTTACAGGCTGGAGCGATCCGCGTATTTCACAGGAGCGTATTCTTGGCTTGCTGGCGCGGGGTCATAGTCTGGCGTTGGCGGTAGATAAGTGGCAACGCGCCGGTTTATGGATCTTAACTCGAGGAGATGCCGATTATCCCGTTCGCTTGAAAAACCGATTGCGAACGGATGCACCTCCTGTTTTATTTGGCTGCGGGAATAAAGCATTACTGCAAGCGGAAGGTATGGCGATTGTTGGCTCGCGAGATGCTCCGACTGCCGATTTGCGCTATACCCAACAACTGGCAGCGAAACTGGCCCAACAGGGGATTTGCGTTATCTCTGGTGGTGCGCGAGGTATTGATGAGTGTGCAATGGCGTCGGCACTAGAGGCCGGGGGAACTGCCGTTGGCGTATTAGCTGATAGCTTGTTAAAAACGAGCACGTTAGTGAAATGGCGTGAAGGGCTTATAGCAGGCAACCTGGTGTTGATTTCGCCGTTTTACCCAGAGGTACGTTTCACTGTCGGCAATGCGATGGCGCGGAATAAATATGTTTATTGCCTTGCTGAAAGCGCAATGGTTGTACGTGCGGGAATGACCGGTGGAACGATAACTGGGGCGATGGAGGCATTAAAACATCAGTGGCTGCCTGTCCTGGTTAAACCAAATCAGGATGTGCAATCAGCCAATTCACGATTAGTAGAAAATGGGGCGTCATGGAGTGCTGAACAGGCTGAAAATGTGACGATCAGACTGCCAGACGTTCCTGGGCAGATGTATGACAGAGCATTCCGTAACGCTCAACCAGAACTGTTTTCGCTGCATGAAGATGACGCAAATTATGCAGTAATGCCTGCGCATACGCCTGTCGATTTTTATCAACTCTTTGTAGCGGAACTGGCGATCCTTGCAAAGGAATCGATAAGTATTGAAAGGCTGGCGTCTTGTACTGGTTTAACCATCGAACAAGCTAGTGTATGGCTGAATCGCGCAGAAGAAGAGGGAAGGGTTATCCGATTGGGCGAAGGTCATTATCAGTTCAGGTAATAAAACAGGTGCCGCGTCTGATTGTTTGCAGCACCTGTTTGAACCTTACCCCTTCATCCACATCCGAATGCCGTCGAGGAACATCTGGGTTGCCATCATCACCAGAATCAATCCCATCAGGCGTTCCAGCGCGTTCACCCCTTTCTCGCCCAGCAGACGTAAAAATAGCGAAGACTGTAGCAGGATGACAAAGGTGCCGCCCCAGGCCAGCAGCAGAGCAATTACCAGATGTCCCATCTGATTCGGGTACTGGTGAGACAGCAACATTAATGTGGCGAGAATAGTCGGCCCTGCTACTAATGGGATTGCCAACGGCACAATAAACGGCTCTTCACCTGCCGGAAGCCCACTGCTATTGCCTGAAGCACTGGGGAAAATCATCTTAATGGCGATCAGAAAGAGAATGATGCCGCCAGAAATGGAGACGGTTTCCGCCCGCAGGCTAAGAAATGCCAGAATTTTCTCACCCGCAAACAGGAACACCAGCATCACCATGAGAGCAATAAGCAACTCTCGCACCATGATTGCCCGACGTCTT
The DNA here is from genome assembly GCF_004212325.1 of Escherichia sp. E13S3. Classification (NCBI taxonomy): domain Bacteria; kingdom Pseudomonadati; phylum Pseudomonadota; class Gammaproteobacteria; order Enterobacterales; family Enterobacteriaceae; genus Escherichia; species Escherichia sp. E13S3. Next base: position 130,414 of record NZ_RHJR01000001.1, read on the forward strand.
TTCGGTTCTGTATGTTTCAGTACGGACATAAAAATAGGTAGGTTTCCGAGCGGATCCATAATCAAGATCAATAAAACTGCTGCAGAAATGATTTCATTCATAACTCAAGTTCCCTGATAATTGCCGTGGACTTTCTGCGTGCTACGAAAGCAGGATAAGTCGCATTACTGATGGCTTCGCTATCATTGATTAATTTCACTTGCGACTTTGGCTGCTTTTTGTATGGTGAAAGATGTGCCATGAGGACACCGGCACATATATACAGCACACATCTTTGCAGGAAAAAACGCTTATGAAAAATGTTGGTTTTATCGGCTGGCGCGGTATGGTCGGCTCCGTTCTCATGCAACGCATGGTTGAAGAGCGCGACTTCGACGCCATTCGCCCTGTCTTCTTTTCGACTTCACAGTCTGGTCACGCTGCGCCTTCCTTCGGCGGTGCTTCTGGCACACTTCAGGATGCCTTTGATCTGGAGGCGCTGAAGGCTCTCGATATCATCGTAACCTGTCAGGGCGGCGATTATACCAACGAAATCTATCCAAAGCTCCGTGAGAGCGGATGGCAAGGTTACTGGATTGACGCAGCATCGTCTCTGCGCATGAAAGATGACGCCATCATCATTCTTGACCCAGTCAATCAGGACGTCATTACTGATGGATTAAATAAAGGCATCAGGACTTTTGTTGGCGGTAACTGTACCGTAAGCCTGATGTTGATGTCGTTGGGCGGTTTATTCGCCAATGATCTTGTAGATTGGGTTTCCGTTGCAACCTACCAGGCGGCTTCCGGCGGTGGTGCGCGACATATGCGTGAGTTGTTAACCCAGATGGGCCAACTGTATGGTCATGTGGCGGATGAACTCGCGACACCGTCCTCTGCTATTCTCGATATTGAACGCAAAGTCACGACTTTAACCCGCAGCGGCGAGTTGTCAGTGGATAACTTTGGCGTGCCGCTGGCGGGTAGCCTGATTCCGTGGATCGACAAACAGCTTGATAACGGTCAGAGCCGCGAAGAATGGAAAGGGCAGGCAGAAACCAACAAGATTCTCAACACATCTTCCGTTATTCCGGTAGATGGTTTGTGTGTGCGTGTCGGGGCGTTGCGCTGCCACAGCCAGGCATTCACCATCAAACTGAAAAAAGATGTGTCTATTCCGACCGTGGAAGAACTGTTGGCGGCCCATAACCCGTGGGCAAAAGTGGTTCCAAACGATCGCGAAATCACTATGCGTGAGCTAACCCCAGCTGCCGTCACCGGTACGCTGACCACGCCGGTAGGGCGTCTGCGTAAGCTGAATATGGGACCTGAGTTCCTGTCAGCCTTTACCGTGGGCGACCAGCTGCTGTGGGGGGCCGCGGAGCCGCTACGCCGGATGCTTCGTCAACTGGCGTAATGTTTATTCATTAAATTTGGGGCGTAATGCTGCCCCTTTTAGTGCGTAGTACAGGAGTAAGCGCAGATGTTTCATGATTTACCGGGAGTTAAGTAGAGCATTGGCTATTCTTTAAGGGTGGCGGGATATATACGTATTCAATGCCTTACCTGAAGTGAGGACGGCGTAGAGAGGATGCACATAGTGCTGCGCCGTTCAGGTCAAAAAAATGTCACAACCAGATGTCAAAAATTAGTTGGATGGGGTGACACAATAAAACAGGAAGACAAGCATGTCCGATCGTATCGATAGAGACGTGATTAACGCGCTAATTGCAGGTCATTTTGCGGATCCTTTTTCCGTACTTGGAATGCATAAAACCACAGCGGGACTGGAAGTCCGTGCCCTTTTACCTGACGCCACCGATGTGTGGGTAATTGAACCAAAAACTGGACGCAAAGTCGCTAAACTGGAGTGTCTCGACTCTCGTGGATTCTTCAGCGGCGTCGTTCCTCGGCGTAAAAATTTTTTCCGCTATCAGTTGGCGGTTGTCTGGCATGGCCAGCAGAATCTGATTGATGATCCTTACCGTTTTGGCCCTTTAATCCAGGAAATGGACGCCTGGCTGTTATCTGAAGGTACCCACCTGCGCCCGTATGAAACCTTAGGTGCGCACGCAGATACTATGGATGGCGTTACCGGCACGCGTTTTTCTGTCTGGGCGCCAAATGCCCGCCGTGTCTCGGTTGTTGGGCAATTCAACTACTGGGATGGTCGTCGTCACCCGATGCGCCTGCGTAAAGAGAGCGGCATCTGGGAACTGTTTATCCCTGGCGCGCATAACGGTCAGCTCTATAAATACGAAATGATTGATGCCAATGGCAATCTGCGTTTGAAGTCTGATCCTTATGCCTTCGAAGCGCAGATGCGCCCGGAAACCGCTTCCCTTATTTGCGGACTGCCTGAAAAGGTCGTACAGACCGAAGAGCGCAAAAAAGCGAATCAGTTTGATGCGCCAATTTCTATCTATGAAGTTCACCTGGGGTCATGGCGTCGTCACGCCGACAACAACTTCTGGTTAAGCTACCGCGAACTTGCCGATCAGTTGGTGCCTTACGCGAAATGGATGGGCTTTACCCACCTCGAACTGCTGCCAATTAACGAACATCCATTCGATGGCAGTTGGGGCTATCAGCCGACAGGTTTGTATGCGCCAACTCGCCGTTTTGGCACTCGCGATGATTTCCGCTATTTCATTGATGCCGCCCACGCCGCAGGTTTGAACGTGATTCTCGACTGGGTGCCGGGTCACTTCCCGACAGATGACTTTGCACTTGCCGAATTTGACGGCACAAATCTGTATGAACACAGCGATCCGCGCGAAGGCTACCATCAGGACTGGAACACCCTGATCTACAACTATGGCCGCCGTGAAGTCAGTAACTTCCTCGTTGGTAACGCGCTGTACTGGATCGAGCGTTTTGGTATCGATGCGCTGCGTGTCGATGCGGTTGCTTCGATGATTTATCGTGATTACAGCCGTAAAGAAGGTGAGTGGATCCCGAACGAGTATGGTGGACGCGAGAATCTGGAAGCGATTGAATTCCTTCGCAATACCAACCGTATTATCGGTGAACAAGTTCCTGGTGCAGTAACGATGGCGGAGGAGTCTACCGACTTCCCGAACGTTTCCCGCCCGCAGGATATTGGTGGTCTGGGCTTCTGGTACAAGTGGAACCTTGGCTGGATGCACGACACTCTGGATTACATGAAGCTCGACCCGGTTTATCGTCAATACCACCACAATAAACTCACCTTCGGGATGCTCTACAACTACACTGAAAACTTCGTCCTGCCGCTGTCGCACGACGAAGTGGTGCACGGCAAAAAATCGATTCTCGACAGGATGCCAGGCGATGCATGGCAGAAGTTTGCCAATCTGCGAGCCTACTATGCCTGGATGTGGGCGTTCCCGGGCAAGAAACTGTTGTTCATGGGTAACGAATTTGCCCAAGGGCGTGAGTGGAACCACGATGCCAGCCTCGACTGGCATCTGCTGGAAGGTGGCGACAACTGGCATCACGGTGTCCAGCGACTGGTACGCGATCTGAACCATACTTATCGTCACCACAAAGCTCTGCACGAGCTGGATTTCGACGCCTACGGCTTTGAATGGCTGGTGGTGGATGACCATGAACGCTCGGTGCTGATCTTTGTGCGTCGCGATAAAGAGGGTAACGAAATTATCGTTGCCAGCAACTTTACGCCGGTGCCGCGCCATGATTATCGCTTTGGCATTAATCAGCCAGGTAAGTGGCGTGAGATTCTCAACACCGATTCCATGCACTACCACGGCAGCAATGCTGGCAATGGTGGCGCGGTACATAGCGATGAGATCGCCAGCCACGGTCGTCAGCATTCATTGAGCCTTACTCTACCACCGCTGGCCACTATCTGGCTGGTGCGGGAGGGAGAATGACACAACTCGCCATTGGCAAACCTGCTCCCCTTGGTGCGCACTATGATGGCCAGGGCGTCAACTTCACGCTCTTTTCCGCTCATGCTGAGCGGGTAGAGCTATGTGTGTTTGATGCTCAGGGCATAGAACACCGGTATGACTTGCCAGGACGCAGCGGCGATGTCTGGCACGGTTACTTGCCGGATGCGCGCCCGGGTTTGCACTATGGGTATCGCGTACATGGCCCCTGGCAACCTGCCGTGGGGCATCGCTTTAACCCGGCGAAGTTGTTGATTGATCCTTGCGCGCGGCAAATTGAGGGTGAGTTTAAAGATAACCCGCTGCTGCATGCAGGCCATAATGAACCTGATTATCGTGACAACGCCGCCATTGCGCCGAAATGCGTGGTGGTGGTCGATCACTATGACTGGGAGGATGATGCCCCGCCGCGCACGCCGTGGGGCAGCACCATCATTTATGAAGCCCATGTCAAAGGCTTAACCTATCTGCATCCGGAGATCCCGGTTGAGATCCGCGGCACCTATAAAGCGCTCGGCCATCCGGTGATGATCAACTATTTAAAACGGTTGGGCATTACCGCACTGGAACTGTTGCCAGTGGCGCAGTTTGCCAGTGAACCGCGCCTGCAACGCATGGGGCTAAGTAACTACTGGGGCTACAATCCGGTGGCGCTGTTTGCGCTGCATCCGGCATATGCCAGCTCGCCCGAAACGGCGTTGGACGAGTTTCGCGACGCAGTGAAAGCCCTGCACAAGGCGGGTATTGAAGTCATTCTCGACATCGTACTCAACCACAGTGCGGAACTGGACCTCGACGGCCCGGTATTCTCACTGCGCGGGATCGACAACCGTAGCTATTATTGGATAAGAGAAGACGGCGATTATCACAACTGGACTGGTTGTGGTAATACGCTCAATTTGAGCCATCCGGCGGTAGTGGAGTACGCCAGCGCCTGTCTACGCTACTGGGTGGAAACCTGCCACGTTGATGGTTTCCGCTTCGATCTCGCAGCAGTCATGGGGCGAACACCGGAGTTTCGTCAGGATGCGCCGCTGTTTACGGCTATCCAGAATTGCCCTGTGCTTTCGCAAGTGAAGTTAATTGCCGAACCGTGGGATATCGCGCCAGGTGGTTATCAGGTGGGCAATTTCCCACCGCTGTTTGCCGAGTGGAATGATCATTTCCGCGACGCCGCACGCCGTTTCTGGCTGCACTATAACCTGTCGCTGGGTGAGTTTGCCGGGCGTTTTGCCGCCTCCAGCGATGTTTTTAAACGTAATGGCCGTCTGCCGAGTGCTGCGATTAATCTCGTCACTGCGCATGACGGTTTTACGCTTCGCGACTGCGTTTGTTTCAACCATAAACACAATGAAGCAAATGGAGAGGAAAATCGCGACGGGACCAACAACAATTACAGTAACAATCATGGTAAAGAAGGATTAGGCGGTACTCTTGATTTGATTGAACGGCGGCGCGACAGCATTCACGCCCTGTTAACGACGTTGTTGCTCTCCCAGGGTACGCCGATGTTACTGGCAGGTGATGAACATGGTCACAGCCAGCATGGCAATAACAATGCCTACTGCCAGGATAACCAACTAACGTGGTTGGACTGGTCGCAGGCAAACAGTGGGTTAACGGGGTTTACCGCCGCGTTAATCCATTTGCGCAAGCGCATTCCTGCTTTGGTAGAGGATCGCTGGTGGGAAGAAGGCGATGGCAATGTCCGTTGGCTGAATCGATATGCTCAACCTTTAAGCTCGGACGAGTGGCAAAACGGGCCAAAGCAGCTGCAAATTTTGCTTTCGGATCGTTTTTTGATCGCAATAAACGCCACGCTTGAGGTAACAGAGATTGTTTTACCTGCTGGGGAGTGGCACGCCATTCCCCCATTCGCTGGAGAGGATAACCCAGTGATTACGGCTGTCTGGCCGGGACCTGCACACGGATTGTGTGTGTTCCAGAGATGATAAAAAAGGAGTTAGTCATGGTTAGTTTAGAGAAGAACGATCACTTAATGTTGGCGCGCCAGCTGCCATTGAAATCTGTTGCCCTGATACTGGCGGGAGGACGTGGTACTCGCCTGAAGGATTTAACCAATAAGAGAGCAAAGCCTGCCGTACACTTCGGCGGTAAGTTCCGCATTATCGACTTTGCGCTGTCCAACTGCATCAACTCTGGGATCCGTCGAATGGGCGTGATCACCCAGTACCAGTCTCACACCCTGGTGCAGCATATTCAGCGCGGCTGGTCGTTCTTCAATGAAGAAATGAACGAGTTTGTCGACCTGCTGCCCGCGCAGCAGAGAATGAAAGGGGAAAACTGGTATCGCGGTACCGCAGACGCGGTCACTCAAAACCTCGATATCATCCGCCGCTATAAAGCGGAGTATGTGGTGATCCTGGCTGGTGACCACATCTACAAGCAAGACTACTCGCGAATGCTTATCGACCACGTCGAAAAAGGTGCGCGTTGTACTGTTGCTTGTATGCCAGTACCGATTGAAGAAGCCTCTGCATTTGGCGTTATGGCAGTCGATGAAAACGATAAAATTATCGAATTTGTTGAAAAACCGGCTAACCCGCCATCAATGCCAAACGATCCGAGCAAATCTCTGGCGAGTATGGGTATCTACGTCTTTGACGCCGACTATCTATATGAATTGCTGGAAGAAGACGATCGTGATGAAAACTCCAGCCACGACTTTGGTAAAGATTTGATTCCAAAAATCACCGAAGCAGGCCTGGCTTATGCGCATCCATTCCCTCTCTCTTGCGTACAGTCTGACCCAGACGCCGAGCCGTACTGGCGCGATGTGGGTACGCTGGAAGCTTACTGGAAAGCGAACCTTGATCTGGCCTCTGTGGTGCCGGAACTGGATATGTACGATCGCAACTGGCCAATTCGCACCTACAATGAATCATTGCCACCAGCGAAATTTGTTCAGGATCGCTCCGGTAGCCATGGGATGACCCTTAACTCACTGGTTTCCGGCGGTTGTGTAATCTCTGGTTCAGTGGTGGTGCAGTCCGTTCTGTTCTCACGCGTTCGTGTTAATTCATTCTGCAACATTGATTCCGCCGTATTGTTACCGGAAGTATGGGTAGGTCGCTCGTGCCGTCTGCGCCGCTGCGTCATTGACCGCGCTTGTGTCATTCCGGAAGGCATGGTGATTGGTGAGGATGCAGAGGAAGATGCACGTCGTTTCTATCGTTCAGAAGAAGGCATCGTGCTGGTTACGCGCGAAATGCTACGGAAGTTAGGGTATAAACAGGAGCGATAATGCAGGTTTTACATGTATGTTCAGAGATGTTCCCGCTGCTTAAAACCGGCGGTCTGGCTGATGTTATTGGGGCATTACCCGCAGCACAAATCGCAGACGGCGTTGACGCTCGCGTACTGTTGCCTGCATTTCCCGATATTCGCCGTGGCGTGACCGATGCGCAGGTGGTATCTCGTCGTGATACCTTTGCCGGACATTTCACGCTGCTGTTTGGGCATTACAACGGGGTTGGCATTTACCTGATTGATGCACCGCATCTCTACGATCGTCCCGGAAGCCCGTATCACGATACTAACTTATTTGCCTACACCGACAACGTGTTGCGTTTTGCGCTGTTGGGGTGGGTCGGGGCAGAAATGGCCAGTGGGCTGGACCCATTCTGGCGCCCTGATGTAGTGCACGCGCACGACTGGCATGCAGGCCTTGCGCCTGCGTATCTGGCGGCACGCGGGCGTCCGGCGAAGTCTGTGTTTACTGTGCACAATCTGGCCTATCAAGGCATGTTTTATGCACATCACATGAATGACATCCAATTGCCATGGTCATTCTTTAATGTTCATGGGCTGGAGTTCAACGGGCAAATCTCTTTCCTGAAAGCCGGACTGTATTACGCTGACCATATTACAGCGGTTAGTCCGACCTACGCTCGCGAGATTACTGAACCACAGTTTGCCTACGGTATGGAAGGTTTACTTCAGCAGCGTCATCGTGAAGGACGACTTTCCGGCGTACTGAACGGCGTGGATGAGAAAATCTGGAGTCCAGAGACGGACTTACTTTTAGCCTCGCGTTACACCCGCGATTCATTGGAGGATAAAGCGGAGAATAAGCGCCAGTTGCAAATCGCAATGGGGCTTAAGGTTGACGATAAAGTGCCGCTTTTTGCAGTGGTGAGCCGTCTGACCAGCCAGAAAGGCCTGGATCTGGTGTTAGAAGCCTTACCGGGCCTTCTGGAACAGGGCGGACAACTGGCGCTGCTCGGCGCGGGCGATCCGGTATTGCAGGAAGGTTTCCTTGCTGCAGCAGCGGAACACCCCGGTCAGGTTGGTGTACAGATTGGTTATCACGAAGCATTTTCGCATCGCATTATGGGCGGCGCGGACGTCATTCTGGTGCCCAGTCGTTTTGAACCGTGCGGTTTAACACAACTTTATGGATTGAAGTACGGCACGCTGCCTTTGGTGCGGCGTACCGGTGGGCTTGCTGATACAGTCTCTGACAGTTCTCTAGAGAACCTCGCAGATGGCGTCGCCAGTGGGTTTGTCTTTGAAGATAGTAATGCCTGGTCGCTGTTACGGGCTATTCGACGTGCTTTTGTACTTTGGTCCCGTCCTTCACTTTGGCGGTTTGTGCAACGTCAGGCTATGGCAATGGATTTTAGCTGGCAGGTCGCGGCGAAGTCGTACCGTGAGCTTTACTATCGCTTGAAATAGTTTTCAGGAAACGCCTATATGAATGCTCCGTTTACATATTCATCGCCCACCCTTAGCGTAGAAGCGCTTAAGCACTCTATCGCTTATAAGCTGATGTTTACGATTGGAAAGGATCCTGTCGTTGCCAATAAACATGAGTGGCTGAACGCAACGTTATTTGCTGTGCGCGATCGTCTCGTGGAGCGTTGGTTGCGCTCGAACCGTGCCCAACTGTCGCAAGAAACTCGCCAGGTTTACTACCTGTCGATGGAGTTTTTGATTGGCCGTACTCTCTCCAACGCCATGTTGTCGTTAGGTATTTATGACGATGTTCAGGGGGCGCTGGAGTCGATGGGGTTAAATCTCGAAGAGTTGATTGATGAAGAAAATGACCCGGGCCTCGGGAATGGTGGTCTGGGACGTCTGGCAGCTTGCTTCCTGGATTCACTGGCGACTTTAGGGTTGCCAGGTCGCGGCTACGGTATTCGTTACGACTACGGCATGTTCAAGCAGAACATCGTTAACGGCAGTCAGAAAGAGTCACCGGACTACTGGCTGGAATACGGCAACCCGTGGGAATTTAAACGACACAATACGCGCTACAAAGTGCGTTTTGGTGGACGTATTCAGCAAGAAGGCAAGAAAACTCGCTGGATTGAAACTGAAGAAATTCTGGCCGTTGCTTATGACCAGATAATCCCCGGCTATGACACTGACGCAACTAATACCCTGCGTTTGTGGAGCGCACAAGCCAGTAGCGAAATTAACCTGGGTAAATTCAACCAGGGGGACTACTTCGCGGCGGTGGAAGACAAAAACCACTCCGAGAACGTATCCCGCGTACTGTACCCGGACGACTCCACTTATTCCGGGCGTGAACTGCGTCTGCGTCAGGAATACTTCCTGGTTTCCTCGACCATTCAGGACATTTTAAGCCGCCATTATCAGCTGCATAAAACCTACGATAATCTGGCAGATAAAATCGCGATTCATCTCAATGACACTCATCCGGTGCTGTCGATTCCTGAGCTGATGCGTCTGCTGATTGATGAGCATAAATTCAGCTGGGATGACGCTTTTGAAGTGTGCTGCGAGGTCTTCTCTTACACCAACCACACGCTGATGAGCGAGGCGCTGGAAACCTGGCCGGTCGATATGCTGGGTAAAATTCTGCCGCGTCACTTGCAGATAATCTTTGAAATCAATGACTATTTCCTGAAAACCTTGCAAGAGCAGTATCCGAACGACACTGACCTGCTGGGACGGGCGTCAATCATTGATGAATCCAACGGGCGTCGTGTGCGGATGGCCTGGCTGGCGGTTGTCGTGAGTCATAAAGTTAACGGTGTTTCAGAGTTGCACTCTAACTTGATGGTGCAGTCGCTGTTTGCTGATTTTGCGAAAATCTTCCCGGGTCGTTTCACCAACGTTACCAACGGTGTGACGCCGCGTCGCTGGCTGGCGGTAGCGAACCCATCGCTTTCAGCTGTGCTGGACGAACACCTGGGCCGTAACTGGCGCACCGACCTTAGCCTGCTGAGCGAGCTGCAACAGCATTGTGATTTCCCGATGGTCAACCATGCGGTGCATCAGGCGAAGCTGGATAACAAAAAACGTCTGGCCGAGTACATCGCCCAGCAGTTGAATGTGGTGGTGAATCCGAAGGCGCTGTTTGATGTGCAGATCAAACGTATTCACGAATACAAACGTCAATTGATGAATGTGTTGCACGTTATCACTCGTTATAACCGTATCAAGGCCGATCCGGATGCTAATTGGGTGCCGCGCGTGAATATTTTTGGCGGCAAGGCTGCTTCGGCTTATTACATGGCGAAGCACATTATCCATTTGATCAACGATGTAGCTAAAGTGATCAACAACGATCCGCAGATTGGCGACAAGTTGAAAGTGGTGTTTATCCCGAACTACAGCGTTAGTCTTGCGCAGTTGATCATTCCGGCGGCCGATCTGTCTGAACAGATTTCGCTGGCGGGGACGGAAGCCTCCGGCACCAGTAACATGAAGTTTGCCCTTAACGGCGCGCTGACTATCGGTACGCTGGACGGTGCGAACGTCGAAATGCTGGATCATGTCGGTGATGACAATATCTTTATCTTTGGTAACACAGCGGAAGAAGTGGAAGAACTGCGTCGTCAGGGTTACAAACCGCGTGAATACTACGAGAAAGATGAAGAGCTGCATCAGGTGCTGACGCAAATCGGCAGCGGTGTATTCAGCCCTGAAGACCCAGGCCGTTACCGCGATCTGGTTGATTCGCTGATCAACTTTGGCGACCACTATCAGGTACTGGCGGATTATCGCAGCTATGTCGATTGTCAGGATAAAGTCGACGAACTCTACGAGCGTCAGGAAGAGTGGACTGCCAAAGCGATGCTGAACATCGCCAATATGGGCTACTTCTCTTCAGACCGTACGATCAAAGAGTACGCCGATCATATCTGGCATATTGATCCAGTGAGATTGTAAGTTCGTAAAGTGATAACTGCCGTGTGTTCCCTTAAAGCTATCGTTAATGGGCACACGGCATTTTTATATCAGATAAACGATATGTTATGACAATTTACATACAGTATCGATATATAATTAATATTTATTAATTCTTAATAAAAATCCTCATCTGAGTATGTATCATATAATAAGCATTATAAGTGACTAATAAATTATTTATTATATTTATATATTGCCGCGCTCCTCAGTTATACTGCCTAAAATAAATCTCTTTGTTTTCAAATGACTGTATTTTTATATAAAGTCAATCATTGCGAGCATGGATTCTTTTAGTTACATTACCAGGCTGCTTATATAATATTTTCCAGCCATTATATCTCTTAATTTTCTGGGGTTAACCACACCAGCTTTATTCATTTAAATAATGTGCTTTGTTAAAGCTGAATGTAAAAATAATCGCCAATATTGCTTGGATTTTTTAACAAAAGGAAAGGTATAAATGAAATTCAATCTATCTAATTTATCCGTGGTTTTACTCGCATCAGGTATGCTGATGTCAACTGCGGTAACCGCTGCGCCAGACGATGCATCACAATTTGGTGGTGCGGATAAAAACTGGAGCACCGTTGATTATCCAAAACTCACCGATATGGATGACAACACTGATGCGATGGGCGGAAACATTCGCTTTACTGGTCGAGTGGTTAAAGCGACGTGTAAGGTCGCTACAGAATCAAAACAGATTGAAGTGGTACTGCCAGTCGTACCTTCTAACGCTTTCACGGGCATTGATACCGAAGCGACGGGCGCCAGTAACCAGACTGACTTCAACATTAAACTGACCGACTGTAGCAATACGGACAGTCAAAACATTGAATTTCGTTTTACTGGCGTAGCAGACAGTGCCAACCAGACGCTTGCCAATGAAGTTGAAGGGGCCGCTGATGCTGATAGTACTGGCGAAGCAGGTGCAACAGGTGTAGGGATTCGTATTTATTCTAAAAATACGACAACTAATGGCCTGATTAAACTGAATACACAAACTCCTCAGGGGAGTAGTTCTTCGGCAGCCTACGTGATTCCTGGCGATGCAGCCACTCATGATTTTACTGCCGCATTTACCGCAGGCTATGCGCAGAACGGTAGTTCCGTTGCACCAGGTCTGGTGAAAGCTACGGCAAGTTTCGTCGTGCTGTACGAATAATTACAGCAAAATAATTTCAGGTTACAGTTACTTGTAGCCTGAAATTAATATTACGTGTTTATTTATAATGAATATACACGCATCAGTAATTGTAATTAAATTTCATCTACAAGGATGCAGTATGAGATGGATTTCAAAAAATAAATTTTTAGCCAATAGAAATATAAATTCTTTGCTAAAGACTCAATATGCCATAAGAGCAGCGGTTCTATTTTTGCTGTCCGCCATATCTGTCAATGCTATGGCAGCGGGTGGTTTCGGTCTTGGTTCTACGCGTCTGGTTTATCCATCTGACAGTCAGCAAATTACGTTAAGTGTACAGAATGGTGGGGCTAACACCAGCTATTTAATCCAGTCATGGATTGATGACAATCAAAGCAGTAAAAAAAGTCAGGATTTTGTGGTTACGCCTCCTTTATTTATGTTGCCAACGCGAAAAGAAGCCTCATTGAGGATAATGTTTATTGGTAAATCACAGTTACCGACTGATCGCGAAACATTATTCTGGATGAATGTGAAAGCGATTCCGCCAACGGATGAGAAGAATACCCAGAAAAACACGTTACAACTGGCGTTACAAAACAGAATTAAATTATTTTACCGTCCGAATAATTTACCCGTTCAAGCTGGTAAAGCACGGGATATGCTGCGATTTAAATACGAAGGTAAACAGCTGAGAGTCATTAACCCTTCTCCCTATTATCTGACGGTGACTGGAATCAGGGTGCAAGGGGCAAAATTACCCAATGCGTTTGTTCCACCGAAAAGTGACGTAACAGTGTCTTCACCAGTGACGTTAGCCGGTGAAATTACTTATCAAACTATCAATGATTACGGTGCCACAACGGCCAGGCAAAAGGGAACGATGCAATAAACCTGGAAGATTAAAACGTTAAAGCAACTCAGGTCAGGGATATGAACCTAAAGCTCATAAAACTCGAACACAGGATGGCAAGGCACAAGCAGATGAGGCGGTGTATGCTGCTTCTACTGACACTTTTGCCTACGTGTTCAGTGGCGGGTATGCGCTTTAACCCTGCATTCCTGTCGGGTGATACTGAAGCTGTTGCTGATTTATCTCGTTTTGAGAAAGGGATGACGTATCTTCCTGGTAGCTATGAGGTTGAAATATGGGTCAATGATTCGCCTTTGACATCACGTAAGGTTACTTTCAAAGCTGATGATCAGAATCAGTTGATCCCCTGTTTTTCGCTCGATGAGTTAGTTACTTTAGGAATTAACAAAAGTGCATTGCCGGAGCAGGCGCAAGCAGAGGGGAATAATTGTCTCGATTTACGTATATGGTTTGCAGAAGTTCAATATACTCCTGAACTGGATGCGCAACGACTCAAACTGACCTTTCCGCAGGCAATATTAAAGCATGAAGCACGTGGTTATATTCCACCTGAGGAATGGGATAATGGTATCCCAGCCATTCTTATTAATTATGATTTTTCTGGCAACAGCGATCGTGGAGACTATGCGTCTGATAGTTATTATTTAAATCTTCGTTCAGGTTTAAACTTAGGAGCGTGGCGTTTTCGTGATTATTCTACATGGAGTCGTTCAGGTAATTCACCGGGTAAAATTGCACATGTGAGTAGTACGTTACAACGGGTCATTATTCCGTTCAAAAGTGAATTAACACTGGGTGATACCTGGTCTTCATCAGATGTTTTCGACAGCGTGAGTATTCGGGGTGTCAAACTTGAGTCCGATGAAAACATGCTGCCGGATAGCCAAAGTGGCTTTGCCCCGACTGTGCGCGGCATTGCTAAAAGTAATGCCCAGGTCACGATTAAACAAAATGGCTATGTTATTTATCAGACATATACTCCCCCTGGGCCTTTTGAAATCAACGATCTGAACCCTACGTCTTCCGCAGGGGATTTAGAAGTTACGATCAAAGAGTCTGATAATTCCGAAACTATCTATACCATTCCTTACGCCGCTGTACCCATCCTTCAACGCGAAGGACATATTAAATATTCCGCAACTGCCGGTAAATATCGTAGTAATAGCTATAATCAAAACAATCCGAATATCTTTCAAGGAGATTTGATTTGGGGGTTACCCTGGGATATTACTGCCTATGGAGGAATACAATACTCTAATAATTATCGGGCAATAGCACTCGGGCTTGGGTTCAACCTTGGTATGTTTGGAGCGACCTCATTTGATTTGACACAAGCCAATAGCACGCTTGCTGATGGCAGTAAACATCAAGGGCAATCGTACCGTTTTCTATACTCAAAATCGTTAGTGCAAACAGGTACGGCTTTTCAGATTATTGGTTATCGTTACTCGACGGAGGGATTTTATTCGTTGAGTGATACGACATACAAACAAATGTCGGGTACGGTTATCGATCCAGATACCCTTAATGAAAAAGACTATGTTTATAACTGGAATGATTTTTATAATTTACGTTATAACAAAAGAGGAAAATTTCAGGCGAATATATCACAACCATTGGGTGAATATGGCTCTATGTATTTGGCAGCGAGTCAACAAACTTACTGGAATACGAATAATAAAGATACCTTATACCAGGTTGGCTATAATACGAGTGTGCATGGGGTTTATTTAAATATTGCTTATAATTACAGCAAATCACCAGGTTCAGATGCGGACAGAATCTTATTCGTCAACATATCATTGCCGATCAGCAATTGGTTATCACCAGCAGTCGATGGGCGCACTGCGACAAATTCTATGACTGCGACCTATGGTTACAGTCAAGATAATAGCGGTCATGTGAATCAGTATGCTGGAGTATCTGGTTCACTGCTGGAACAACATAATCTCAACTATAATATTCAACAAAATTTTGCCAACCAGAATAATGGCGAAAATGGCTCGGTAGGGTTAAATTACCGCGGTACTTATGGTTCACTAAATTCCGGATACAGCTACGATAATAATGGTAACCAGCAATTTAACTATGGTTTAAGTGGTGCCATGGTTGTTCACGAAAATGGTTTAACGCTAAGTCAGCCGTTAGGTGAAACAAATATACTGATAAAAGCACCAGGAGCAAACAATGTAAATGTGGAGCGCGGAACGGGGGTTAAAACAGACTGGCGTGGCTATGCTGTCGTGCCTTATGCCACGGAATATCGGCGTAATAATATCTCTTTAGACCCTATGTCTATGAGCATGCATACAGAATTAGATGCCACTACTATGGAAGTGATACCCAGTAAAGGTGCTTTAGTTCGCGCTGAGTTTAATGCACATGTCGGTATTCGTGGTTTATTTAATGTTCACTATCGTAATAAACCAGTTCCATTTGGTGCGACGGCCAGTGTACCCACTGAGGGGACCACTCAGATTACAGGAATAGTGGGTGACAGTGGGCAGGTTTATCTCTCCGGTTTGCCTTTACAAGGCATAATAAATATACAGTGGGGAGAAAGTTCTTATCAGCAATGTCAGGCAAGCTATCAATTACCAGAAAGCGAGCTGGATAATGCCATTAGCTATGCAAATCTGGAGTGCCGCTAATGAATATATTACAGAAATTTATTCTATTAATTTTTACATCATTGTTCATGATGGTGATTTCATGTAACGCACTGGCTAACGATACCGTAATAGTCACATTTACAGGTCAATTACTGGCAAAAACGTGTGATATTACAGCTGGAAGTAAAGACCAGCCAGTAAACATGGGAACTTATGACGTCAATGATTTTATGAATGTAGGGGATGTTTCTGACAGCCATACATTTACGATCAATCTGGAAGGATGTCCTACAACAACCAGTACTGTTTATAGTTCAGGAGTAAGTGCTAATGTGAGGTTTACTGGAGATACTGATGCTATTAATACCACTTATTACGCCTTACTTCCAGTGCAGATAGTGCAACTGGAGTGGGCGTCGAAATTTTAGATAGCAATGATAAAATTATAGCGATTAATAGTGAGTCAGGGTTCAAAGAATTAATTTTAGATAATAATGGCGATGCCAGTTTAGCCTTTAAACTCCGCTATAAGTCAACTCAGCAAAACGTACATGCGGGGCAGGCGAATGCGCTGTTGTACTTTGATATAGATTATCAGTGAGGATAATATGACGCGCTCCTGGAATTTAATTGCTCTGTTATTCTCTGTGATATCAATGCCATCCATTGCTGATGATACAACACATACAGGTGTTGTACGGATAGAAGGAATAATAACGGCAAAGACTTGTATTGTTGCCGATGAGTCTAAAAATTTCACAGTTAACATGCCTGATGTTCCCAGTTATAGGGTGAGAAATTCAGGGAGTGTTACTGAAAAAGTTGGCTTCTCTGTAAAGTTAACCCGTTGTGGCAGTGATGTCGGTCATGCCAATGTCACGTTTGATGGAACATCAGTTAGTGAAGACACGGCCCTATATAAACTGGAAGAGGGCTCAGTCGAGGGGTTAGCACTGGCTATTTTTGACAACAACAAACAAAGTATTAGTAATGGTATAAAGAGTACAAGTTATGCCCTTACACCATTGGTAGATAATACATTGCATTTCTTTGCTGCTTATAAAGCTATAAAAAATGATGTACAACCAGGAGAGGCGAATGCATCAGTTTCCTTTATCGTCACTTATGATTAATGTGCTGATATGCTTTTTAATATGTTGCACAAATGCGCAGGCAGGAGTTGTTGTTGGCGGTACCCGTTTTGTTTACCCAGAAAAGCAGTCATCAATTTCGGTCGAGCTTAAAAATACTGCCAGTAAAGATATGCTGGTTAAAATTTCCGTGACACCTGATGATGGACGTCAGTTAAAAGGGACTATGGAATCCCAACCTTTACTACCAAATAAGGCGTTTATTGCCACGCCACCATTATTGGTACTTAAACAAGATAAAAATACCAAAATAAGAATTAATCGCGTGGGTGGTCAGTTACCTGTGGATCGTGAGAGTTTATTTATACTGAATGTTGCAGCGTTACCTGCTCAGGAACAAAACTCACAACTTAAGAACGAAAATCAACTCCAGGTAGCTGTACGCAACAGGATGAAAATATTTTATCGCCCGGAGACGTTATCAGGTAACCCACTTGATGCTTATCAACAGTTACGCTGGTCGCGACACAATGAAGCTGTCACCATTTTTAACCCTACGCCCTGGTATGTGACACTCTATAATTTATCTATTGATGGTAAAAGCATAAATGGTGGCATGGTCGCACCATTTAGCCATCGTCAACAGAATTGGTGTCAGCGGCAAGGATATTGTGAGATTAACTGGCAAACGTTGGATCTTTACAATAATGCTTTACCTGTTTGGAGCGTAAAATTAAATGTTTTACAAAATAATGCTATGGGTGCAGTAGCGATACATGGATAACCGGAGAAGCATGATGCTTACTTATTTTCGGGGAAATATAAAAGCAATTTGTATATTGTTTGTTCTTTTAGTCAGTAGCTGCTATAACATCGTATATGCTGAAGATATGGGACGGGATCGTGCTTTTTGTTATCCTGGTTCACCAGGTAATAATACTACCCCTGCGACATTTTCTTATAATTTTGGTACGGTGACTGTCTCAGATGTTAATAATAATTCGCCTGGGACAGTATTGCCAGCACAGAACTGGAAAATAGGGCGTTACAAGGCTTATTGTAATTCATTGGATGATTATGAAATTTATTTTACAGCTACATCTGGCATAGATCCGTCAGGCGCATCTGGTGATCATCAGGGGAGCGATATATTTATCCCTTTGACACATGAGATATCTGTTTCGACACATATTAAACTTTATAATAAAAACGGCACAATGACAGATAAGACGGTACCTTTTGAGAACTATAGCACCAATTATCCAGCGGACAGAAGTAAACCAGATAATTGGTCCTCTGGAACAGAAGGTTATATAAAAATTAGACTTGATAAAAAAATAATATCCGATATATCGATAAATAACGTATTGCTGGTTTCTTTGTATGTCAGCCAATTCCCAACAGAGCACGGACCAATTCCCGTATTTAATGCTTATATTGGCAACTTAAATATTGAGGTTCCACAAGGCTGCACAATTAATGAGGGCACCAGCTTCACGGTTAATATGCCGGATGTTTGGGCCAGTGAGTTAAGTCGTGCTGGCGCTGGAGCAAAGCCAACAGGTGTTTCTCCAGTTGCAACCACTATTCCTATAAATTGTACGAATAAGGATATTGATGCCGTAATGACGCTGGTTTTTGATGGCAATATCTCATCAACGAGAGATGTTAATGGCCGGCAAAGCATTATTCAGGCGGAGGATAACCCAGACGTTGGCATTATGATTATGGATAGCCAACAGGAATCCGTAGACTTGAACGCCCTTGCTGCGCATGTTGGTGTGCCATTTAAGTTAATTGAAAACCGAGCTGAGTCAGCTCAGACAGCAGACGTGACTTTTCTGTCTCTACCCGTTAGTACCACAGGGCGACTACCCGCTGCGGGTCGTTATAATGCCCTGGCTGTTTTGCGGGTGGAATACCAGTGATGTATGAGTCAGTGCAGAAACGGATTAGCCCGCTTTTAGCCATCGGTGCAAAATAAAGCACAGTAACAGCAAGGATGAATAATATGCAAAACAGAAAATGGATTTTGACCTCGCTGGTAATGACTTTTTTCGGCATCCCCATACTGACGCAATTTTTGGCAGCGGTTGTTGCCATGCTGGGTGCCGGGCTTGCCGCCATTCTTGAAGTTTGCAATTTACTCTTCACGCCAACAATTTACCTTCTGCTTAACATTTTTATGTTGGCGCTGGGTGCGATAATGCTATTTTTCTCGGGGCGAGTATGGGCGGGCGATAGTGCACCAGAAAAAAGAGAAATAGCCGCCTGGCGGCAATGTCTTTTTTTAGTTCCCGCTTTATTAACCCTGATTGGCTGGATAATCACGCTGCATCTGGCAGATTATCAATTTCGCCAGATGGGATCAGGTTGGTTGGCAGACCTTATGCTCCCCTGGCTGGGCGTTTTGTTAGTCTCATTAGTCGGTGGTGAGTACTGGTGGGTAGTCATTATTCCCGTTGGGGCGCATATCAGTTTTTCGCTAGGATACAGCTGGCCAACCAGACATTCTTTAACCGGCACATCCGGGCTACGTTGCCGTAATTCCCTCCTGTTTATCCTTCTCATGCTTGGTTTTATCGCTGGTTATCAGGCTCATTTATATAAAGAACTTAATCCAGGCGTTGGTGTACGCGAAAATATTGATACCTGGGCCTGGCAACCCGATAAACTCAATAATCAACTGACGCCACTGCGTGGTAAACCGCAAATTCAGTTCACTCAAAACTGGCCGCGACTCGATGGCGCCACGGCAGCGTACCCAATTTATGCTTCTGCCTTTTATGCGTTAAGCGTAATACCAGAGGATTTTCACGTCTGGGAATATCTGGATAACTCTCGTACCCCCGAAGCATATAATAAGATTGTTAAAGGTGATGCCGATATTATCTTTGTGGCTCAACCTTCCGGTGGGCAGAAAAAACGCGCAGGGGAATCGGGCGTCACTTTGAACTACACACCTTTCGCCCGTGAAGCGTTTGTTTTCATCGTCAATGCGGATAACCCGGTTAATTCCCTGACTGAACAACAAGTGCGTGACATCTTCAGTGGCTCAATTACCAACTGGCGCACGGTTGGCGGTAATGATCAGGAGATCCAGACCTGGCAACGCCCGGAAGACTCTGGCAGTCAGACGGTGATGCAATCACAGGTTATGAAAAATGTCCGCATGATCTCACCACAGGAAACTGAGGTGGCTAGTATGATGGGAGGAATGATTAAAGTTGTTGCCGAATACCGTAATACAAACAACGCAATAGGCTACACCTTCCGCTATTACGCGACGCAAATGAATGCTGACAAAAATATCAAATTGTTATCGATTAACGGTATTACACCGACTGCGGAAACATCCGTAACGGCAAATATCCGTATATCGTCGATGCCTTTATGGTAACGCGGGAAAATACGACGTCAGAGACACAAAAATTGGTGGAATGGTTTTTAACTCCGCAAGGGCAGAGCCTGGTGGAAGATGTGGGATATGTGCCGATGTATCCAACAATGAAATAACCCTCGAGGGAAAGGAATCAACGCGATGAATAAATTCACAGGCGTTTTACTGTTAGGTGCAGTATTACTGGCGGGATGCGCCGACCGGGAAGGGTACTATAACAGCGTCAGGGAAGAAGAGAGCCATGGCCTGACGTCTCTGCGGGGACAACCTGAATTCCGTTACAGCGAAGATTGGACAAGATGGCCGAGAGTGTACGGTGCAACAGCTTTATACCCGCTGTATGCTTCTGCATATTATGAATTAGTACCGGAGCCGAAAGATGCGGATCAAACCTCGCTGGCCTGGCAGGCGTATGGTTTACAGCAAACCCGAACAGCGGAAGCCTACGATAGTCTGATTAAAGGTACTGCGACTGTTATTTTTGTCGCGCAACCCTCTGAAGGGCAGAAAAAACGTGCAGGAGAAGCGGGCGTTAAGCTGAAATATACCGCGTTTGCCCGCGAAGCCTTTGTCTTTATCGTTGATATCAAAAACCCGGTTAATTCACTTAGCGAACGGCAGGTCAAAGACATTTTTAGCGGTAAAGTGAGTCGCTGGAATAAAGTGGGCGGCAGTGACGAAAGTATAAAAGTCTGGCAGCGGCCAGAAGATTCAGGAAGCCAAACGGTTATGAAGGGACTGGTTATGCAAGATACTCCAATGCTGCCAGCCAAAAAATCCACTGTTATTGATCTTATGGGCGGTTTAATTACCGAAGTCGCCGACTACCAAAATACACCATCTTCCATTGGATACACCTTCCACTATTACGTCACACGTATGAATGACAATATGCTTAAAATGCGCAAACAGATCAAACTGTTGGCTATAAACGGCGTTGCGCCTACAGAGGAAAATATTCGTAACGGATCTTATCCCTATGTTGTGGATGCCTATATGGTGACGCGTGAAAACCCCACGCCGGAAACGCAGAAATTCGTTGACTGGTTTTTAAGCCCGAGGGGCAGCAATTGGTAGAGGATGTGGGCTATGTGCCGCTGTATAAAACGCAACCTTAGAGCAGGGAAATAATATGGATACTACCATTATTCGCCTGAACGCGGCGAATGCTCGTTTTGTTTATCAACCGTTTACACGCGACCAGCGGGCGAGGGGGTAATTATGCAACCCAGCCCCGCCATGCAGGCATTAATTGAGCAGATATATCACACCTTTCACCGTTATCCGGTGCCGAAGCAATTTGTGGTTTGTTGTGAATATTGCCTGAGTCAGCAGGAACAAAAGGCATTACGGAATACATCGTTACGAGCGATCCCTTATTCTTTAATCAATGCCTGGAATAGTAGTCCTGGTCCTGATCCGCAAAACAGCGATGAAGTCCGTTATTTTCTGCCGCGTCTACTGGAATTTGTTGCGCAGGGGTATTTTGACAATATTCACGAAGTCTTTTCTCTGCGGCGTATCAACCTGGCTAATAAAGCAAACTGGCGTGCGGATGAACTGGCGATATTGCAGCAATTTGCCTGCCAGTATATGGCTGATTGGGTATCTGGCGATGAAGCTGTCGAATTACAGTACATGCTGGAAATGTTTTTCCGTGCCGATATCGCCCTTGCGCCATTGCTTGATGCCGTTATCTCTGTACCCGGTTACCAGCCCACAGTGTCAGTGGCATGTTTACTGTGGCATAACAGGGAAGAGAATATCCAGAATAGTAGCTTTGAGCAGGATGATGACGATAAAGCTATTACCGCCCAAATCAATACCTGGGCTGACAACAATCAATCCATCCTGAAAGAACGCTCGCGGCAAGCGATTGAGAACCCGCTTAGGCAGCCTGAACAGGGCACACGATATCAGGTCTGGGAAGATGACTGGATGATTGATGAGTGTTTATGCGCGATGTATGACGCATCATCCGAATCACCAGGGCAATAAAGATGAATAAAATCAGACTTTATATTCCACCGCTAATTCTCGGCTTTGTTATTGTGCCGTTGTTGGTGTGGCCGACGGTGGTTGCGCTGGCTGCTTTTGGTATCACGCTGAGTTTTCTGATGGAAATACTGTTCTCAATCCCGCTCATGATCAGGCGTATTTCACTTCTGCAATTACAACTTGGGTTGTTGGCTGAATATGCGTTTTCTTCTGTGCAATGGTGGGTGTTGGTTGGCAATTTGCGCGTAGAACGTCACCTGAACTGAAGAGCAGACAACATTGTTGGCTGGTATTTGCACCAGTTTATTTCTGGTTGCTCCTGTGGAATATCATTTTTTATGTCGCGCCAGCGCAAATTGCTTTGCTGGAAAATATGCGCAGTTTCTTTCTGACAGTCGTCTGGCTCCCACTGAATTTTTCGCCATTTTGGTCCCAACCGTGGACTGGCTTTGTCGGCCCGATAAGTGCACAGCTTGGTTTTGCGTTGGGATATTATTGCCAGTGGCGTAGCAAAAATAGAAGCCAGAGGAAGAAGTGGGGCGAGTGGGTAATGTGTCTGAGTTTTGTTACGTTGGGTATGATGGCGTGGGCTTTGCGGTAATTCCCTGAATCAAAAAGTAGGTTAGATTGAAATTTGACCTCAGATTGTTGACGAAGTGCGCTTTGTGCATGCCGGATGCGACATGAACGTCTTATTGGCCTACAAGACCATGCAAATTCAATATATTGCATAAACCACGTAGGCCTGATAAGCGTAGCGCATCAGGCAATTTTATGTTTGTCATCAGTCTCAGGTCAGATTGAAATCTGACCTGACCACCTTACGTTAATTTACGACGCCAGCGACAACTTCTGCTGCGTATACTCCACCAGCCACTGACTCACACGAGACTGTTGTTCCGCATTCAGCCACATGCCTTGTTTTGTGCGACGCCACAGGGCATCGTCGGCGCGACGGACCCATTCGTGGTCGACCAGATATTTCAGTTCCGCTTCGTAGAACTCATGACCGAAATCCTCCCCGAGGTCGCTTATCGCCCCCGCATTGCCGAGCAGCAGCTCGCTGTTGCTGCCGTAAGTGCGCGCATAATGACGTGCCAGCGATTCGGTCAGGAATGGGTAACGGCGGCGCAGACGCGCGGCATAATCGTCGCGGTCGCCTTCAATGGCACCACCCGGCAGCACGCTCTCTTTCGTCCACGCCGGGCCAATACCCTGATAATACGGCGTTAGTTTTTCCAGCGCATGTTCCGCCAGTTTGCGGTAGGTGGTCAGCTTGCCGCCAAATACCGACAGCAGCGGTGCTTTGCCGTTTTCATCATGGATATCAAGGGTGTAATCACGGGTGATTGCCTGCGGTGAGTCGGATTCATCATCACACAGCGGGCGCACGCCGGAGTAGGTCCAGACGATATCGTCACGGCTTAGCTGCTTTTTAAAGTGCGTGTTATACACTTTCAGCAGGTAATTGATTTCACTCTCTTCAATCTTCACTGCTTTTGGATCGCCTTTGTATTCCACATCGGTGGTGCCGATGATGGAAAACTCGTCCATCCATGGGATCACGAACACAATACGTTTATCTTCGTTTTGCAGAATGTAGGCTTGCTTCTGGGTATGCACGCGTGGCACCACAATATGGCTGCCTTTGATCAGGCGAATGCCATAAGGCGAAGGCAGATGCATCCCATCGTCGAAGAACTGCTTCACCCACGGGCCGGTGGCGTTCACCAGGCCGCGTGCCTGCCAGCTGTATTTTTTACCGGTATCGATATCTTCCGCTTCCACAATCCACAGGCCGTTTTCGCGGCGAGCAGAAGTGGCACGAGTACGAGTAAGCACTTCGCCGCCTTTACGCACCACCATCTGGGCGTTGGCGAGTACCAGACGGGCGTCGTCAACCCAACAGTCGGAATATTCGAATCCGCGCTTAATTTCCGGTTTTAACACTGAATTTGCGCCAAAACGCAAACCGGTTGATCCCGGCAGGCTGGTGCGTTTGCCCAGATGATCGTACATGAACAGACCAATACGAATCATCCACGCCGGGCGCAGATGCGGACGATGCGGCAAGCGAAAACGCATCGGGAAGGCGATATGCGGGGCCATTTTCAGTAGCACTTCACGTTCGGCCAGCGCCTCGCTGACCAGTCGGAATTCATAGTGCTCAAGGTAGCGCAGGCCACCGTGAATGAGTTTTGAACTGGCGGAGGAGGTCGCGCAAGCGAGATCCTGGGCTTCCAGCATCAGCGCGGATAAACCGCGTCCAGCGGCGTCTGCCGCGATACCAGCACCATTGATGCCGCCACCTATCACAATCAGATCTTTGGTTTCCATGCTGCCCTCATTCACTTTCGTTAAAGCTCATAAATGTTCGTTATCGAACATATTAGCAAAGAATCGCGCTTTGGGTAACATTGAAAAAACATTTTAGAGTGATATGTATAACATTATGGCGTTTATCTGCCGCTTCGACGTAAACTGTGCGGTAAATTTGCCCACTTGTTTGTAAAGAAAGAGAGACGCATGGATCAGTTCGAATGTATTAACGTTGCCGACGCGCACCAGAAGTTGCAGGAAAAAGAGGCGGTGCTGGTCGATATTCGCGATCCACAGAGTTTCGCAATGGGGCATGCGGCGCAGGCTTTCCATTTGACTAACGACACACTGGGCGCGTTTATGCGTGATAACGACTTCGATACGCCGGTGATGGTGATGTGTTACCACGGTAATAGCAGCAAAGGCGCGGCGCAGTATCTGCTGCAACAGGGCTACGATGTGGTCTATAGCATTGATGGCGGTTTTGAAGCCTGGCAACGTCAGTTTCCCACAGAGGTGGCGTACGGCGCGTAAGGCTTTATACTGTCCCCTTTTGTGTGGAATAAGCGACAGCAACAATGTTGATGATTACCTCTTTTGCTAACCCCCGCGTGGCGCAGGCGTTTGTCGATTACATGGCGACGCAGGGTGTTATCCTCACGATTCAACAACATAATCAAAGCGATGTCTGGCTGGCGGATGAATCCCAGGCTGAACGTGTGCGGGCGGAGCTGGCGCGTTTTCTCGAAAACCCGGCTGATCCGCGTTATCTCGCTGCCAGCTGGCAGGCGGGCCATACCGGCAGTGGCCTGCATTATCGCCGTTATCCTTTCTTTGCTGCCTTGCGTGAACGTGCAGGTCCGGTAACCTGGGTGATGATGATCGCCTGCGTGCTGGTGTTTATCGCCATGCAAATCCTTGGCGATCAGGACGTGATGCTATGGTTGGCCTGGCCATTCGATCCGACGCTGAAATTTGAGTTCTGGCGCTACTTCACCCATGCGTTAATGCATTTCTCACTAATGCATATCCTCTTTAACTTGCTCTGGTGGTGGTATCTCGGCGGTGCGGTGGAAAAACGCCTCGGTAGCGGTAAGCTAATTGTCATTACTCTCATTAGCGCCCTGTTAAGTGGCTATGTGCAGCAAAAATTCAGCGGGCCGTGGTTTGGCGGGCTTTCTGGCGTGGTGTATGCGCTGATGGGCTACGTCTGGCTACGTGGCGAACGCGATCCGCAAAGTGGCATTTACCTGCAACGTGGGTTAATCATCTTCGCGCTGATCTGGATTGTTGCCGGATGGTTTGATTTGTTTGGGATGTCGATGGCGAACGGAGCACACATCGCCGGGTTAGCCGTGGGTTTAGCGATGGCTTTTGTTGATTCGCTCAATGCGCGAAAACGAAAATAATTCCAGGGATTTATAAATGAAACAAACACAACGTCACAACGGTATTATCGAACTGGTTAAACAGCAGGGTTATGTCAGCACCGAAGAGCTGGTAGAGCATTTCTCCGTCAGCCCGCAGACTATTCGCCGCGACCTCAACGAGCTGGCAGAGCAAAACCTGATCCTGCGCCATCATGGTGGAGCGGCGCTGCCTTCCAGTTCGGTTAACACGCCGTGGCACGATCGCAAGGCCACCCAGACCGAAGAAAAAGAGCGCATCGCCCGTAAAGTGGCGGAGCAAATCCCCAACGGCTCGACGCTGTTTATCGATATCGGCACCACGCCGGAAGCGGTGGCGCACGCGCTGCTCAATCACAGCAATTTGCGCATTGTCACCAACAATCTCAACGTTGCTAACACGTTGATGGTAAAAGACGATTTTCGCATCATTCTCGCCGGAGGCGAATTACGCAGCCGCGATGGCGGGATCATTGGCGAAGCGACGCTCGATTTTATCTCTCAGTTCCGTCTGGACTTTGGCATTCTGGGGATCAGCGGCATCGATAGCGACGGCTCGCTGCTGGAGTTCGATTACCACGAAGTTCGCACCAAACGCGCCATTATTGAGAACTCGCGTCACGTTATGCTGGTTGTCGATCACTCGAAATTTGGCCGTAATGCGATGGTCAATATGGGTAGCATCAGCATGGTTGATGCCGTCTACACCGACGCCCCGCCGCCAGCGGGCGTGATGCAGGTGCTGACGGACCATCATATTCAACTGGAGCTGTGCTGATCCTGCACGGCTTCCCACGTCAGACCAAAACGCGCCAGGTATTTGCGTAGCCGATCCGCGTCATTGACGCTGGCTTTGCCCTGGCGCGAAACATCAAAAAGCTGTCGTCCAGCTGCGGAAAGCGACTTTGCCTGGCGGCAGATAGCGATAACGTGTTCCAGTTGCATACGGTCGAAGAGATCGATGTTTTCTGCCTCTGCGCCCAGCAACGCCGTAAGCGCGGAGGGGCGGCTCTCCTGCCAGTTATAGCGCAGACGGTTTATCTCATCTTCAACCACGTCCAGAGTGATGCGTCCGCTAGTGGCAAAGGTGGCCATCCGCGTGACGCTGGCAGAAAGTTCGCGAAAGTTACCGCGCCATGTTGCCTGGGGAGATGTCGCAAAGGCCAGCCAGGCGCGCCGTGCTTCGGTGTTAAAACGCACGCTGTCGCCGGTGAGTGAGGCGTGGCGCTCCACTTCATAATCCAGGTTAGGTTCAATATCTTCCTGGCGCTGGCGCAGCCCCGGCAGGGTGAAGGTCCAGAGATTGATCCGTGCGTATAGATCTTCGCGAAATTTGCCTTCGGCAACCAGCTGGCGTAAATCGCGCACCGTTCCGGCGATGAGCTGAAAATCACTGCTCACCTGGCGATCGCTGCCAAACGGGTAAAAGGTTTTCTCTTCAATGGCTTTCAGCAGCATTGCCTGTTCGTCTGCGCCCAGTTCGCCAATCTCATCAAGAAACAACATTCCACCGTTGGCGCTGCGTAACAAACCTTCCCGCGATTCCCGCGCCCCGGTAAACGCGCCTTTTACATGACCAAACAGCGTCGACATGGCGGTATCGCCGCGCAGGGTGGCGCAGTTCACTTCCACAAACGCGCCGCTAAACTGATGCCGTGCCTGTTTTAACTCGAAGATGCGTCGCGCCAGAAATGACTTGCCCGCACCGGTCGGGCCGTTAAGCAGGATCGGTGCGCGGGATTTGATCGCCACTTTTTCGATCTGCTCAATCATGCGGTTGAAGTGGGGGTTACGCGTGGCAATGCCGGACTTAAGAAAATCAAGCGTTTGCTGGCGTTCCTTGGCAAAGCGGCTGGCGATGGCGTTATAACGGCTTAAATCGAGATCGATAATCGTCACCGCGCCTGGACTATCGGGTTGCTCTTTTTTGCGCGGAGGCGAGGTCTGCGCCAGCCGGGCGGGCAGGTAACGCGCTTCCGCCAGCAGAAACCAGCAAATCTGCGCGACGTGGGTGCCGGTGGTGATGTGAATTAAATAGTCTTCTTTATCAGGTTGGAACGCGTAACCACGGGCGAAGTCATGCAGGCAGGCGTAAACCTCTTCGAAATCCCATGGGTTATGCAGTTCAATCTCAACGCTCACCACTTCTGTTTCTGGCGAAACGCTGGCGATATCGCGTTTAAGCGTTTCAAATAGCGAGCGCGAGCGGGCGTCGTGCAATAATTCCAGTCGATCGATGACCAACGATTCTTGCTGGCATAAACAGAGTGTCGGACGCCATTTTGACCAGCGCTGACTACCGCGCCCGGCATAATCCAGCACCGTTCCGACAAAGCCAAAAGCCACTGTTTTACGCATCTTAGATATCCTTATAAAAGACGATATTTCATTATCGGTAAATTGGCTTTGCGGGAAATCTCCGTTTACGGACGTAAAGATTTTATCTATTTAAAAACAATGAATTAAAAAATTAACCTGCATATTTAATTTTCTGGCACGATGGTTGCAATTATCAGGACATACCAACGAAAAGAGAAAAACAAAATGAATTACGAATTACTGACCACTGAAAATGCCCCGGTAAAAATGTGGACCAAAGGCGTGCCGGTAGAACCCGATGCACGTCAGCAACTTATTAATACGGCGAAGATGCCGTTTATTTTCAAACATATTGCGGTAATGCCTGATGTACACCTGGGTAAAGGTTCCACCATTGGTAGCGTGATCCCGACTAAAGGGGCGATTATTCCGGCGGCGGTGGGCGTGGATATCGGTTGTGGAATGAACGCACTGCGTACCGCGTTAACGGCGGCAGACCTGCCTGAAAACCTGGCGGAGCTGCGTCAGGCAATTGAAACGGCCGTGCCGCATGGGCGTACCACTGGCCGTTGTAAACGTGATAAAGGCGCATGGGAAAACCCGCCTGTTAACGTCGATGCGAAATGGGCTGAGCTTGAAGCCGGTTATCAGTGGTTAACGCAAAAATATCCCCGTTTCCTTAACACTAACAACTATAAACACCTGGGAACGCTGGGAACGGGTAACCACTTTATTGAAATCTGCCTTGATGAGTCGGACCAGGTGTGGATTATGCTGCACTCCGGTTCACGCGGAATCGGTAACGCCATCGGAACATATTTTATCGATCTGGCACAAAAAGAGATGCAGGACCAGCTTGAGACGT
Organism: Escherichia sp. E13S3; assembly: GCF_004212325.1. Classification (NCBI taxonomy): domain Bacteria; kingdom Pseudomonadati; phylum Pseudomonadota; class Gammaproteobacteria; order Enterobacterales; family Enterobacteriaceae; genus Escherichia; species Escherichia sp. E13S3. The sequence continues at coordinate 159,502 of NZ_RHJR01000001.1, forward strand.
TGCCGTCGCGTGACCTGGCGTACTTTCTGGAAGGAACAGAATACTTTGATGATTACCTGAAAGCCGTGGCCTGGGCGCAGCTTTTTGCCAGCCTTAACCGCGATGCGATGATGGAAAACGTGGTAACGGCGTTGCAGAGCATTACGCAGAAAACGGTAAGACAGCCACAAACGCTGGCGATGGAAGAGATCAACTGTCACCACAACTATGTGCAAAAAGAACAGCACTTTGGCGAAGAGATCTATGTGACGCGTAAAGGCGCGGTGTCTGCGCGTGCTGGTCAATATGGAATTATTCCCGGTTCGATGGGAGCGAAAAGCTTTATCGTCCGTGGGCTGGGAAATGAAGAGTCGTTCTGTTCATGCAGCCACGGTGCCGGGCGGGTAATGAGCCGTACTAAAGCGAAAAAACTGTTCAGCGTGGAAGATCAAATTCGTGCCACCGCGCATGTGGAATGCCGTAAAGATGCCGAAGTGATCGACGAAATCCCGATGGCGTATAAAGATATTGATGCGGTGATGGCGGCACAAAGCGATCTGGTGGAAGTTATCTACACCCTGCGTCAGGTGGTGTGCGTAAAAGGATAAATGATGAAAAGGATGATTGCGCTGGATGGCGCACAGGGCGAAGGCGGCGGGCAGATCCTGCGTTCGGCGCTGAGCCTGTCGATGATAACCGGCCAGCCATTTACCATCACCGGCATTCGTGCCGGGCGGGCGAAACCGGGGCTGTTGCGCCAGCATCTGACTGCGGTAAAGGCGGCGACGGAAATTTGCGGAGCAACGGTGGAAGGCGCGGAGCTGGGATCGCAGCGTCTGGTCTTCCGGCCTGGTACCGTGCGCGGCGGCGATTACCGCTTTGCTATCGGTAGCGCCGGAAGTTGTACGCTGGTGCTGCAAACGGTGCTGCCCGCGCTGTGGTTTGCCGATGGGCCTTCGCGTGTTGAAGTGAGCGGCGGCACCGATAACCCGTCGGCCCCGCCTGCGGATTTTATCCGCCGGGTGCTGGAGCCGCTGCTGGCGAAAATAGGAGTTCATCAGCAAACCACATTATTACGCCACGGTTTTTACCCTGCCGGAGGCGGCGTGGTGGCAACGGATGTCTCGCCCGTGGCATCGTTTAACACCTTGCAACTTGGCGAGCGCGGGAACATTGTGCAGATGCGTGGAGAGGTGCTACTGGCTGGTGTGCCGCGCCATGTTGCTGAGCGTGAAATCGCTACACTGGTGGGTAGTTTTTCCCTGCATGAGCAGAATATTCATAACCTGCCGCGCGACCAGGGGCCGGGTAATACCGTCTCGCTTGAAGTCGAAAGTGAAAATATCACCGAACGCTTTTTTGTCGTCGGTGAAAAGCGCGTCAGTGCCGAGGTGGTCGCGGCACAGTTAGTGAAAGAGGTGAAACGCTACCTGGCAAGCCCAGCGGCGGTGGGGGAATATCTCGCTGACCAGTTGGTTCTGCCGATGGCGCTGGCGGGCGCGGGACAATTTACGGTCGCCCATCCCTCATGCCATCTGCTGACCAATATTGCCGTGGTGGAGCGTTTCTTGCCCGTGCAGTTCAGTCTGACAGAAACAGACGGCGTAACGCGAGTGAGCGTTGAATGATGCAGAGATGTCAGCCGGATCTGGCGCGTTATCCGGCTAAATTCACACTCCATACCCCATCATCTTCAGCAGTTTCTGCGCGTGTTGTACCGCAGCCTGGCGGTGGGCGACGCCGAGTTTCTGATACAGGTTGCGGATATGCGTCTTGATAGTGGTCGCTGCGACTTCCAGCTCGCCCGCAATTTGTTCGTTGCTGTAACCGGAGTAAATCAGCCCCAGTACTTGCCATTCACGTTGTGTCAGCGGGCTGGTGCGGATAAGTTCTGGCACTTCCGGATGATTTAGCAGACGTTCAACGAAACTCTCATCGAAATGGGCGAATTTATGTCGATGATGTTGATTGATTTCCCGCAGAATACGCTGCGCGCGGTGCTGTTCCAGTTCCGGCAACGTATTGAGTTGAATCAGCTGACGTAACTGTTGCGCCATCGCTTCGCCTTCAATAACAAAATGACTGATAAATCCAGTGCGGTTTGCCAGTTTTAATGCATCCAGCAACACACGCTGGGCGTCGCTTTTACGCCCAGCTTGCCAGTACAACTGATTGAGTAAAAGCAGGTTCCGGTTGAGGTCGCTCATTAACCGCAGACTGCGGGCGTTTTCGTTCAGTTCTTCGAGGACTATTTCCGCCGGTTCAAACTCTCCCAGCAAGATTTGTGCGCGGGCAATGTTGCGCCATTGACCTTGCAGGAAGTGATTGTTCGCAAACTCTGGTTTCGCAGTATGGCTCAGCCAGTTGGCGGCAGCCGCTTTATCTCCGGTCATTTGCCAGTAAATCACCCGGACTTTGTTGGCGTTAGAGATCCAGTCGCTGTGATATTTGCCATTCCCCAGCAGGTTTTCCAGACGGTTTAGCTGGCTACGGGCGTTATCTAAATCGCCACGAGCCAGCGAGCATTGAATCAACATTGCCAGGCACTGAAGCTGTTGCTGCGGCTGATAAGACGACAAGACTTCAATCCCGCTTCGCGCCGAGGCTTCGGCTTCATCCAGCCGCGCCCAGGCCCATAGCAGCTGTGCACGGATGCGCACCAGAAACTCATGCATCGGCAACTGTTCCAGATGCTGCTCGTTTATCAACTGGAACGCTTTTTCCTGTGTTTCCCATGCAGTTTGCAGGAACCCTTGGGCAAACAGAATTTCACTTTGCTGAATCAGACTCCACAAAGCGTAGTGCCAGACATCGTGCTGACGCGCCATTTGTTCGGTTTGCTGCATTAACGCCAGTGAGCGGGTCAATTCGCCTTTGCAGTGCAACACTTCGCCAAGCACGGATGTCGCGACAATGCGGCTGTAGAACCAGCCCGGGGGCAGTTCTTCCAGCGCCAGTTTTGCCAGCCGCTCGGCTTCATCCGGATTGCCGTCGTTAATAGCCACCTGGGCGCGCAGAGCGTTAAATTCTGCGTGCATGGTACCTTCCCTGATATCCTTGATCTCATGCTCGGCACGCGCCAGCAGGGTGTTCACTTCGCCATAGCGATGTTGGCTTTGCATCAGCCACGCCTGCAACAACACCAGCTGTGGGTTTTCCAGCAGGCTGTCCCACGGCAGGGCGTTGAGCGACTCTTCCAGCAGTGACAGTTCGCTATGGTTGAACAAACTCCAGGCGTGATTAAGCAGAATATCGCGCAGCATCAGCGCGTCGCCTGCGGCCAGCGCATGATGAATAGCTTCGCTGGGAAAACCTTGCGCCATCCAGCTTTCTGCGGCAGCACGGTGAATTTCCGGCAGTTCCGCCGCCAGTTCCCACTGGCAGCGCTGGCGCAGGAAGTTGCCAAACAACGGGTGATAGCAGAACCACTCGCCGGTATCATCCATCCGTTGCAAAAACAGTCCCTGACGTTCAATTTCTTCGAGGCGCATTTGCCCGTTGTCTTCACCGGTCACGCGGGTGATTAGCGCATCGTTCATCGAGCGTAAAATGGCACTTTTCAGTAGAAAATGGCGTGTCGCCAGATCAACGTTATCCAACACTTCATCGACCAGATAATCAGAAAGATGGCTGGCATTAATGCCCGCCAGGCGACGTGCGGATTTGTGCGCAGAGTGGGTATTCTGTCGGACGGAGAGGGCGATTAATTGTAAAGCCGTTGCCCAACCAGAAACGTCATCGCAAATCCGGCTACTTTCAGCGGCTTCAATGGGCGAAGACAGACGGCAATCAAAAAACTGCTTGGCTTCCTGGTGGGTAAACGCCAGTTGCTGGCTGCCAATTTCCAGCAGTTGGTCACGTACACGCAAATTGGCAATACCCAGTTGCGGAAGATTGCGCGACAAAACCACCAGGGTCAGATTTTCTGGTTGATGACGAATAAAGAAGCGCATTGACTCGTGAATCACTGGGTTGGTGATCAGATGATAATCGTCAATAACCAGGTAGAGCGGCTGGTGCCACTCTGCCAGTTCGATAAACAGTTGGGCAAAAAGTGAGGATAGACTGGCATATTGCCGCTTTTGCGCCATCACTTCACTGGCGGGGCAATGCCCGTTGGTGGCCTGTTGAATTGCGGCAATCAGGTAGCTGGCGAAACGTTCTTGCTGGTTATCGCCGTCATCCAGCGAGTACCAGCCCAAATCGTTTTTGCCTGCCGCCCATTGGGATATGAGCGTTGTCTTTCCGTAGCCCGCAGGACTTGTGATCAGCACCAGCCTGAAGTTGTTCGCGCCGGAAAGTTTAGCCAGCAGGCGCTCACGAACCACGGTATGGTCGAGTCGAACCGGACGACTTAATTTTGACGGAATCAGCATAGTTAATCACTTCACTGTGGAAATTGAGGAAATATTATTTTTTTTGCGCTTCGTAATTAATGGTTATAAGGTCGGCCAGAAATCTGTGCAATGCAAGCGATGACGGTTTTTTATGTGTCTGAATTTGCACTCTGTCACAATTCAAAACCTTTATTAATGTTTCATCTTAAAACTACGCTGATCCAGCGTAGATACTGGATCTTATGGTGTTTTCTCGTGGTTCAATAGTGTTATTAAAGCAATGATGCTTCCTTAATTCATGATGAAAGGTCTATCTAAAAAGATGATCTTAATAAATCTATTAAGAATGAGATGAATCACGATTGGTATTTCATTGCTGAAACTATTTCGCTGCTTTACTTAATTTATAGAGTGGCTTTCCGCTTTTTGATAATACGCGACGCCCTTTCTTACTGTTAATCGTCGATTTTTTTGCGCTCTTTGGCACTGGGCCGATGCTTTTGCAGTTGATTGCACTACCTTTAAGTGTTCGCGATCACATTTTCTTGCTCATCCCCGTCACTCCTCCCCGCCTAATCCCCCGTAGGATGAGGAAGGTCAACATGGAGCCTGGCAAACTAACGATAACGTTGTGTTTAATGTCTAAGAAAACTGGAACTCCTATGTCACAACCCATTTTTAATGAAAAGCAATTTCAGGAAGCCCTGTCACGTCAATGGCAGCGTTATGGCTTAACTTCTGCAGCTGAGATGACCCCTCGTCAGTGGTGGCAGGCCGTGAGTGAAGCGCTGGCGGAAATGTTGCGTGCCCAGCCTTTTGCCAAACCGACGGCGAATCAGCGCCATGTTAACTACATCTCAATGGAGTTTTTGATTGGTCGTCTGACGGGCAACAACCTGTTAAATCTCGGTTGGTATCAGGCTGTTCAGGATTCGCTGAAATCCTATGACATCAACCTGACAGAACTGCTGGAAGAAGAGACTGACCCGGCGCTGGGCAACGGCGGTCTGGGCCGTCTGGCGGCATGTTTCCTCGACTCAATGGCGACCGTCGGACAGTCCGCAACAGGCTATGGTCTGAACTATCAATATGGTCTGTTCCGTCAGTCGTTTGTTGACGGTCAACAAATGGAAGCGCCAGATGACTGGCATCGCGGTAACTATCCGTGGTTCAGCCATAATGAAGCGCTTGACGTGCAGGTTGGGATTGGTGGCAAGGTCACGAAAGACGGACGTTGGGAGCCCGCATTTACCATTACCGGCCAGGCGTGGGATTTACCTGTGTTGGGCTACCGAAATGGTGTGGCGCAGCCGCTGCGTTTATGGCAAGCGACACATGCGCATCCGTTTAACCTCACCAAATTCAACGACGGCGATTTCCTGCGTGCTGAACAACAGGGCATCGACGCTGAAAAACTGACTAAAGTGCTCTATCCAAACGACAACCATACTGCCGGTAAAAAACTGCGTCTGATGCAGCAATATTTCCAGTGTGCTTGTTCGGTTGCCGACATTCTGCGTCGTCACCATCTGGCGGGGCGTAAACTGCACGAGCTGGCAGATTACGAAGTCATTCAACTGAACGATACCCACCCGACTATCGCTATTCCGGAACTGCTGCGCGTGCTAATCGATGAGCACCAGATGAGCTGGGATGACGCATGGGCAATCACCAGCAATACCTTTGCTTATACCAACCATACCCTGATGCCAGAAGCACTGGAGTGCTGGGATGAGAAACTGGTAAAAGCCCTGCTGCCACGCCATATGCAGGTAATCAACGAAATTAACAACCGCTTTAAGAAGTTGGTGGAAAAAACCTGGCCGGGCGATAAAGCGGTATGGGCGAAGCTGGCGGTGGTGCATGACAAACAAGTTCGCATGGCCAATATGTGCGTGGTAAGCGGCTTTGCGGTAAACGGTGTGGCGGCGCTGCACTCGGATCTGGTGGTGAAAGATCTGTTCCCGGAATATCACCAGCTATGGCCGAACAAATTCCATAACGTCACCAACGGTATTACACCACGTCGCTGGATCAAACAGTGCAACCCGGCACTGGCAGCATTGTTGGATAAGTCACTGAAAAAAGAGTGGGCTAACGATCTCGATCAACTGATTAATCTGGAAAAATTCGCTGATGACGCGAAATTCCGTCAGCAATATCGCGAGATCAAACAGGCGAATAAAGTTCGTCTGGCGGAGTTTGTGAAAGTTCGTACCGGTATTGAAATCAATCCTCAGGCGATTTTCGATATTCAGATCAAACGCCTGCACGAGTACAAACGCCAGCACCTGAATCTGCTGCATATTCTGGCGTTGTACAAAGAAATTCGTGAAAACCCGCAGGCTGATCGCGTACCGCGCGTCTTCCTCTTCGGCGCGAAAGCGGCACCGGGCTACTACCTGGCGAAGAATATTATCTTTGCGATCAACAAAGTGGCTGACGTGATCAACAACGATCCGCAGGTGGGCGACAAGCTGAAGGTTGTATTCCTGCCAGATTATTGTGTATCTGCTGCGGAAATGCTGATCCCGGCGGCGGATATCTCCGAACAGATCTCCACCGCAGGTAAAGAAGCTTCTGGTACTGGCAATATGAAACTGGCGCTTAACGGTGCGCTCACTGTCGGCACGCTGGATGGCGCAAACGTGGAGATAGCCGAGAAAGTCGGTGAAGAGAACATCTTTATCTTTGGTCATACCGTCGAGCAGGTTAAGGCGCTGAAAGCGAAGGGCTATGACCCGGTGAAATGGCGGAAGAAAGATAAGGTCCTTGATGCGGTATTGAAGGAGCTGGAAAGCGGCAAATATAGCGATGGCGATAAACACGCGTTTGACCAGATGCTGCATAGCCTCGGTAAGCAGGGCGGCGATCCGTATCTGGTGATGGCGGACTTTGCGGCTTATGTCGAAGCGCAAAAACGCGTGGATGTGCTGTACCGCGACCAGGAGGCTTGGACTCGCGCGGCGATCCTCAATACCGCCCGCTGCGGTATGTTCAGCTCGGATCGCTCAATCCGTGATTATCAGGCTCGTATCTGGCAGGCAAAACGCTAAGGAAGCGCGATGGAAAGCAAACGTCTGGATAAAGCCGCGTTGGCGGCGGGGATCAGCCCCAATTACATCAATGCCCACGGAAAACCGCAGTCGATTAGCGCCGAAACCAAACGGCGTTTGCTTGATGCGATGCATCAAAGTACCGCCACGAAAGTGGCGGTAACACCAGTGCCAAATGTCATGGTGTATACCGCCGGGAAAAAAATGCCAATGGCGGTAGAGGGCAGCGGCGAATTTAGCTGGTTGCTGACCACCGAAGAAGGTACGCAGTACAAAGGCCACGTGAGCGGTGGTAACGCGTTCAATTTGCCGGCAAAACTGCCGGAAGGTTATCACACGCTGACGCTTACTCAGGATGAACAGCGTGCTCATTGTCGGGTGATTGTCGCCCCGAAACGTTGCTACGAACCGCAGGCATTGCTCAACAAGCAAAAGCTGTGGGGGGCCTGCGTTCAGCTTTATACGCTGCGATCGGAAAAAAACTGGGGTATTGGGGATTTTGGCGATCTCAAAGCGATGCTGGTGGATGTGGCGAAACGTGGTGGAGCGTTTATCGGCCTGAATCCGATTCATGCGCTCTATCCGGCAAACCCGGAAAGCGCCAGCCCATATAGCCCGTCTTCTCGCCGCTGGCTGAACGTGATTTATATCGACGTCAACGCCGTTGAAGATTTTCAGCTTAGCGAAGAGGCGCAAACCTGGTGGCACATGCCGACGACGCAGCAGACGCTGCAACAGGCGCGGGATGCCGACTGGGTCGATTACTCCACGGTTACCGCCTTAAAAATGACAGCATTGCGCATGGCGTGGAAAGGTTTCGCGCAACGTGATGATGAGCAGATGACAGCGTTTCGCCAGTTTGTTGCAGAGCAGGGCGACAGCCTGTTCTGGCAGGCAGCCTTTGATGCGCTACATGCCCAGCAAGTGAAAGAGGACGAAATGCGCTGGGGCTGGCCAGCATGGCCTGAGATGTATCAGAACGTGGATTCGCCAGAAGTGCGTCAGTTCTGCGAAGAACATCGCGATGACGTCGATTTTTATCTCTGGTTGCAGTGGCTGGCTTACAGCCAGTTTGCCGCTTGCTGGGAGATAAGCCAGGGCTATGAAATGCCGATTGGCTTGTATCGTGACCTGGCGGTTGGTGTAGCAGAAGGTGGGGCAGAAACCTGGTGCGACCGTGAACTGTATTGCCTGAAAGCGTCGGTTGGCGCGCCGCCGGATATCCTCGGCCCGTTGGGGCAGAACTGGGGATTGCCGCCGATGGATCCGCATATCATCACCGCGCGCGCCTATGAACCGTTTATCGAGCTGCTGCGTGCCAATATGCAAAACTGCGGCGCATTACGAATTGACCATGTGATGTCGATGCTGCGTTTGTGGTGGATACCGTATGGCGAGACGGCGGATCAGGGGGCATATGTTCACTATCCGGTGGATGATCTGCTCTCGATTCTGGCACTTGAAAGTCAGCGTCATCGCTGCATGGTGATTGGCGAAGATCTCGGCACTGTACCAGTAGAGATTGTCGGTAAACTGCGCAGTAGCGGTGTTTACTCCTATAAAGTGCTCTATTTCGAAAGCGACCATGAGAAGACATTCCGCGCGCCGAAAGCGTACCCGGAGCAGTCGATGGCAGTTGCGGCGACACACGACCTGCCAACGCTTCGCGGTTACTGGGAGAGCGGGGATCTAACGCTGGGCAAAACGCTGGGCCTGTATCCGGATGAAGAGGTGCTACGCGGTTTGTATCATGATCGCGAACTGGCGAAGCAGGGGCTGCTGGATGCACTGCATAAATACGGTTGTCTGCCTAAACGAGCCGGGCATAAGGCGTCGCTGATGGCGATGACGCCGACGCTTAATCGTGGTTTGCAACGCTACATTGCCGACAGCAACAGCGCCCTGTTAGGGCTACAGCCGGAAGACTGGCTCGATATGGCGGAACCGGTAAATATTCCTGGAACCAGTTACCAGTACAAAAACTGGCGACGCAAGCTTTCCGCAACGCTTGAGACGATGTTTGCCGATGATGGGGTGAACAAGTTGATTAAGGATCTGGACAAGCGGCGCAGGGCGGTAGCGAAGAAGAAGTAGAGTGCGGTTGATGCCGGATGCGACGCTTGACGCGTCTTATCCGGCCTACTAATTAATGCCGAATCGTAGGCCGGATAAGGCGTTCACGCCGCATCCGGCCATCAGTATTATCAAATCACCATATTCAGCAGCAGACAGCCAACCAGACCGCACACTGAGATAATGGTTTCCAGCATCGACCAGGATTTGATGGTCTCGCCGATAGTCAGGTTAAAGTACTCTTTGAACAGCCAGAAGCCCGGATCGTTCACGTGCGAGAAAATCACACTACCGGAACCAACCGCAATAACCATCAGCTCTGGGCTAACGCCTGTCGTTGCAATCAGCGGTGCCGCGATACCCCCCGCAGTGATTGCCGCAACGGTTGCGGAACCCAGCGCGATACGCAGTACGGCAGCAATCGACCATGCCATCAGCAGCGGAGAAATGTTGGTTTCGTGCATCATGGAAGCAATGTATTTGTCCACGCCGCTGTCTACCAGCACCTGCTTGAACGCACCGCCACCGCCGATGATCAACAGCATCATCGCGATGATTTTGATGGAAGAAACCAGCGTGTCGTTAATCTGATCCATTGAACGGCCACGGTTCAGACCAAAGGTGAACATCGCAATCAGCACAGCAATCAGCGTTGCCATTACCGGGTCACCGAGGAACTCCGCCACCGGCAGGAAAGCGTGACCTTTCGGCAGGATCATTTCGGCAATCGCACGCATCGCCATCAGCACAACCGGCACCAGAGAAGTCCAGACGCTGACGCCAAAGCTCGGCATCTCTTCTTCACTGAAGGTTTTCGCGCTGTACAGACCTTCCGGGATTGGCTTATCGATACCTTTCAGCACGCGAGCGTAAACCGGACCAGCAAGAATAACGGTCGGGATTGCCAGAATGGTGCCGTACAGCAGGGTTTTACCCATGTCGGCCTGGAAGATGGTAGCAATCGCAGTCGGACCCGGATGCGGCGGCAGGAAACCGTGAGTAACAGACAGCGCAGCAGCCATCGGTACACCAACGTACAACAGTGGAATATTCGCCGCTGCAGCGATAGTGAACACCAGAGGCAGCATCAGTACGAAACCCACTTCATAGAACAGGGCAAAACCAACGGTGAAACCGGTCAGTACCACCGCCCACTGGATGTGTTTTTTACCAAATTTGGCAATCAGCGTGGTGGCGATACGTTGTGCACCACCGCAGTCTGCCAGCATTTTGCCCAGCATCGCGCCAAAACCCATGATCAGGGCAAGGCTGCCGAGCGTACCGCCGACACCGGCTTTGATTGAGCCAATAACTTTATCCAGTGGCATACCTTGCATTAATCCAACAGCAAGCGCCACCAGGACGAGAGCGATGAAACCGTTCATTTTGAAGCGGATCATCAGGAGTAATAACAAGATTACACCGATAGCAACAATGACTAATGGCATGATTTACCTGGCCTTTCATTTGTTATGGGTAACGTCAGGCTTCTGACGATAAATTCTGATCGTCCCAACTGGGAACAGAGATATAACAGCACCATGGCTGACGACTTCTAAAACTAATTAGTGTAGTCAGATGTTATGAGTGTGTTTGGTGCCCACGCAAATGATACGGGTAACATTGTGTGCTTGAGAATCACCAGAGCGGGGTAAATTTAAATTATGAGAGGTTGGTCATATTATCGCGGGGAAACGAAGGGATGGATTTGCCGAGCCAATGTAGAGCCAATGCCTGGCAGACGGCCCGATAAGGCGCTTTAGCGTCGCATCGGGCTATCTGCAAAAGAGGGGATAACTTAGTAGTAAGAGTGCTCGCCGCGCTGGTGTTCGGTGAGATCGCGTACACCTTTCAGCTCCGGGAATTCGTTCAGCAGCTGCTTCTCGATCCCTTCTTTCAGCGTCACATCGACCATAGAACAACCGTTACAGCCGCCGCCGAATTGCAGAATGGCGTAACCGTCTTCGGTGATTTCCATCAGCGAAACGCGACCACCGTGACCGGCAAGTTGCGGGTTGATCTGCGATTGCAGCATATACTCCACACGCTCCATCAGCGGCGCATCGTCAGCCACTTTACGCATTTTGGCGTTCGGGGCTTTCAGCGTTAACTGGGAACCCAACTGGTCGGTAACAAAGTCGATCTCTGCATCTTCCAGGTATGGCGCGCTTAACTCATCAACATACGCAGTCAGCAGGTCAAATTTCAGGGCGGTGTCGGTGGCTTCCACAGCGTCCGGCGGACAATAAGAAACGCCACATTCAGCGTTAGGCGTGCCAGGGTTAATCACAAATACGCGGATTTGTGTCCCTTCTTCCTGGTTTGCCAGCAGTTTGGCAAAGTGCGCTTGTGCAGCATCGGAAATACGGATCATAGTAATGGCCTAATAGTTGACTATTTTAGTTGGTTATAATACGCCCATCATCGAGGCTCTACAAGGTTCGACAAAGGCACCAGACCTGGACTGTCGCCGCACCATTGCGTAAAAGCAGCTGCGCAATCTCTGCGACGGTACTTCCGGTGGTAACGACATCATCCACAATCACCATATGGCGACCTTGCACAGGCAATTCAAGGCGAAAAGCATTTTTCAGGTTGTGCTTGCGCAGCCGGGCACTGAGAAAATGCTGGATAGCGGTGGCCCGTGTTCGTGCGACGGCTTCGCTATCCCACTGGCAGTGCAACCAGCGTGATAACGGCTGACACAGCAAATCGCTCTGATTAAATCCCCGACGCCAGTGACGCCGCTGCCATAACGGAACGCTGATGATGCGATCCGGCAGTTGTAATCCGGTAGTCCGACGGGCGTGTAAGACTTCCAATAGTAACAGACGTGCCAGGGCGCTGGCGATTTCACTACGTCGCGAAAACTTAAGCTGGTGGATGAGCGGACTTAATGGCGGCGCATAGTTGGCGACCGTGACTAGTCTTTGCCAGGGCGGCGGTTTTTGCAGGCAGCGACCGCAAGGAAGATGTGAGTGTGTGGCAGGTAATCCACATTGTGGGCATAACGTTTTATCTGTACGGGCGGCGCGAGAGCATACCGAACAAATCCCCCAATGACCTAACGCCAGCGGCATTCGGCATAGCCAGCATAATCCCGGTACTGTTAGCATATGTTCATCCTTGTAAGTAAAAAGAGAACAATAGCGGATGAATAACATCTGGTGGCAGACCAAAGGTCAGGGGAATGTTCATCTTGTGCTGCTGCACGGATGGGGACTGAATGCCGAAGTGTGGCGTTGCATTGACGAGGAACTCAGCTCGCATTTTACGCTGCACCTTGTTGACCTGCCCGGCTTCGGGCGTAGCCGGGGATTTGGTGCGCTGTCGCTTGCTGATATGGCCGAAGTCGTGCTGCGACAGGCGCCGGACAAAGCTATCTGGTTAGGCTGGAGTCTGGGCGGGCTGGTGGCAAGTCAGATTGCGATAGCCCATCCCGAGCGTGTTCAGGCGCTGGTCACCGTGGCGTCGTCGCCATGTTTTAGTGCTCGTAACGAGTGGCCGGGGATAAAACCGGACGTGCTGGCAGGTTTCCAGCAGCAACTGAGTGAAGATTTTCAGCGCACAGTAGAACGGTTCCTTGCGTTACAAACCATGGGTACAGAAACGGCACGCCAGGATGCGCGAGCGCTGAAGAAAACCGTTCTGGCGCTGCCGATGCCGGAGGTTGACGTGCTTAATGGTGGGCTGGAAATTCTGAAAACGGTCGATCTCCGTCAGTCGTTGCAAAACGTACCCATGCCGTTTTTGCGATTGTATGGCTATCTCGACGGTCTGGTGCCGCGCAAAGTGGTGCCGATGCTGGATGAACTCTGGCCGCACAGCGAGTCATACATCTTCGCCAAAGCGGCCCATGCGCCGTTTATTTCGCATCCGGACGAGTTTTGTCACCTGCTGGTGGCATTGAAGCAGAGGGTGTAGGCAGGAAGTGAGGGTTACTGTTGTGGGTCGATTATATTCACCAGTTTACCGATCACCTCACTAATCAATGCTTCATCGGCAACAGTATGAAATTTAGCGCCACGGGCAATAAGATCGACGGCTTTCAGCTGGTGACAAAGCACAACGCCATGCAGGTTACCGGTTTGCGTATCATGGGGGAGGACGTTCACCGTCACCCCTGTGGAACGTGCTGCATTTGCCCCTGTTGAAATCGGACAGCACATAGCAACTTTTAAAACATTGTTGAGTTCTTTGTCTGTTACCACAATGCAATAATGTGGCCCCCGAAGTTCATGCCCGGCAACCGGATCAGGGTTAAAATACCAGATCTCACCACGATGTGGCGTCCGTGCCTTTACCATGCTTCATTACCTTTTTTCCCTTCAGCCCATCCTTCTGTGGACTGATTTAGCTCCGTAATTTCGCTTTCATCGATCTGACTCAACAACTGCGCGACGGTAAGACGCCCACGTGGTTTGTGCTCTGTTGCGCGCAAATTAACGCTATCGCCTTTTTTCTCCACGGTAAGCTCTGTGCCCGGTGACCAGCCAAGATCGGTGGCAAGATCTCGTGGGATAGTAACGATCATGGCTCCTCCTTGTTGCCGTAATTTCACTGTCTGCATATCAGTTCCTAAGTGCTACTTTGTGTTACACGTAAGATAGCACAAAGTAGCACTTAAGCAGGGGATAGTGTCTACTGGCTCGCCGCAGCCAATTCTTCCTCTGACAGCCCGGTAAATCGCAGAACGTCCTCAAGAGGGACTCCGGCATCCAGCATGGTTTTGGCAATAGCACGTATACCTTTCTGAAACCCCTCCTGCCGCAATCTTTCCGCAATAGTCATTAAACTCTCCTTGTGTTTCGGTGAACGTTCGGCAACGCCGTCGATAAAATCGTTAAAACGTACCGCGTCGCCGGTTTGCAGTATGTAATTAAACAGCCCTTTGATTTGTCTGTCATTAGCGTATCCACTACTTAATAAGCAGGCCATTTGCTCTACCAGCCCCATCAGGTCGCGTTGGCTATATGTTTTTGAATTAACTCCAGCAGCGCCATGCGTCGGTGTTGCATGATTTCATCATCAGGCATGACGGTGACATCAATCAGCGGAAATGCAGAGGCATAGAGCTGCCTGGCCAGGTTGGGATCGGCGAAACAATCCAGCCAACACAGCGAATAGGGATAGGGGCTTTCAATGCCGTGGTAAAACAACAACGGCACCACCATCGGCAACGTTTTGTATCCGGCATCAAGGTGATTTTGCATTGCGGCAATGGCGTAACGCATCATGCGAAATGCGATCAGTTTGTTTGAGGTGCTTTGATGTTCAATCAGGCAATAGATATATCCCGGTCCTTGTTCCGTTTTCACCGACCACAGCACGTCGGAGTAGCTTTCACGCAGATCGTCATCAATAAAACTGCTCGACTCCAGCTTGAGGGTTTTCATATCACAGAGCGCGTGAATGGGGGCCGGTAAATGGAACGCAAGAAAATCGCGTGCCGTGTCCAGTTGGCGTAAAAAGAGTTTGAACAGTGCATCGTGTGGGGTGGAACTCTGCTTTTTGCTCATGGCGTTCCTTCACCTGTTGTTTGAATGCCGCGACTCTACGCGCCACTCCACACCTGTGCATTAGCCAGTTTTCATCCCTGCGAGACACTTTCAGAGGAACTTACTCTGTGCTGCAAGAATTGCATTTTTATGGAAAGCCGCACGCAAAAAAAGCCCGGTTGCAAACGCATACCGGGCTTTTCAAAACAGGCGGTGGAGTATGGTTAACGCAGCGCCCACCACTCGCGCAGACAGGCTTTTCCTTCCGGGCAGCTTTTACAACTGCCGGAGAGGCAGCCGTCGGGTTCTTCCTGAATCCGCACGGCTTTGCCCATACTTTCCAGTTGTTGCAGCATGGCGTTAATCATTGGCTGTGGAGTGTTCAATGTCTGGCTTATCTGGGCCGCTTCCATACGACCCCGTAACGCCAGCAAATCACGCACCTGAATGAGCGAAGCCATTGCTGTATCCTTAGTGGCAATCGCCAGTCGTGCTGGCTGCACAGCAACTGCTTACCGACTTGCGCGTTGCCAGCAGTTCGATATCCACCCGGCTACGCGCGCGGCGCAGCAGACCGATAACCACGATGTTAAACAGGATAACCGCCAGAATGCACACCAGGCTGTAAGTTGGATGCTGACTGTAGCTGGCGACCTGATAGAACAATGTTGCCAGCGAGTAAGCGATATTCAGCCCCCACAGGATGGAGAAGCCCATCCAGCCACGGCTTGATTCACGCGCGATGGCTCCCATCACCGAGATGCACGGTACATACAGCAGGACGAAAATCAGGTAGCTGTAAGCGGCTGCGGCGCTACCGAATTTCTGATCCATCACGCCCATCGCCCCGGTACCCATTTCGCCGTCGCCTTTGCTTGCTTCAATGGGGTTCATCAGTACGCTCAGGCTGAAGGTGTCTTTCAGGCTCTGCCAGGTTTCATCTACCGCACTGAACAGCTCTTCACCGAGGTTAAATTCTGCCGGATTGAACTCTTCGTCCTGAATATTTTCTGCGGTGTAGAGGGTGTTGAGCGTACCCACCACCACTTCTTTCGCCATGGCACCTGTAAACAGGCCAACCGTTGCCTGCCAGTTATCTTCATGTACGCCAATCGGCTTGAAGACCGGAGTGATCACACGGCTGACGGAAGCCAGCGCCGAGTCGTTGATGTTATCGACGATTTTCCCGCTCAACGAGAAGCTGTTGAAGGCGCTCAGGAAAATGCTGACGATGATGATCACTTTACCTGCGCGCATCACGAAGCCTTTCAGACGCTGCCAGGTCTGGATAATCAGACTCTTAACGTGTGGTACGTGATAGACCGGTAGCTCCATGACGAACGGCGTCGCTTCACCGCGCATGATGGTGTACTTGAGCATCAGGCCAGTCAGCACCGCCATCACGATACCCAGCATATACAGCGAGAAGACCGCCAGCGCGCCGTTCTGCCCGAAGAAGGCAGCCGCAAATACTGCGAAGATAGCCAGACGCGCGCCGCAGGACATAAACGGTGCCATCATAATGGTCATCAGGCGTTCACGCGGAGCATCAAGAGTTCGCGCGCCCATTACCGACGGTACGTTACAACCGAAACCAACGATCAGCGGCACAAAGGATTTCCCCGGCAAGCCCAACGCCTGCATCAGACGGTCCATCACAAACGCCGCACGCGCCATATAACCGGAGTCCTCGAGGAAGGAGAGGAACAGGTACATCATGCCGATCTGCGGCACCAGTGGCAGCACGGTGTTAATACCGCCGCCCAGACCCTGGGCGAGGAAGATAGTCAGCCAGTCCGGGAAGTGGAGCGTGTAGCCGATCCACTGAATACCATGCACAAATAGCGCCACGGAGCCGACGTCAAACAGCGGCTGTAACGCCCCGCCGATGTTGATAGCCAGCAGGAACATCAGGTACATCACAAAGAGGAAAATCGGCAGACCGAGGAAACGGTTGAGCACGATTTTATCTACAGCAGTGGTGAAACGGCTGGGTTCTGCCGTCAGCGTGTTGCTTACCACATCGCAGATAGCAGCAATACACTGGTAACGCGCATCGGCAATGTGCAGCGCCGGATCATCCATCTCAGTACGCAGACGGGCGAGGGCGGCATCCAGATGCTGCGACGCTTCACCGGCGTAGGCGCGGCTGTAAATATCGCCTTCCAGCATTTGCAGGCCCAGCCAGCGACGCTGCTTGAGCGGGATGTCGGACGGCATCACTTTTGCCAGCGAGTCGGCTTCATTGATTAGCGGCTGGGCGTAATGCACCAGTTCTACATTGTCGTTGGCTTTATAGCGGTCAATCGCCAGTTTCAGAGCTTCGATACCGCGACCACGCGTGGAAACCAGTGGAACTACCGGGCAGCCAAGACGCGCCGACAGCGCATCAATTTCAATGCGAATATTTTGCTTCTCGGCAATGTCGAGCATGTTCAGCGCCACGATGCAGGGAATGCCGAGTTCCAGCAGCTGTAGCGTCAGGTACAAGTTACGCTCAAGGTTAGACGCATCTACCACGTTAATCAGCAGATCGGCGTCGCCACTCAAAATGTAGTGACAGGCGATTTGCTCGTCCAACGACGTCTGCGATGAAATAGTAGTCAGAGAATAAGTACCGGGCAGATCCACCAGCGTGACCTGATGATCGGTGGTAGAAAACTGACCCTCTTTACGTTCGACGGTAACGCCGGCCCAGTTTCCTACACGCTGACGTGCGCCGGTGAGCTGGTTAAATAAGGTTGTCTTGCCAGAATTTGGATTACCAATTAAGCCAATGGTTAATTTTTTCATTGTTGTTATCACCGTATTAACAGGAAACCGCTTCCACTTCTAATAAGGCCAGATCTTTTTTCCGTAATACCAGGCTTACACGACGGGTTTCGATATGAATGGGGTCGCCGAGTGGAGCGACGCGCACCACATTAAAAGAGGAGCCAGGTAACATGCCAAGAGAAAGCAGTTTTTGGCGATATGCCGGGCTGATTTCACGGGAAAAGCCAGTGATTTTCCACGCAGTATCTGGAGTGTATTGCATAGGTGCCTACTTGTTTCTCATTAACTGGATAACTACCTCATGGGGCGTTTGACAGCGACATGAGACCAGATGATTTGCCAACGAAGGAGAGATTAAATAATCAACAGTACAATGATAATGAGAATGGTTTCTATCAGCAATACTTAAAATGTGTGCGAATGTTGGTTTAGATAATAATCTGACTCAATGTTGATGTGGCTCAAGGTTATATCGCAGCCAAAATATAATTCGAATGACGAATTATTAGGGCGGGTTAATGTTTAATTAAGGTTTCAGTTGTTAATGAGGTGATAAATATTAACGGAATATATTGTGAGTTTGGCTGTGGAATAAATATGCCGGAGAATATCTCCGGCATATTTATGTCAGGCAGGGCGTTCGTTGGCAGATGCGGCGTGAACGCCTTATCTGGCCTACGATTTCGTGCAAATTTGAACCGTAGGCCAATCAGGGTGTTTAACGCTTTTTACCCATTGCTGCCGCCAGCGCATCCATCATCGCGCTGTTACCGGCAGGCTGCGCTTCACGCCCACGCGGTTTGGCTGCCGGGCGGTTGTTTTGCGGGCGATCGTTACCGCCGCCGCGACGAGCGTTGGTTTCGCCAGGCTGCTCGTCCAGGCGCATGGTCAGGGCGATACGTTTACGCTGAAGATCCACTTCCAGCACTTTCACCTTCACAATGTCGCCTGCTTTCACCACGGTATGCGGATCTTCCACAAACTTGTTCGACAAAGAAGAGATGTGAACCAGGCCGTCCTGATGTACGCCGATATCAACAAAAGCACCAAAGTTGGTGACGTTGGTCACCGCGCCTTCGAGGATCATACCCGGTTGCAGGTCGTTCATTGTCTCGACGCCATCGGCAAACTGAGCGGTTTTAAATTCCGGACGCGGATCGCGACCCGGTTTTTCCAGCTCTTTGATGATGTCGGTTACCGTCGGCACACCGAATTTCTCATCGGTAAAATCAGACGCTTTCAGGTTACGCAGCTCGCTGCTGTTACCCATCAGATCTTTCAGTGCCTGCTGTGTCGCCGCCAGAATGCGTTCCACCACCGGATAGGCTTCCGGGTGAACGGTAGACGCGTCCAGCGGGTTATCACCGTGGTTAATGCGCAAGAAGCCCGCACACTGCTCGAAGGCTTTCGGCCCCAGACGGCTCACTTTTAACAGTTGCTGACGATTCTGGAACTGACCGTTCTCATCGCGCCAGGCCACGATGTTTTGCGCCATCATGCGCGTCAGGCCTGCTACGCGAGTTAACAGCGGAACGGAAGCAGTGTTGAGATCGACGCCAACGGCGTTTACGCAGTCTTCTACTACTGCATCCAGCTTGCGGGCCAGTTGCGTCTGGCTGACGTCATGCTGATACTGACCCACGCCGATAGATTTCGGATCGATTTTCACCAGCTCCGCCAGCGGATCCTGCAAACGGCGGGCGATAGATACTGCGCCACGCAGAGAAACGTCGAGATCCGGGAACTCCTGCGCTGCCAGCTCGGAAGCCGAGTAAACCGACGCGCCAGCTTCGCTGACGATCACTTTCTGCGCGGTAACCTTCGGGAACTGCTTCTGCACGTCGAGATAGAAACGCTCAGTTTCGCGGGAAGCCGTACCGTTACCGATCGCTACCAGTTCAACATTATGTTTTTCACACAGGGCGGCAACGGTCATCGCCGCCTTTGCGGCCTGTCCGGTGTGCGGATAAATGGTATCGGTTGCTACCAGTTTGCCCGTTGCGTCGACCACCGCTACTTTTACCCCGGTACGCAGACCCGGATCGAGGCCCATCGTCGCACGCAGTCCGGCAGGGGCCGCCATCAGCAGATCGTGCAGGTTACGGGCAAAGACGTTGATTGCTTCATCTTCCGCGCGTTCGCGCACGGTGCCCATCAGTTCAGTTTCCAGATGCATCAACACCTTGATGCGCCACGTCCAGCTCACTACACCTTTGCGCCAGCTATCCGCCGGGGCATTGTTCAGGCGCAGGCCGAGATGATCCATGATGATTTGCTCGCAATAGCTCTCTTTTGGCGGCTCGTCGAACTGCGGATCGGCATTCAGCGAAAGCTGGAGTATGCCTTCGTTACGCCCACGGAACATCGCCAGCGCACGGTGCGAAGGCACCGTTGACAGCGGTTCGTGATGATCGAAATAGTCGCGGAATTTCGCCCCTTCCTCTTCTTTACCGCTCACCACCGTAGAAACCAAATGCGCGTTTTTCCACAGATAATCACGCACTTTTGCCAGCAGCGCGGCATCTTCGGCAAAGCGTTCCATCAGGATATAGCGCGCGCCGTCCAGCGCGGCTTTGGTATCTGCCACGCCTTTATCGGCATCAACATATTGTGCGGCGGCGACTTCTGGCGTGTGTGACGGATCGCTCCACAGCAGGTCAGCCAGTGGCTCAAGACCTGCTTCAATGGCGATTTGCCCGCGGGTACGACGTTTAGGTTTGTAAGGCAGGTAGAGGTCTTCGAGTTCGGTTTTGCTCAAGGTAGCGTTAATGGCATTCGCCAGCTCGTCGGTGAGTTTACCTTGCTCAGAAATGGACTTGAGAATAGCCTGACGTCTCTCTTCCAGCTCGCGCAGATATCCCAGACGTGTTTCCAGATTACGCAGCTGCGTGTCATCCAGACCGCCGGTGATTTCCTTACGATAACGTGCGATAAACGGCACGGTATTCCCTTCGTCAAGCAGGCGAACGGCAGCGTCAACCTGTTCCGGGCGCGCCTGAATTTCACCCGCAATAATGCGGCAGAACGAATCATTCATCATGGTTTGAGTTCATCTTTTCGGATCAAAAATCAGGGGATAGTTATACGGACTGGCTGGCAAAAATGCCAGCCATCGGCAGGAGGTTAAGACTCTTCCTTACGGTTTCACGTACTCGATAGCATTAACATACCAGCTCGCTTCCCCGGCAGGGGTATTCACCACCGCCAGATCGCCCACCTCTTTTTTCAGCAATGCGCGGGCCATCGGGGAATCGATAGAGATGTAGTCTTTACGGCCAAAGATTTCATCATAGCCGACGATACGGAAACGGTGAGTCACGCCATCGTCGTTTTCAATCTCTACCCACGCGCCAAAGAAAACTTTGCCTTCCTGCTGGGGCGAGTAATCGACGATTTTGAGATTTTCCATGCATTTAGTGAGATAGCGCACACGACGGTCGATTTCACGCAGGCGCTTTTTATTATACTGATAGTCAGCATTTTCGCTGCGGTCGCCCAGACTTGCGGCCCAGGTCACCTTCTTTGTGACTTCCGGGCGCTCTTCACGCCAGAGATAATTTAGCTCTTGTTTGAGTTTTTCATACCCTTCCCGGGTAACCAGGGGCGTTTTCATCTCGTTGATTCCCTTTGTCTGTTTGATAATGCGCACATTGGGTATAACGTGATCATATCAACAGAATCAATAATGTTTCGCTGAATAAATTGTATACTTAAGCCGCTGTTTAATATGCTTTGTAACAATTTAGGCTGAAATTCATACCAGATTTAGCTGGTGACGAACGTGAGCTTTTTTAAGAATACACGCTTACAAATTGTTGCGAACCTTTGGGAGTACAAACAATGCAAGAGAACTACAAGATTCTGGTGGTCGATGACGACATGCGCTTGCGTGCGCTGCTGGAGCGTTATCTCACCGAACAAGGCTTCCAGGTTCGAAGCGTCGCTAATGCAGAACAGATGGATCGCCTGCTGACTCGTGAATCTTTCCATCTTATGGTACTGGATTTGATGTTACCTGGTGAAGATGGTTTGTCGATTTGCCGACGTCTTCGTAGCCAGAGTAACCCGATGCCGATCATTATGGTAACGGCGAAAGGGGAAGAAGTTGACCGTATCGTTGGCCTGGAAATTGGTGCTGACGATTACATTCCAAAACCGTTTAACCCGCGTGAATTGCTGGCCCGCATCCGTGCGGTGCTGCGCCGTCAGGCGAATGAACTGCCGGGCGCGCCGTCACAGGAAGAAGCTGTGATTGCTTTCGGTAAGTTCAAACTTAACCTGGGTACGCGTGAAATGTTCCGCGAAGATGAACCGATGCCGCTGACCAGCGGTGAATTTGCGGTACTGAAGGCGCTGGTCAGCCATCCGCGTGAGCCGCTCTCCCGCGATAAGCTGATGAACCTTGCCCGTGGCCGTGAATATTCCGCAATGGAACGTTCCATCGACGTGCAGATCTCTCGTCTGCGCCGCATGGTGGAAGAAGATCCGGCGCATCCGCGTTACATTCAGACCGTTTGGGGTCTGGGCTACGTTTTCGTGCCGGACGGTTCTAAAGCATGAGGCGATTGCGCTTCTCGCCACGAAGTTCATTTGCCCGCACGTTATTGCTCATCGTCACCTTGCTGTTCGTCAGCCTGGTGACGACTTATCTGGTGGTGCTGAACTTCGCGATTTTGCCGAGCCTCCAGCAGTTTAATAAAGTCCTCGCGTACGAAGTGCGTATGTTGATGACCGACAAACTGCAACTGGAGGACGGCACGCAGTTGGTTGTGCCTCCCGCTTTCCGTCGGGAGATCTACCGTGAGCTGGGGATCTCCCTCTATTCCAACGAAGCTGCCGAAGAGGCCGGGCTGCGTTGGGCGCAACACTATGAATTCTTAAGCCATCAGATGGCGCAGCAGCTGGGCGGTCCGACGGAAGTTCGCGTCGAGGTTAACAAAAGCTCGCCTGTTGTCTGGCTGAAAACCTGGCTGTCGCCCAATATCTGGGTACGCGTGCCTCTGACCGAAATTCATCAGGGCGATTTTTCTCCGCTGTTCCGCTATACGTTGGCGATTATGCTGATGGCGATTGGCGGGGCGTGGCTGTTTATTCGTATCCAGAACCGACCGTTGGTCGATCTCGAACATGCAGCTTTGCAGGTCGGTAAAGGGATTATTCCGCCGCCGCTGCGTGAATATGGCGCTTCGGAGGTGCGTTCGGTTACCCGTGCCTTCAACCATATGGCGGCTGGTGTTAAGCAACTGGCGGATGACCGCACGCTGCTGATGGCGGGGGTAAGCCACGACTTGCGTACGCCGCTGACGCGTATTCGCCTGGCGACCGAGATGATGAGCGAGCAGGATGGCTACCTGGCAGAATCGATCAACAAAGATATCGAAGAGTGCAACGCCATCATTGAGCAGTTTATCGACTACCTGCGTACTGGTCAGGAGATGCCAATGGAACTGGCGGATCTTAATGCGGTGCTTGGTGAGGTGATTGCCGCGGAAAGTGGCTATGAGCGTGAAATTGATACCGCGCTTTATCCTGGCTGCATAGAAGTGAAAATGCATCCGTTGTCAATCAAACGTGCGGTGGCGAATATGGTGGTGAACGCTGCCCGCTATGGCAATGGTTGGATCAAAGTCAGCAGCGGAACGGAGCCGAATCGCGCCTGGTTCCAGGTGGAAGACGACGGTCCGGGTATCGAGCCTGAACAGCGTAAGCATCTGTTCCAGCCTTTTGTCCGCGGCGACAGTGCGCGCACCATTAGCGGCACGGGACTAGGCCTGGCGATTGTGCAGCGTATCGTGGATAACCATAACGGGATGCTGGAGCTTGGCACCAGCGAGCGGGGCGGGCTTTCCATTCGCGCCTGGCTGCCATTACCGGTAACGCGGGCGCAGGGCACGACAAAAGAAGGGTAAATAAACGGGAGGCGAAAGTACCTCCCGTTTTTTTCGCTTCTAATACATTATGCTCACAACACGAGAATATAGACTCATCGTGTTGATAAGATTATTCAACTTCCATATTGCTACTTACATTGCAAAAGCCAACCTGATGAATGTGAGCTATTTCACGAACTTTTTTCAATGCGTCATCTGCTACAGACCAGCTGAATGCCATATAGATAATATTTTTTCCAATTGAATAGTCGGTCAAATAAACATCTAATCCTGACTCCTCCAGCTTATCGAACTGTTCGTCATCGGGGGCATCCGGCCCATTTAAATTAGGGAAGGTTTGAATCAGAGTTGAGTAAAAATTTCTAAGGGCGGGGCTGCTTATTTCTGAATTATTGTAGTCGTGTTGTTCACTCCACGAAGTTTGCTTCTCATACCATTCCATAAAAACAGCCGGATCTTGTGGGGCTGCACTACGTTCAAACACCATTAAATCGTAGCTCATTGATGCTTCCTTTCTACTATAAAAAATCCCCCGAATCTCGCGAAACGGGGGATTTCGTCGCTTAACTTAACCGATTACAGCTTCGGACCAGCCGCTACCAGCGCGGCACCCGCTGGGGTGTCGGTGTATTTATCGAAGTTGTCGATAAACAGTTTCGCCAGCGTTTCAGCTTTTTCCTGCCACTGTTCCGGAGAAGCGTAGGTGTTACGCGGATCGAGGATCTTCGTGTCTACGCCCGGCAGTTCGGTTGGGATCGCCAGGTTAAACATCGGCAGAGTGAAGGTTTCTGCGTTATCCAGCGAACCGTTGAGGATGGCGTCGATAATGGCGCGGGTATCTTTAATGGAGATACGTTTGCCAGTGCCGTTCCAGCCAGTGTTAACCAGATATGCCTGCGCGCCCGCTGCCTGCATACGTTTTACCAGCACTTCTGCGTACTGAGTTGGGTGCAGCGACAGGAATGCCGCGCCGAAGCAGGCAGAGAAGGTTGGCGTCGGTTCGGTGATGCCACGCTCTGTACCAGCCAGTTTGGCGGTGAAGCCTGAGAGGAAGTGGTACTGAGTTTGATCGGCAGTCAGGCGAGAAACCGGTGGCAGTACGCCAAAAGCATCTGCGGTCAGGAAGATAACTTTAGTCGCGTGGCCCGCTTTGGAAACTGGCTTAACGATGTTATCGATGTGATAGATCGGATAAGAAACGCGGGTGTTCTCGGTTTTTGAACCATCATCAAAGTCGATGGTGCCATCTTCACGTACAGTGACGTTTTCCAGCAGTGCATCGCGACGGATAGCGCCATAGATTTCTGGCTCTGCTTCTTTCGACAGTTTAATGGTTTTCGCGTAGCAGCCGCCTTCGAAGTTAAACACACCGTCATCGTCCCAACCGTGCTCGTCATCGCCAATCAGACGACGTTTCGGGTCGGTGGAAAGGGTGGTTTTACCGGTGCCGGAAAGGCCGAAGAACACCGCAACATCGCCTTTCTCGCCAACGTTGGCGGAGCAGTGCATAGAAGCGATACCTTTCAGCGGCAGCAGGTAGTTCATCATTGAGAACATCCCTTTCTTCATTTCGCCGCCGTACCAGGTGCCACCAATCAGCTGCATGCGCTCGGTGAGGTTAAACGCCACGAAGTTTTCAGAGTTCAGACCCTGTTCTTTCCACTGCGGGTTGGTGCACTTCGCTCCGTTCATGACGATAAAGTCAGGTTTGAAACCTTCCAGCTCTTCATCACTCGGGCGAATAAACATGTTCTTGACGAAATGCGCTTGCCAGGCCACTTCGGTGATGAAACGTACGGAAAGGCGAGTATCCGGGTTAGCGCCACAGAAAGCATCAACCACGAACAGGCGTTTGCCGGAAAGCTGTTTGGTCACCAGGCCTTTCAGATGTTGCCAGGTTTCCGGAGAGAGAGGTTTGTTGTCGTTCTTACCTTTGCCTTTGTCTGCCCACCAGAATGTATCGCGAGTCGTATCGTCACGGACGATATACTTATCTTTTGGTGAACGCCCGGTGAAGATCCCGGTATCCACGGCAACGGCACCCAGATTAGTTAACACCCCGCGCTCATAACCTGTCAGGCTCGGATCGAGCTCTTCCTGATACAGCAGGTCGTAGCTTGGGTTGTAAACGATATCATGAACATCACTGATACCATAAGCCTCGAGTTCTTGCGGGGTCAAACCATTGTTAACGCGCATTTCACTGCTCCTTAGCCAATATGTATTGCCTGAATAGTAAAGTCTTTTTGGGGGTGTTAACCGCGACAAGGCTCATAGATTTACGCATCTGGAGAAATTCATATTTGACAAAAAACTCCGTGATTCCTGTCACGAAACGGTTGCTATTATCGCAGAAATGGCATTCCAGGTGTGGAAAATGTTCCCAAAAGGTTAAAAGTTAGTTTGATTGACCATTATAATGTGAGTTAAATCTCATTCCTGATTGAAATTTATGCAAAATCAATCAGTAAAGTATCGATTCACCACCGCAAAATTTTTTGTAAATTTTTCTTAAAATAAATACTAGTACTGCCTGAATGCAATAATTAACCTTCCTTTTGATTCCGGATCACGAACATGGATAACGTTGAACTGTCACCTGCAACACTGTGGGGAATGGTCGCCACTGGATTAATCCAGGGGCTGGTTTGCTATTTTCTGATAACCTGGCTGGCTGTGGACAATAACAACTGGATTGTTTACGGCATTCCTGCGACCGTGGCGCTTTCATCCGTTTTGTTATTCACCGTGGAATCCTTCAAACAGAAGCGTTTGTGGGGGTGGCTGGCGCTGGTATTTATTGCCACCCTGGCGATGAGCGGCTGGCTGAAATGGCAAATTGATGGCATGAGTCCCTGGCGAGCGGACCAGGAACTCTGGGAATTTGGTTGTTATCTGCTGTTAATGGCGATGTTGTTATTGCCCTGGATACAACTGAATTTGCACGACAGAAAAGAGCAAACGAACTATAGCTTTTTTTACCAGTCAGCGTGGCATAACGCTCTAATATTGATGGTGATTTTGATCACTAATGGTCTGACATGGCTGGTGCTTTTACTGTGGAGTGAGTTATTTAAACTTGTTGGCATCACGTTTTTCAGTACCCTCTTTTTTTCAACCGACTGGTTTATTTATCTTACGCTGGGCCTGGTTAGCGCGCTGGCAGTCATTCTTGCGCGGACTCAATCGCGGTTAATCGCCTCTATTCAAAAGCTCTTCACGTTAATCGCCACAGGTTTGCTACCACTGGTTTCACTGCTGACGCTGCTGTTTATTATCACTTTACCCTTTGCTGGTTTGAATGCGATTTCCCGCCACATCTCCGCCGCTGGGCTGCTTTTAACTCTGGCCTTTTTGCAGTTGCTCTTAATGGCCATTGTCCGCGATCCGCGAAAAGCATCGCTTCCCTGGACTGGCCCATTGCGTTGCCTGATAAAAATGTCTCTGCTGGTGGCGCCGCTCTATGTGCTGATCGCCGCCTGGGCTATATGGATGCGGGTCGCTCAATACGGCTGGACTACCGAACGCTTGCACGGCGCACTGGCGGTGGTGGTGTTACTGGTCTGGTCGCTGGGGTATTTCGTCAGTATTGCCTGGCGTAAAGGGCAAAATCCCCTTGTTCTTCAGGGCAAAGTGAACCTTACGGTTTCGTTATTGGTGCTGGTGATACTGGTGCTTCTTAATTCGCCTGTGCTGGACAGTATGCGCATTAGCGTGAACAGCCATATGGCGCGTTATCAGAGTGGCAAGAACACGCCAGACCAGGTAAGTATCTACATGCTCGAACATAGCGGTCGCTATGGACGTGCAGCGCTTGAGTCGCTGAAAAGCGATGTCGAGTATATGAAAGACCCGAAACGCAGGCGGGGTCTGCTGATGGCGTTTGATGGAGTGCAACGTCTTCAGCAGCAGATATCGGAAAAAGCATTAGCTGATAATGTATTTATTGCCCCAGGTTCTGGAAAGCCGGATATGACATTCTGGTCGGCAGTGATGAAAAATCGCTATAACGCAATGATATGTATTGAAAAAGATGCCTGCGTGCTGGTAGAGCAAGATCTGAATAGTGATGGTAGGGAAGAGCGGATCCTGTTTGCTTTTAATGATGAAAGATACATTGTCTATGGTATTGATCCTGCCGGGAAAGAATGGAAAGAGATTGCGATGAGTTCACTCCCGCGTGTAATAACGAAAGAGAAATTACTCACAGCGGCGAAGAATGGAAAACTGGGGACGAAGCCTAAAGTGTGGCGCGATCTTACGGTGGATGGTGAAACGCTGGATTTGAATCTGAATGAGTGACAGCGCGTTTGGATGCTGCGCCTTATCTTACATGCGATAAATTGCATTTAATCCGTAGGCCAGATAAGCGCAGCGCATCAGGCAATTTAGTTATGATATCCGGCAGAGTCATCTCTGCCGGACATGGCGATTAATGAACCTGCGGATCTGCCGGAGACGCATTGTTGCGGATCTCGGCAATATCCATTGCATTGAACAGATAGTGGTTACCACAGTAATCACAATGCATGTCAATTTCGCCTTCTTCCGCGAGGATGCTATCAACTTCTTCATCCGGCAGCGTTTTCAGCGCGCCTGCGCAACGTTCACGCGAGCAGGTGCATTTGAATTCAACATCCTGCGGATCGTAAACCGTCACCTCTTCTTCGTGATACAAACGCCACAACACTTCGTTTGCCGGTAACGTCAGCAGCTCTTCAGTTTTGATGGTTTCGGTCAGCGTCGCCAGGTGGTCGAAGTCGTCTTGCTGGGCATTTTGCGCAGGCATTACCTGCAACAACATACCGCCCGCAGCCGGTTTGCCGTCTACGTCACCGGTGCGAATAAACAGGCGCGTCGGCAGCTGTTCAGAACGCATAAAGTAATCTTCCAGGCAAGCCGCCAGGGTATCACCTTCCAGACCAACTACGCCCTGATAGCGTTCGCCTTCGCTCGGGGTAATGGTGATCACCACGTAACCATTGCCGACCAGCGTTTTCAGGTCGGCATTTTCTGGAATTTCGCCCTGCACGCGCGCCACACCGCGCATCTGCTGTTTGTTGTTACCGTTAATAACCGCCAGATTCATCGGACCGTCGCCTTGCAGCTGTACGGTGATATCACCATCAAACTTCAGCGTAGCGGTCAACAGGCTGGTCGCGACCAGCAGTTCTGCCAGCACGTTTTTCACGGGCTGCGGATAATCGTGATTCTCAAGGATCTGTTGCAGGGTTTCCGAAACGGTTACCAGTTCGCCGCGGACGGCAAAGTTTTCAAACAGATAGCGATGTAATTGGTCATGTTGCGGCATAATCATCTCTCTTGCAGGTGACAGTTATTCACTGTCGCCGTGTTTAAATCGTAACAGGTCGCGGCGCTCTTTTTTGTCCGGGCGTCGGTCCGGATGCGGCATGGTTAAGGCATTAAGTTTACGTGCCAGCGCCATTTTTTCGCGTTTCTCTACACTTTCCGCAGTCTCTTCATACAACAAGACCGCCTCGCTGGCGGGGCGACGCTGTTCAGTAATCGCCTTTACAATCACCGTTCGTTCGTCATTTCCCTGGCGCAGCGTGAGCGTGGCATTCAGCTCGACGATTTTACTCGGCTTGCTGCGTTGCCCGTTGTAATGCACCTTACCGCCTTCAATCATTTCGCGGGCCAGCGCGCGGGTTTTATAAAAACGGGCGGCCCATAGCCATTTATCCAGTCGAACCTCAACAGCCGGTTTTTCTTTCATGGCGTCTCCTTCACATTAGCGAGGGGATCAGGCGGCGGTAGTCATTCAGTGACGGATGGCGTTCATACTGTTTTTCGGCTATTCCAGAGTCAGGGTTGGTGACGCCGAGACAGTAACGAATACCAAATTGCGCGGCAGCATCGAGAATGGCTTCGCTGTCATCAATAAACAGCGTTCTTTCAGCTTTCAGACCCGTAGCTTCGGCCACCGCATGCCATAACCGCTGATCCTCTTTCGGATAACCAAATGTGTGGGTGGAAAGTAATAAATCAAGGTGTGCGTCCAGACCCGTATGCTCAAGTTTAACGGCCAGGTTATGTGGATGGGCGTTAGTGAGCAAAATTCGCTGCTTGCCGCTGGCTTTCAGCGCTTCGAGAAACGGAATAGTATCTTCACGCAACACTGCACGCGGCCCCATCTCGGTGGTCATCGCACAGATATCCAGACCCAGTTGCTCGCTCCAGTAATCAAGACAGTACCAGTTTAGCGTATGCTGCACGTCGTGATATTGCTGGCGCATATATTCCATTGCTTCCTGTGGCGTAACACCGTTTTGCGCGCCCCATGTTTCAGGCACCAGCTTTTGCCAAAAATAGTTATCGAAGGCGAGGTCGAGCAACGTGCCGTCCATATCCAGCAGAACGGTGTCTACGTCCTGCCAGGCAATGTTGATATGCATGGGGGAAATCTCCAGAGTGAAGCAATTTGCGCGACAGGGTAGCATAACCTGCCGCGCAAACGTGTTATTCGATGAGGCTTTCTGAAGACGTGAGCAGCGTCGGATTCAGGCAGCTTTCGTAATATTCCTTAATCTCCATCATGCGGGTGCGATGACGCTGGTAACGACGCCAGGCCTGCACGCCATTATAGATGGCACAGCCGAACATCGTCAGTAGCAGTAATGTGGTGCCGAGATAGCGCCACAGGCCAGAACGGTCCGGAATAGGGTGCAAGCTGATATGCTGCGTGCCGTTGGCATCGGTGAAAATATTGGTGACGATCCCCTCGGCGTTAAACGGTGTATGCATCAACATTTGCGCCAGCTTCTGGAAAGCGTTCCATTGTTCTTGCGCCGGGTAGTCATAAAGCGAGGCTGCTGGCCACGGTTGATCGACAAAATCGCTGCCTTCGTCGCTGACAATCAGGAAGCCGCCAGGCGCTGGGCTATTCAGTGATTGTGCCGCTCGCGCCGTTTCATGAGTGATAAACGGTGCGGTGGAAGTCGCCACCAGATTATCCAGCGATTCTGCGCTCACCGGGCGGAGTAATACATTCACACCATCAAGTTTTCCTGCGTTGGCGCGTTTTACCAGTGCGTCCCAGTCCTTACTGTTGCCAAGATTCACCAGGGCGTTTTTTAAGCGCACACAATCATCTTTGGCTGCACAGAGATCTGCGGTCTTCAGTACGATGTCGCCAAAGTCATCAAGCAAAACCATGCCGGATTTCTGAATCGCAGAACGTAATGAGGCACTGACGCGCGATTCATCTTCCGGTTTAGGGTGCAGTTGACGGTTTACTGCTTCGGTCAACGCCGTAGCTTTGTTAACCAGTTCCGATTCTGGTAATGGCAATGAACGGGCGTCATTCCAGATGATTTGCGAGCAGTCAAACGGCAAAAACGGTGAATTGGTTTTCGCGCTCCAGGTGCCGGAAGTGCGGATATTACACATGCCTGTACCACTTAGACGTAAGGTATCGCCTACGCGTACGCCAGCGTCCGCAAGTTGTTTAACACTGGTGGCCTCAATAGTCTGCGCGCCTTTCATCCACGAGAGAGTGAATTTCAGCGGCATATCCAGTGGGATCCAGAACAGCAGCATAAACAAGACTATCAGCGAACCGGCTGCGATAACCGTGCTGCGTAGCCAGTGCTGCAACGGGAAGTTTTTTACTTCGTCATGCAGCGAAAGATAGCGCCCCTGGCGCACGACGTGACGGTCGAGGTAGATATCGATATCGGTTTGTTGTCCGAGATCCTGGGCAATGTAAGGTTGCCAGTGCGCGGGGTAGACCAGATCGATAATACCAAGCGAAATATTGTTAATCTGTTCCTGAGAGTTTTCACCAAACAGCCCCCAGCGACGCGGTGTCCCGCGCAGGCAGTGGATTTCCCTTAGGGAAGATTTGGCAGGTGGCGCATATAATCCCCACAGGCCCGCGCCCAGCAGCAGTAGCGCGCCGCCAACCAACCACGGGACAAATACATCTGGGGTCACCAGGCAGAAATAGAACATCAGGAATGAGGCGACAATCAGCAGCGCTTCCCGCAATCCTCGTGGGCGGCTAAGTGCATACTCTTCGTGCGTTTCCTGGCGAATGTTGAGCAACTCAATTTGTTCGCTCTCTTCACCGCGAATCGATGCCTGCGTTGATGGAATAGGTTGTAACGTGTAACCGCGAGTCTCCTGCATATACTCTTGCAGCGTATGGCCGTTGAGTGAAATGACTAATGGGAGTGAGTCGGTATAAATCAGTTCAACGGTGTTTTCGTCGTTGATGTACTGCTCCCAGAAAGGCGGCAGGTGGACTTCTACCGAGTCAAGGTAGTAGCGCCATTTATTGGGATCGTCGGTAGAGATGCCATAACGTGTGATAGCGTGCGTCAGCATCATCACATTATTGCTTTCGGCGTTCAGCGTCAGAGAGACAGGCGCCGTGCTGGCACCCGTCGGGCCGGGAACCTGCAAAATCTGCGTCAGGCTCTCGAGATAATTTTCAACAGCGCTACGTTCTTCCGGAGTGAGTTTGCGCGTTTGCGCATCAGCGAAGGCGTTAGCCCAGGGCAACTGTCGCCGCCTGGTGCGGGTTTTTATCAGCCATCCCGCAAGTAGTGAGCAGGCCAGCAAAGCAGCTAAAAAAATCACAATGGTGCTCATGCTTTCCCCATCTTACTTAATTTGTCAGGCGTGATTATTCGCACCCTGGACACAATATAGGATTCTGCGGTTGGCTATCGGCAAGCGTGGAGTTGAACTTGAGCATCATTAAGCGCATCCCAGTAACCGCTGATCATAGCAAACCCTCTGAGGGCGGAATATCAGCAAATTCCTGGAGTTATTTCAACCTATTGACTTTTAATTTGATTTGAGAACGATTATTTATCAGGTTGCATAAATGTAAATAACATGCAATTCACATTGCCGAAACGGTGTCCGATATCGCACAATAAATACTGATTTCACTGCAAAGATTCCACAATGAGAAAATCATTACAAAAACCCACCATTCTGAATGTTGAAACTGTAGCCCGTTCCCGACTGTTTACCGTCGAAAGCGTGGATCTGGAGTTCAGCAATGGCGTGCGGCGTGTTTATGAACGAATGCGTCCAACCAACAGGGAAGCGGTGATGATTGTGCCTATTGTGGACGACCATCTGATCCTGATTCGTGAGTACGCGGTGGGAACTGAATCCTACGAGTTAGGGTTTTCGAAAGGGCTGATTGATCCCGGTGAAAGCGTCTACGAAGCAGCTAACCGCGAGCTAAAAGAAGAAGTGGGATTTGGTGCGAACGATCTGACTTTTTTGAAGAAACTCAGCATGGCGCCGTCTTACTTTTCCAGCAAAATGAATATCGTGGTAGCGCAGGATCTCTACCCGGAGTCGCTGGAAGGCGATGAGCCAGAGCCGCTACCGCAGGTTCGCTGGCCGCTGGCGCATATGATGGATTTGCTTGAAGATCCTGACTTCAATGAAGCGCGCAATGTCAGTGCGCTGTTTCTGGTACGTGAGTGGTTGAAGGGGCAGGGGCGGTTGTAAATATGTAGAGCTTGCCTGATGCGCCATGCTTATCAGGCCTACGGGATTCCTGCAATGTATTGAATTTTCAATGTGTTGCATGCCGGCTAAGGCGTTCATGCCGCATCCGGCATGAACAACGCGCACTTTGCCAGCAAACTGAAAAGGCGCCGAAGCGCCTTTTTAATCAGAACAATTCCTGTGCCTCACCATTATCGATAATGGTCGTTCCCACCTCGCGCACCGCCTGCTGTGTAGGCTGTGTACCTTCGATGAAATACTCTTCGCGGCTGTTGCCGCCGCTGGCCAGTTGCCCAGTGCTGCGATCGATATTCACCGTCACAATACCCGGCGGCGGCGTCAGCGGTTGTTCCGGTACGCCTTCCAGAACGGCTTTCATATAAGCGTCCCATGCAGGCTGCGCGCTTTTAGCACCACCTTCATAACCAGAGATCTGATCTTTAATTGCCCCGGAAGCCGTGGTATGACCGAGATTACGACGGTGATCGTCAAAGCCAATCCATACTGAGGTTACTACGCCTGGTCCGTAACCCGAGAACCATGCATCCTTCGAGCTGTTGGTGGTCCCGGTTTTCCCGCCGATATCATGACGTTGCAAATCACGACCTGCGCGCCAGCCAGTACCTTGCCAGCCTGGTTCACCAAAGATATTGGTGTTCAGTGCGCTCTTAATCAGGAATGCCAGCGGAGTGCTGATAACGTGCGGTGCATACTCCTGCGCGCCGGTCTTCGCGACTAATGTCTGATTAGCTTGCTCTAGTTGCGGCATCGGCACCGAAACATTTTGCTGCTCGCGGGAGATAGCCACGTCTTCAACGTCGTTATTTTCCAGCACGTTCGATTTTTGCGTATCGCCGTAAATCACCGGGATATCGCATTCCGGGCAAGCTACTTTCGGTTTCGCTTCGAAAATCACGCCGCCCTGGTCGTTTTCAATTTTGCTGATAAACCACGGATCCACCAGGAAGCCACCGTTCGCCATTACTGCGTAGCCGCGCGCCACCTGCAGCGGCGTGAAGGACGCGGAACCCAGCGCCAGCGATTCGGTATGAACAATGTTTTGCGCCGGGAAGCCGAAGCGTTGCAGATACTCTGCAGCGTAGTCAACGCCCATAGCCCGCATTGCACGCACCATCACTACGTTCTTCGACTGGCCCAGTCCCTGACGTAAACGGATTGGACCGGCATATTGCGGCGGTGAGTTTTTCGGCTCCCAGTCAGAACCAGCACCGGCGTCCCAGCGGGAAATCGGCACATCGTTCAGCATACTTGCCAGCGTCAGACCTTTATCCATTGCTGCGGTGTAGAGGAACGGTTTGATATTCGAACCCACCTGACGCAGCGCCTGAGTTGCGCGGTTAAACTTGCTCTGGTTGAAGTCAAAGCCACCAACCAGCGCCATGACGGCACCGTTTTGCGGATTGATCGACACAAGCGCCGAGTTCACCTCTGGCACCTGCGCCAGCCACCAGGCATCGCCAACCTGGCGAACCCAGATTTGCTGACCCGTTTGCACCACATCAGTCACTTTACGCGGCGTTGGTCCCTGTTGAGTGTCTGAACGGTAAGGACGCGCCCAGCGAACGCCTTCCATACGCAACGTTACGGACGTTCCGTCAGCCAGCATCGCTGTCGCTTCCTGCGGATTGGTGCTGGTAACTGCGGCAGGCAGCAGCGGACCGTAAGTCGGCAACGCTTTCAGAGTATTGGTTATCTTTTTGGTGTCCCACGCCGTCTCACCCACTTTCCACAGCACATTAGCCGGGCCGCGATAACCGTGACGCATGTCGTAGTCCAGCACGTTGTTACGCACCGCTTGCTGCGCGGCCTGCTGAACTTTGCGGGTAATGGTGGTGTAAATGCGATAACCGTCTTCATAAGCGCTTTCGCCGTAACGGCTATACATCTCCTGACGCACCATTTCGGTGAGATACGGCGCCGAGAAGGCAATTTCCGGCGCGTGATAATTGGCGTTAATCGGCTCACTACGCGTCTGATCATATTGCTGCTGGGTGATATACCCTTCGCTCAACATACGTGACAGCACAACGTTACGCCGCGCGACGGCGCGATCCATTGAGTAGAGCGGGTTGAAAGTGGATGGGGCTTTTGGCAGCCCGGCAATCACCGCCATTTCGTTCAGCGTCAGTTGGTCGACCGTTTTACCGAAATAGACTTGTGCCGCAGCACCGACACCATAGGCACGGTAACCGAGGTAAATCTTGTTCAGATAAAGCTCGAGGATCTCGTCTTTAGTCAGCAACTGTTCAATACGAATCGCGAGGAAGACTTCCTTAATCTTACGCATCAGCGTGCGTTCCGGACTGAGGAAGAAGTTTCTCGCCAGTTGCTGGGTAATGGTACTCGCCCCTTGTGACGCGTGACCAGAGAACAACGCCACACTTGCCGCACGGAAGATCCCCACCGGGTCAACGCCGTGATGCTCATAAAAGCGGCTGTCCTCCGTCGCGATAAAGGCTTTCACCATTTCCGGCGGGATTTGATCCAACGTAACCGGAATACGACGCTTTTCACCATATTGCGCAATTAGCTCGCCATCGGCGCTGTAAATCTGCATCGGAATTTGTAGGCGAACATCTTTTAATGTCGCCACATCCGGCAGTTGTGGCTCGATGTAGCGGTAGAGGCCATAAATCGAGCCTGCTCCCAGCAGAATGCAACAGACTGCAAGGATCAATAAATACTTTACGAACTTCACTGGAAATTTCCGATTTGGTTTCATTTGGGCAGTTTATAAACAAACGCGCGGTAGTATAAAGGCAAGCCAGACGCATTGATATACCCGTCAGAGTGACGGGTGATAAGGAGATCATCACA
This sequence comes from Escherichia sp. E13S3, assembly GCF_004212325.1. Lineage (NCBI taxonomy): Bacteria > Pseudomonadati > Pseudomonadota > Gammaproteobacteria > Enterobacterales > Enterobacteriaceae > Escherichia > Escherichia sp. E13S3. The sequence goes on from NZ_RHJR01000001.1 coordinate 195,447, forward strand.
ATGGCATTTAAGAACTGGCAAATTGGGTTGCATTTACAACAGCAAGAAGCGGTGGCGGTTGCTATCGTGCGTGGTGCAAAAGAATGTTTTTTGCAACGTTGGTGGCGTTTGCCGCTGGCGACAGACATTATCAAAGATGGACGCATTCTCGATACAGAGCGGCTGGCAAAAACGTTGTTACCGTGGAGTCGTGAACTGCCGCATCGACATCACATTATGCTGGCATTTCCTGCTGGTCGAACGTTACAGAGGGCATTTCCACGCCCGGCGATGTCTCTCGGTGAGCGAGAGCAAACGGCATGGCTGGCAGGCACAATGGCACGCGAGCTGGATATGGAACCGGACTCTCTGCGCTTCGATTATAGCGAAGATTCACTAAGCCCGGCCTATAACGTGACCGCCGCGCAAAGCAAAGAGTTGGCAACGTTACTTACCCTGGCAGAAAGATTGCGTGTTCACGTTAGCGCGATTACCCCAGATGCCTGCGCTTTACAACGGTTTCTGCCTTTTTTACCCCCTCACAAGCAATGTCTGGCCTGGTGTGACCACGAACAGTGGTTGTGGGCGACGCGTTATAACTGGGGGCGCAAGCTGGTGGTGGGGATGACAAGCGCGAATGACCTTGCAGCGATGTTATCCGTGGACCCCGACAGTATCGCAATCTGCGGCGAAGGCGGATTTGACCCCTGGGAGGCGGTTTCTGTTCGTCAGCCGCCGCTACCGCCACCAGGTGGAGACTTCGCCATTGCGCTGGGGTTGGCGCTTGGGGAGAGTCGCTAATGAACCCACCAATCAATTTTTTGCCCTGGCGACAGCAACGCCGTGCGGCCTTTTTTCGCTTCTGGTTGCAGATGTTTGTTGCCCCTCTGCTGCTGACCGTAGGGATAACGCTAATGCAGCGTCTGGCATATAACGCCGAAGCACGTGTAGACGCCATTTTGCTCGAGGGAGAACAACAACTCGCCCGTAGCTTACAGGTCACTAAGCCACGTTTGCTGGAACGCCAACAGTTACGCGAACAGCATTTGCGACGTCAGCGTCAGCGACAATTTACCCGCGACTGGCAACCAGCGCTGGAAGCGCTGGCGACGCTTTTACCAGAAAAAGCCTGGCTGACCACGCTGAGCTGGCAGCAGGGAACGCTGGAAGTCAAAGGACTTACGTCGAACATCACCGCACTAAATGTGTTGGAGAAGTCACTCCGTGAGGATGCCTCTTTTCAGCTTAACCAACGAGGGGCCACGCAGCAGGATGCACAAGGGCGCTGGCAATTTGAGTATCAGTTAACAAGGAAGGTTAGCGATGAACTCACTCTTTGACTGGTGGTTTGCCACATCGCCTCGTACCCGTCAGTTTGGCTGGGCAGTCTGGTTGCTGGTGTTATTCACAATCATCGTTCTTTCATTGGCCCATCAGGAAGAGAGCGACGCATTAATTCGACTGCGGGCAAGTAATCACCAGCAGTGGGCTGCAATGCATCGCCTGGTAGACACCACACCCATCCGCGAAGAAAAGACGTTGCCCTTTTCGCCGCTGGATTTTCAGTTGCCTGGCGCGCAACTGGTTTACTGGCATCCGTCAGCCCAGGGAGGCGAGTTGGCGTTGAAAACGCTCTGGGACGCGGTGCCGTCGGCATTTACACGACTGGCAGAGCGCAACGTCAGCGTAAGTCGTTTTTCGTTAAGCGTGGAAGGTGATGAACTCTTGTTCACGCTCCAACTGGAGGGGGCGAATGATGGCTAAACGTTGGCTGCTGGCTGGTGTTGCATTATGGCTATTAACCGGCATGCGCGACCCGTTTAAACCACCGGAAGATCTATGCCGGATTAGCGAACTTACCCAGTGGCGCTATCAGGGGATGGTAGGAAGAGGCGAGCGCGTTATCGGCGTAATAAAAGATGGGCAAAAGAAATGGCGACGGGTGCAGCAAAACGATGTGCTGGAAAACGGCTGGACGATCTTACAGCTGACGCCAGACACACTAACGCTGGGAACCGGGACAAACTGCGAACCGCCACAGTGGTTGTGGCAACGGCAAGGAGATACAAATGAAGCAATGGATAGCCGCACTACTGTTGATGATGATGCCCATCGTGCAGGCGGCAAAGCCGCAAAAAGTCACGCTGATGGTGGATGACGTTCCGGTTGCTCAGGTTTTGCAGGCGCTGGCCGAACAGGAGAAGCTAAACCTGGTGGTGTCGCCAGACGTCAGCGGTACGGTATCGCTACATTTAACGGATGTTCCCTGGAAGCAGGCGCTACAAACCGTAGTGAAAAGCGCCGGGCTGATAACGCGTCAGGAAGGCAACATTCTTTCAGTGCATTCCGTTGCCTGGCAAAATGAAAATATCGCCCGCCAGGAGGCAGAGAAGGCACGGGCGCAGGCAAACCTGCCGCTGGAAAATCGCAGCATTACTCTGCAATACGCCGATGCCGGAGAGTTGGCGAAAGCGGGGGAGAAGCTACTTAGCGCCAAAGGCAACATGACCGTTGATAAACGCACCAATCGCCTTTTGCTGCGCGATAACCAGGCGGCGTTAACTGCACTGGAACAGTGGGTCATGCAAATGGATTTGCCGGTAGGCCAGGTTGAACTGTCGGCACACATTGTCACCATTAATGAAAAAAGTCTGCGCGAGTTAGGCGTGAAATGGACGCTGGCCGATGCGCAACACGCTGGCGGCGTTGGGCAAGTAACTACGCTCGGTAGCGATCTCGCGGTGGCGACGGCGACGACGCATATCGGTTTTAACATTGGGCGGATCAACGGACGTTTGCTGGATCTGGAGCTTTCCGCACTAGAACAGAAACAGCAACTGGATATCATCGCTAGCCCACGTTTACTGGCTTCGCATCTCCAGCCTGCCAGCATTAAACAGGGAAGCGAAATTCCGTATCAGGTTTCCAGTGGTGAAAGTGGTGCAACATCGGTGGAGTTTAAAGAGGCGGTACTGGGAATGGAGGTCACGCCCACGGTGTTACAAAAAGGTCGCATCCGGCTGAAATTACACATCAGCCAGAACGTTCCGGGGCAGGTCCTTCAACAAGCCGATGGCGAAGTACTGGCAATTGACAAGCAGGAGATCGAAACGCAAGTCGAGGTCAAAAGCGGAGAAACGTTGGCGCTGGGCGGCATTTTTACCCGTAAAAATAAATCGGGTCAGGATAGCGTACCGCTGTTGGGTGACATTCCCTGGTTCGGGCAATTATTTCGTCATGATGGAAAAGAAGATGAACGACGTGAGTTAGTGGTGTTTATCACGCCACGACTGGTTTCCAGTGAGTAAACCGCCGCAAAAGCGGTGATGTTTTTACGTTGAACGTGTTTCATCTATTTGACGCGCGCAGGTATTTAGCATACAAGGAGTACCGTTTTGAGAGTTGGTGCTCTTAGCTGCCTGCGTTTTATGATGATGATTTATCATTCAGGCGGCATTTTGCTGTCTTTTTTACGCTAATCTTACCCGGTGATTTATCGCCAAAGCGGTGATAGCAAGGCAGCATGCCTGCAGCGACCAGATATGCAGAGGGATGGGCGATTTATTCAGTTGCCAAACCTGCTGGAGTATTGAGATAATTTTCAGTCTGACTCTCGCAATATCTTATGAGGTTTCAGTTCATGTCCTGCTGCGCTCTCTGAGCGAAGCGGGTTTATCATTAACGAATAGTCTTAGTAGTACCGAAAAAATGGCAGAGAAACGCAATATCTTTCTGGTTGGGCCTATGGGTGCCGGAAAAAGCACTATTGGGCGCCAGTTAGCTCAACAACTCAATATGGAATTTTACGATTCCGATCAAGAGATTGAGAAACGAACCGGAGCTGATGTGGGCTGGGTTTTCGATTTAGAAGGCGAAGAAGGCTTCCGCGATCGCGAAGAAAAGGTCATCAATGAATTGACCGAGAAGCAGGGTATTGTGCTGGCTACTGGCGGCGGCTCTGTGAAATCCCGCGAAACGCGTAACCGTCTTTCCGCTCGTGGCGTTGTCGTTTATCTTGAAACGACCATCGAAAAGCAACTTGCGCGCACGCAGCGTGATAAAAAACGCCCGTTGCTGCACGTTGAAACACCGCCACGTGAAGTTCTGGAAGCGTTGGCCAATGAACGCAATCCGCTGTATGAAGAGATTGCCGACGTGACCATTCGTACTGATGACCAAAGCGCTAAAGTGGTCGCAAACCAGATTATTAACATGCTGGAAAGCAACTAATTCTGGCTTTAAATACACTCGTCTGCGGGTACAGTAATTAAGGTGGATGTCGCGTTATGGAGAGGATAGTCGTCACTCTCGGGGAACGTAGTTACCCAATTACCATCGCATCTGGTTTGTTTAACGAACCAGCTTCATTCTTACCGCTGAAATCGGGCGAGCAGGTGATGTTGGTCACCAACGAAACCCTGGCTCCTCTGTATCTCGATAAGGTCCGCGGCGTACTTGAACAGGCGGGTGTTAACGTCGATAGCGTTATCCTCCCTGACGGCGAGCAGTATAAAAGCCTGGCAGTACTCGACACCGTCTTTACAGCGTTGTTGCAAAAGCCGCATGGCCGCGATACTACACTGGTTGCACTGGGCGGCGGTGTGGTGGGCGATCTTACCGGTTTCGCGGCGGCGAGCTATCAGCGCGGCGTTCGCTTCATTCAAGTCCCAACGACGCTATTGTCGCAGGTTGACTCCTCCGTTGGCGGCAAAACCGCGGTAAACCATCCCCTCGGTAAAAACATGATTGGCGCGTTTTACCAACCTGCATCGGTGGTGGTAGATCTCGATTGTCTGAAAACGCTTCCTCAGCGTGAGTTGGCTTCGGGGCTAGCGGAAGTCATCAAATACGGCATTATTCTTGACGGCGAGTTTTTCCATTGGCTGGAAGAGAATCTCGACGCGCTGCTTCGTCTGGATGGCCCTGCAATGGCGTACTGTATTCGCCGCTGCTGTGAGCTGAAAGCAGAAGTTGTTGCCGCCGACGAGCGTGAAGCTGGCTTACGTGCTTTACTCAATCTTGGACATACCTTTGGTCATGCCATTGAAGCTGAAATGGGCTATGGTAATTGGCTACACGGTGAAGCGGTTGCTGCGGGTATGGTAATGGCGGCGCGCACATCGGAACGTCTCGGGCAGTTCAGTTCTGCCGAAACGCAGCGTATTATTACCCTGCTCACGCGGGCTGGGTTACCGGTCAATGGGCCGCGCGAAATGTCCGCGCAGGCATATTTACCGCATATGCTGCGTGACAAGAAAGTTCTTGCGGGAGAAATGCGCTTAATTCTTCCGCTGGCAATTGGTAAGAGCGAAGTTCGCGGCGGTGTTTCGCACGATATCGTTCTTAACGCCATTGCTGATTGTCAGTTAGCGTAACAACAAGAAAGGTCAGGCCGCTTATCCGGCGGTTTATTAGCTTCAGGTTAATTGCAACGTGGTAAGCATTAACCTTTTAGTGGGGTGTTAAATGGATGAATTCAAACCAGAAGACGAGCTGAAACCCGATCCCAGCGATCGTCGTACTGGTCGTTCTCGTCAATCTTCTGAGCGTTCTGAACGTACTGAACGTGGCGAACCGCAAATCAATTTTGATGATATTGAACTTGATGATACGGATGATCGCCGTCCGACCCGCGCGCAAAAAGAGCGCGATGAGGAACCGGAAATCGAACAAGAATATGACGAATCCGAAGATGAAACGGTGGATGAAGAGCGCGTAGAGCGGCGTCCGCGTAAGCGCAAAAAAGCAGCCAGTAAACCCGCTTCTCGTCAGTATATGATGATGGGCGTCGGTATTCTGGTTCTGTTGCTGTTGATCATCGGTATCGGTTCTGCGTTAAAAGCCCCCTCGACCTCTTCCAGCGATCAAACTGCGTCTGGCGAGAAGAGTATTGATCTTGCTGGCAATGCGACTGATCAGGCGAATGGCGTGCAGCCAGCACCGGGAACCACGTCTGCGGAAAATACTCAGCAGGATGTTTCTCTGCCGCCGATTTCTTCTACGCCGACCCAGGGGCAAACCCCGGCGGCAACGGATGGTCAACAGCGTGTTGAAGTACAGGGTGATCTGAACAATGCCCTGACCCAGCCGCAAAATCAGCAACAGCTGAACAATGTGGCGGTAAATTCGACATTGCCGACCGAACCCGCAACGGTTGCGCCAGTACGCAATGGCAATGCATCGCGTGACACGGCAAAAACGCAAACCGCTGAACGTCCGACCACCACGCGTCCGCCGCGTCAGCAGGCAGTGATTGAACCGAAAAAACCGCAAGCAACTGTGAAAACCGAACCGAAGCCGGTAGCACAGCAACCGAAGCGTACCGAACCGGCTGCACCTGTGGCAAGCACGAAGGCACCGGCTGCGACTTCTACGCCAGCGGCAACGCCAGCGCCGAATGCGACTGCCAGCACGGAGCCGGCACAAACGGCATCTCCGGCGCAAACCACGACAACACCAGCTGCTGGGGCGAAGAGCGCGGGTAATGTTGGTTCGTTGAAATCGGCACCGTCAAGCCATTACACTCTGCAGTTGAGCAGTTCCTCTAACTACGACAACCTGAACGGTTGGGCGAAGAAAGAGAACCTGAAAAACTACGTTGTCTATGAAACGACGCGTAATGGTCAGCCGTGGTATGTCCTGGTTTCTGGCGTGTACGCTTCGAAAGAAGAAGCGAAAAAAGCGGTATCTACATTGCCAGCCGATGTCCAGGCCAAAAATCCTTGGGCGAAACCGCTGCGTCAGGTACAGGCCGATCTGAAGTAATCAAGGCTATTTCCCGCAATGGATAACCGTTGCGGGAACTGCCTGAAGCGCTGGATGCTGTCGGAGCTTTCTCCACAGCCGGAGAAGGTGTAATTAGTTAGTCAGCATGAAGAAAAATCGCGCTTTTTTGAAGTGGGCAGGGGGCAAATATCCCTTGCTTGATGATATTAAACGGCATTTGCCTAAGGGCGAATGTCTGGTTGAGCCTTTTGTTGGTGCCGGGTCGGTGTTTCTTAACACCGACTTTTCTCGTTATATCCTTGCTGATATCAACAGCGATCTGATTAGTCTCTACAACATTGTAAAGACGCGTACCGAAGAGTATGTGCAGGCTGCCCGCGAGCTGTTTGTTCCCGAAACAAATTGCGCCGAGGTCTACTATCAGTTCCGCGAAGAGTTCAACAAAAGCCAGGATCCCTTGCGTCGGGCAGTACTGTTTTTATATTTGAACCGCTACGGTTACAACGGTTTGTGCCGTTACAATCTGCGTGGTGAATTTAATGTGCCGTTTGGCCGTTATAAAAAGCCCTATTTCCCGGAAGCTGAGTTGTATCATTTTGCCGAAAAAGCGCAGAATGCCTTTTTCTATTGTGAGTCTTACGCCGACAGCATGGCGCGCGCAGATGATGCATCCGTCGTCTATTGCGATCCGCCTTATGCGCCGCTTTCTGCGACCGCTAACTTCACGGCGTATCACACAAACAGTTTTACGCTTGAACAACAAGCCCATCTGGCGGAGATCGCAGAAGGTCTGGTTGATCGCCATATTCCTGTGCTGATCTCCAATCACGATACGATGTTAACGCGTGAGTGGTATCAGCGCGCAAAATTGCATGTCGTCAAAGTTCGACGCAGTATAAGCAGCAACGGCGGCACACGTAAAAAGGTGGACGAACTGCTGGCTTTGTACAAACCAGGAGTCGTTTCACCCGCGAAAAAATAATTCTCAAGGAGAAGCGGATGAAACAGTATTTGATTGCCCCCTCAATTCTGTCGGCTGATTTTGCCCGCCTGGGTGAAGATACCGCAAAGGCCCTGGCAGCTGGCGCTGATGTCGTGCATTTTGACGTCATGGATAACCACTATGTTCCCAACCTGACAATTGGGCCAATGGTGCTGAAATCCTTGCGTAACTACGGCATTACCGCCCCTATCGACGTGCATCTGATGGTGAAACCGGTCGATCGTATTGTGCCTGATTTCGCTGCTGCTGGCGCCAGCATCATTACCTTTCATCCAGAAGCCTCCGAGCATGTTGACCGCACGCTGCAACTGATTAAAGAAAATGGCTGTAAGGCGGGGCTGGTATTTAACCCGGCGACACCATTGAGCTATCTGGATTATGTAATGGACAAGCTGGATGTGATCCTGCTGATGTCCGTCAACCCTGGTTTCGGCGGTCAGTCTTTCATTCCGCAAACATTAGATAAACTGCGCGAAGTGCGCCGCCGCATCGATGAGTCGGGCTTTGATATCCGTCTGGAAGTGGACGGTGGCGTGAAGGTGAACAACATTGGCGAAATCGCTGCGGCGGGTGCCGATATGTTCGTCGCCGGTTCGGCAATCTTCGACCAGCCAGACTACAAAAAAGTCATTGATGAAATGCGCAGTGAACTGGCAAAGGTAAGTCATGAATAAGTTTGAAGATATTCGCGGCGTCGCTTTTGATCTCGACGGTACGCTGGTGGACAGTGCTCCTGGTCTTGCTGCTGCGGTAGATATGGCGCTGTATGCGCTGGAGTTGCCTGTTGCAGGTGAAGAACGCGTTATTACCTGGATTGGTAACGGCGCAGATGTTCTGATGGAGCGCGCATTGACCTGGGCGCGTCAGGAACGTGCGACTCTGCGTAAAACAATGGGTAAACCGCCCGTTGATGACGACATTCCGGCAGAAGAACAGGTACGTATTCTGCGTAAACTGTTCGATCGCTACTATGGCGAAGTTGCCGAAGAGGGGACGTTTTTGTTCCCGCACGTTGCCGATACGCTGGGCGCGTTGCAGGCTAAAGGCCTGCCGCTAGGCCTGGTTACCAACAAACCGACGCCGTTCGTCGCGCCGCTGCTCGAAGCGTTAGATATCGCAAAATACTTTAGCGTGGTTATCGGCGGCGATGACGTGCAAAACAAAAAACCGCATCCGGACCCGCTGTTACTGGTGGCTGAGCGGATGGGAATTGCCCCACAACAGATGCTGTTTGTTGGCGACTCACGCAATGATATTCAGGCGGCAAAAGCGGCAGGTTGCCCATCAGTTGGCTTAACCTACGGATATAACTACGGCGAGGCTATCGATCTCAGCCAGCCTGATGTAATTTATCACTCTATAAATGACCTTCTGCCCGCATTAGGGCTTCCGCATAGCGAAAATCAGGAATCGAAAAATGACTAAGCCCATCGTTTTTAGTGGCGCACAGCCCTCAGGTGAATTGACCATTGGTAACTACATGGGTGCGCTGCGTCAGTGGGTAAACATGCAGGATGACTACCATTGCATTTACTGTATCGTTGACCAACACGCGATCACCGTGCGCCAGGACGCACAGAAACTGCGTAAAGCGACGCTGGATACGCTGGCGTTGTATCTGGCTTGTGGTATCGATCCTGAGAAAAGCACCATTTTTGTTCAGTCCCACGTACCGGAACATGCGCAGTTAGGCTGGGCGCTGAACTGCTATACCTACTTCGGCGAATTGAGCCGCATGACCCAGTTTAAAGATAAATCTGCGCGTTATGCCGAGAACATCAACGCTGGTCTGTTTGACTATCCGGTGCTGATGGCAGCGGATATCCTGCTGTATCAAACCAATCTGGTGCCGGTGGGTGAAGACCAGAAACAGCATCTGGAACTGAGCCGCGATATCGCCCAGCGTTTCAACGCGCTGTATGGCGATATCTTTAAAGTACCGGAGCCGTTTATTCCGAAATCTGGTGCGCGTGTAATGTCGCTGCTGGAGCCGACCAAGAAGATGTCCAAGTCTGACGATAACCGCAATAACGTTATCGGCCTGCTGGAAGATCCGAAATCGGTAGTGAAGAAAATCAAACGTGCGGTTACTGACTCCGACGAGCCACCGGTAGTTCGCTACGATGTGCAGAACAAAGCGGGCGTTTCCAACCTGCTGGATATCCTTTCTGCAGTTACTGGCAAGAGCATCCCGGAACTGGAAAAACAGTTCGAAGGCAAGATGTATGGTCATCTGAAAGGCGAAGTGGCTGATGCCGTTTCCGGTATGCTGACTGAATTGCAGGAACGCTATCACCGTTTCCGCAATGACGAAGCCTTCCTGCAACAGGTGATGAAAGACGGTGCAGAAAAAGCCAGCGCGCACGCTTCCCGTACGCTGAAAGCGGTGTATGAAGCGATTGGTTTTGTGGCGAAGCCGTAATTTAACATTAATGCCAAAAAAACCGGGGAAACCCGGTTTTTTTATCCTCTTTTCGCAACTACCCGAAAAAATGTGAAGTGCCTCGCCGTTTCCACATCTCTTGGTTGCCACTTATCTTCATTTTAATGAAGATATAAATATTCACTTTATTGAAAATATACTATGCGTCGAACGTTTATCAAAAAAGAAGGCGTCGTCATCACGACTCTGGCTCGTTATCTGTTAGGTGAAAAGTGCGGTAATCGATTGAAAACCATAGATGAACTGGCAACTGAGTGCCATTCATCGGTTGGTCTGACACAGGCCGCGCTGAAAACGCTGGAATCAAGCGGCGCGATACGAATTGAACGCCGTGGGCGCAATGGCAGTTATCTGGTCGAGATGGATAACAAAGCATTGCTGACTCATGTGGATATCAACAACGTGGTATGTGCGATGCCCTTGCCCTATACCCGTTTGTACGAAGGACTGGCGAGCGGGCTGAAAGCCCAGTTTGATGGCATTCCTTTTTACTATGCGCATATGCGTGGCGCGGATATTCGCGTGGAGTGTTTGCTTAACGGCGTGTATGACATGGCGGTAGTGTCCCGCCTGGCGGCAGAAAGTTATCTCACGCAAAAAGGGTTATGCCTCGCGCTGGAGTTGGGGCCGCATACCTACGTTGGCGAGCACCAACTGATTTGCCGTAAAGGGGCGTCCGGCAACGTGAAACGCGTGGGGCTGGATAACCGCTCGGCGGATCAGAAAATCATGACCGATGTCTTTTTTGGCAATAGCGATGTGGAGCGCGTTGACCTCTCATATCACGAGAGTTTACAACGCATTGTTAAAGGCGATGTCGATGCGGTTATCTGGAACGCGGTGGCGGAAAGCGAACTGGCCATGCTGGGATTAGAAGCGACGCCGCTGACGAACGATCCGCTATTTTTACAGGCCACTGAAGCCGTGGTGCTAACGCGAGCCGATGATTACCCGATGCAACAATTGCTACGTGCGGTTGTTGATAAACATGCCCTGCTTGCTCATCAACAGCGAGTCGTCAGTGGGGAACTTGAACCCAGTTATTAAGCGAAAGGCGTCTTAAATGGAAAACAGACTCAACCTGCTTTGCGAGGCAGGAGTCATTGATAAGGACATCTGCAAAGGCATGATGCAGGTCGTCAAAGTACTGGAAACAGAATGCCATCTTCCCATACGCAGCGAGCAGGGAACGATGGCGATGACGCATATGGCGAGTGCGCTGATGCGCAGTCGTCGGGGCGAACACATACTGCCGCTGGATGACGAATTACTGGCGGAACTGGCGCAATCCACATACTGGCCAGCGATTGTGCAATTGCATCAGGTGCTATTGAAGGAATTCGCGCTGGAAATTAACCCGTGTGAAGAAGGGTATTTGCTGGCCAATCTCTATGGATTATGGATGGCCGCCAACGAAGGTGTCTGAGTCATACGGCAAATCCGCGTCACATAACTTAAATATTCAAAAAAATGAATGTTTAATTCAAGGAATAGAAACGAGGCAACAAGATGTTTGTAGAAGCATTGAAACGCCAGAACCCAGCGCTGATTTCCGCCGCACTAAGCTTGTGGCAACAGGGCAAGATCGCCCCGGACAGTTGGGTGATCGACGTGGATCAGATACTGGAAAACGGTAAGAGGCTGATTGAGACGGCACGGCTTTACGGCATTGAGCTGTATCTGATGACCAAGCAGTTTGGCCGTAATCCGTGGCTGGCGGAAAAACTTCTGGCACTGGGCTACAGCGGCATTGTGGCGGTGGATTACAAAGAGGCGCGGGTCATGCGCCGCGCCGGTCTGCCGGTGGCGCATCAGGGACATCTGGTGCAAATCCCTTGTCACCAGGTTTCTGACGCCGTTGCACAGGGAACTGACGTCATCACCGTGTTTACTCTCGATAAAGCGCGGGAAGTTTCTGCAGCAGCGGTGAAGGCCGGACGTGTGCAGTCTGTGCTGCTCAAAGTTTATAGCGATGATGATTTTCTTTATCCGGGGCAGGAGAGTGGTTTTCCCCAAAACACGCTGCATGACATTGTCGCTGAAATCCAAAAACTACCAGGACTAGATTTAGCGGGACTTACCCATTTCCCTTGCCTGCTTTGGGATGAGGCTGCCGGGAAAGTTTTGCCGACACCGAATCTTCACACGCTGGTACAAGCACGGGATCAACTGGCGAAATCTGGTATTGCGATTGAGCAACTGAACGCGCCTTCAGCGACCAGCTGCACTTCGCTGCCATTGCTGGCGCAATACGGTGTGACTCATGCCGAACCTGGGCATGCGCTGACCGGTACTATTCCGGCAAACCAGCAGGGCGATCAGCCTGAACGTATCGCCATGCTCTGGTTAAGTGAAATCTCCCATCATTTCCGTGGCGACAGCTACTGCTACGGCGGCGGTTACTACCGTCGTGGTCATGCTCACCGCGCTCTGGTTTTTACTAAAGAAAATCAAAAGATTACTGAAACAAACCTCAAAACTGTAGATGACAGCAGTATCGACTACACCCTGCCGTTAGCAGGCGAGTTTCCGGTGAGCAGCGCGGTGGTGCTCTGTTTTCGTACACAAATTTTTGTTACCCGCAGTGATGTAGTGCTGGTATCGGGTATTCAGCGTGGCGAACCGGAAATCGTCGGTCGTTATGACAGTCTTGGAAACTCTCTGGGGGCGTAATGGCGCGATTCGTGGTGTTAGTGATTGATAGCTTTGGCGTAGGCGCAATGAAAGATGTCACGCTGGTGCGCCCGCAAGATGCGGGAGCGAATACCTGTGGTCACATTTTGAGCCAGCTACCGCATTTGCAGCTGCCAACGCTGGAGAAAATGGGGCTAATCAACGCATTAGGTTATGCGCCTGGAGATATGCAACCGTCAGATTCCGCAACCTGGGGTGTGGCAGAGCTGCAACATGAAGGTGGCGATACCTTTATGGGGCATCAGGAAATTTTAGGCACGCGCCCGTTACCGCCGCTACGGATGCCCTTTCGCGATGTGATTGACCGTGTTGAGCAAGCATTACTTAACGCTGGCTGGCAGGTGGAGCGTCGTGGTGATGATCTGCAATTTCTGTGGGTCAATCAGGCGGTTGCGATTGGCGATAATCTCGAGGCGGATTTAGGCCAGGTCTATAACATTACCGCCAATCTCTCTGTGATCTCTTTTGACGACGCAATCAAAATTGGTCGTATCGTGCGTGACCAGGTACAGGTCGGTCGGGTCATTACATTTGGCGGCCTGTTAACCGACAGTCAGCGTATTCTCGATGCCGCAGAAAGCAAAGAAGGGCGCTTTATTGGCATCAACGCGCCGCGTTCTGGCGCTTATGACAACGGTTTCCAGGTCGTGCATATGGGCTATGGCGTCGATGAAAAAGTGCAGGTGCCACAAAAACTGTATGAAGCAGGTGTGCCAACCGTGCTGGTGGGTAAGGTGGCAGATATCGTCAACAATCCTTATGGCGTGAGCTGGCAAAACCTGGTGGATAGCCAGCGGATTATGGATATCACCCTCGACGAATTTATCACCCATCAGACAGCGTTTATTTGCACCAACATTCAGGAAACCGACCTCGCTGGTCACGCAGAAGACGTCGCACATTATGCCGAACGTTTGCAGGTCGTTGACCGTAATCTTGCTCTCCTGGTTGAGGCGATGCAGCCAGATGACTGCTTGATCGTCATGGCTGATCATGGTAACGACCCGACAATCGGTCACAGCCACCATACCCGCGAAGTCGTGCCGGTGCTGGTTTTTCAGCAAGGCCTGGCTGCTACTCAGCTAGGTGTTCGCACCACGCTTTCTGATGTGGGGGCTACCGTGTGTGAATTTTTCCGTGCGCCACCGCCACAAAATGGTCGCTCTTTTCTTTCCTCCCTCCGGTTTGCAGGAGACACCCTATGAGTTTTGATCCGAAGGGTTACACCCTGGCCCATGAGCATCTGCATATTGATCTCTCCGGCTTTAAAAACAACGTGGACTGCCGCCTTGATCAGTATGCGTTCATTTGCCAGGAGATGAACGACCTGATGGCCCGGGGCGTGCGTAATGTGATTGAGATGACCAACCGTTACATGGGGCGCAATGCGCAATTTATGCTCGATGTAATGCGCGAAACCGGGATCAACGTGGTGGCCTGTACCGGTTATTACCAGGACGCGTTTTTCCCGGAACATGTAGCGACCCGCAGTGTGCAGGAACTGGCGCAAGAGATGGTCGATGAAATTGAACTGGGTATCGATGGCACGGAACTGAAAGCTGGGATCATCGCGGAGATTGGTTCCAGTGAAGGAAAGATTACGCCGCTGGAAGAGAAGGTGTTTATTGCCGCCGCGCTGGCACATAACCAGACCGGACGCCCGATCTCCACGCATACCTCTTTTAGCACGATGGGGCTGGAACAACTGGCTCTGTTGCAAGCCCACGGAGTTGATCTTTCGCGCGTCACCGCTGGTCACTGCGATCTGAAAGACAACCTCGACAACATTTTGAAGATGATCGATCTCGGCGCGTATGTGCAGTTCGACACCATCGGCAAGAACAGCTACTACCCGGACGAAAAGCGCATTGCGATGCTCCACGCGCTACGTGACCGTGGGTTGCTGAACCGCGTCATGCTGTCGATGGATATTACGCGCCGCTCTCATTTAAAAGCCAACGGTGGTTATGGCTATGACTTTTTATTGACCACCTTTATTCCGCAATTGCGCCAGTCAGGATTCAGTCAGGCCGATGTGGATGTGATGTTACGTGAAAATCCCTCTCAATTTTTCCAATAAGGACAGACTAATGAAAAAGATTGGCGTTGCAGGCTTACAGCGTGAGCAGATTAAAAAAACCATCGAAGCGACGGCTCCTGGCTGTTTTGAAGTTTTCATTCACAACGACATGGAAGCGGCAATGAAAGTGAAATCCGGGCAACTGGATTACTACATCGGCGCGTGTAATACCGGTGCGGGCGCGGCATTGTCGATTGCCATCGCGGTGATTGGCTATAACAAAAGTTGCACCATTGCCAAGCCGGGCATTAAAGCGAAAGACGAGCATATCGCCAAAATGATCGCCGAAGGGAAAGTGGCGTTTGGGCTTTCCGTTGAGCACGTCGAACACGCGATTCCGATGTTGATTAACCATCTGAAATAAAAGGCACGACTATGGATCTGTATATTCAGATTATCGTGGTGGCGTGCCTGACGGGTATGACATCGCTTCTGGCGCATCGCTCGGCGGCTGTTTTTCATGACGGTATCCGACCGATCCTGCCGCAACTGATTGAAGGCTATATGAACCGTCGCGAGGCGGGGAGTATCGCTTTTGGTCTGAGCATTGGTTTTGTGGCCTCGGTGGGGATCTCTTTTACCCTGAAAACCGGGCTGCTAAACGCATGGCTACTCTTTCTTCCTACCGATATCCTCGGCGTACTGGCGATAAACAGCCTGATGGCGTTTGGCCTTGGCGCTATCTGGGGGATATTGATCCTCACCTGCCTGTTGCCAGTAAACCAGCTGCTGACCGCGCTACCGGTGGATGTATTAGGTAGCCTGGGAGAATTAAGCTCACCGGTGGTTTCAGCTTTTGCACTGTTCCCGTTGGTGGCGATTTTCTACCAGTTTGGCTGGAAGCAAAGTCTGATCGCCGCCGTGGTTGTGCTGATGACCCGTGTGGTAGTCGTGCGCTATTTCCCGCATCTCAATCCGGAATCCATCGAAATCTTTATTGGCATGGTAATGCTGCTGGGGATCGCGATAACTCACGACCTGCGTCATCGTGATGAAAATGACATCGATGCCAGCGGGCTTTCGGTGTTTGAAGAGCGCACGTCGCGGATTATCAAAAACTTACCCTATATCGCTATCGTGGGGGCATTGATTGCTGCCGTTGCCAGCATGAAGATTTTTGCTGGTAGCGAAGTTTCGATCTTCACACTGGAGAAAGCATATTCCGCAGGCGTAACGCCGGAACAATCGCAAACGCTGATTAATCAGGCGGCTCTGGCAGAATTTATGCGCGGACTGGGATTTGTGCCGTTGATTGCCACCACCGCGTTAGCCACCGGCGTATATGCAGTTGCGGGCTTTACCTTTGTTTATGCGGTGGGCTATCTCTCGCCGAATCCGATGGTTGCAGCGGTATTAGGCGCAGTGGTTATTTCGGCAGAAGTCTTGCTGCTTCGTTCGATCGGCAAATGGCTGGGGCGCTACCCGTCGGTGCGTAATGCGTCGGATAACATCCGTAACGCCATGAATATGCTGATGGAAGTGGCTCTTCTGGTCGGTTCGATTTTCGCAGCAATTAAGATGGCGGGTTATACCGGATTCTCTATCGCGGTTGCCATTTACTTCCTCAACGAATCTCTGGGCCGTCCGGTACAGAAAATGGCGGCACCGGTCGTGGCAGTAATGATCACCGGCATCCTGCTGAATGTTCTTTACTGGCTTGGCCTGTTCGTTCCGGCTTAAGGAAGGCATCGATGAAGACGTTTCCTCTGCAAAGCCTGACGATTATTGAGGCGCAGCAAAAGCAGTTTGCGCTGGTGGATAGCATTTGTCGCCATTTCCCCGGCAGCGAGTTTCTTACTGGCGGTGATTTAGGGTTAACTCCAGGTCTGAATCAACCGCGTATTACCCAGCGGGTGGAGCAGGTGCTGGCTGATGCATTTCACGCACAGGCCGCGGCGCTGGTGCAGGGCGCGGGGACTGGAGCGATTCGCGCCGGGCTGGCGGCTTTGCTCAAACCGGGGCAGCGTCTTCTGGTGCATGACGCGCCTGTTTATCCGACGACTCAGGTCATTGTTGAGCAGATGGGGCTGACGCTTATCACTGCTGATTTCAATGACCTGGCGGCACTGAAGCAGGCCATTGAAGCGCAACAACCGGATGCGGCGCTGGTACAGCATACGCGCCAGCAGCCACAGGACAGCTACGTGCTGGTAGATGTGTTGGCAACGTTGCGCGCGGCAGGTGTGCCAGCGTTAACCGATGATAACTATGCGGTGATGAAGGTAGCGCGAATCGGCTGCGAATGCGGGGCAAATGTCTCGACATTCTCCTGCTTCAAGCTGTTTGGGCCAGAGGGCGTTGGCGCGGTGGTAGGTGATGCCGATGTTATTCGTCGGATTCGCGCCACGCTTTACTCCGGCGGCAGCCAGATTCAGGGCGCTCAGGCGCTGGAAGTGTTGCGTGGATTGGTGTTCGCGCCGGTAATGCATGCGGTGCAGGCGGGGGTATCTGAACGGCTGCTGGCCTTGCTCAACGGTGGCGCAGTACCGGAAGTGAAAAGCGCCGTCATTGCCAATGCGCAGTCGAAGGTGTTGATTGTGGAGTTTCATCAGCCGATTGCCGCCAGGGTGCTGGAAGAGGCGCAAAAGCGCGGCGCGTTGCCTTACCCGGTGGGCGCGGAGTCGAAATATGAGATCCCGCCGCTTTTTTACCGTCTTTCCGGAACGTTTCGTCAGGCGAATCCGCAATTAGAACATTGTGCGATTCGCATTAATCCTAATCGTAGCGGTGAGGAGACGGTGTTGCGGATTTTGCGTGAGAGTATTGGCTGTATTTAATCGTTGTGAATGACGTTTACGGAGTTAATACAAAAACAAATACGCCCTCAGGTAATCCCGAGGGCGTCAGGTAATTAAATCAGCGTTAGCTAATTTCAGTCAGAGACTTACTGTGCAGTAGGACCGCAGCCGCCAATGATTTTAGAAATAGAAATTGCCGGGTGCAGCAGGTAGTCATAAGAGCAGTTCTTTTCACGGTTTTCAATATGACCAGTACATGCAGTTAATGTTGCCAGGACTGCACCAACCAGTGCCACTTTAATAAACTTGTTCATTTTCATTCCCTATGTAAAATATATCGAGTAATATTCATTGATTATGTGAATATAAGCAAACAGCTCGCTAAAGACGATACAGGAATATCTATTATGCGTCAGTGAACGGACTATGAATATTATGCTTATATTTGTAAGCCGCTGTAACTGCAGGGCGTTATTAAAATAAATTAGTTAAAAGTTTGTTTTATGTATGCTGAAAATAAACATTAATATAAGTATGTTTGTAAATAAAAAAAGGCCAGAAATATCCGGCCTTAGTTAATTTTTTTTAAATTAATGGTTAGAGAACCAATTTAATTTATTGCGCAGGCCAACGACCCGACCAATAATAATTAATGATGGGCTGTTCATTTGTTGAGCCAGTTCACCTAGCTGCGCGAGCGTACCGTCAATCACGCGTTGCGTGACCGCCGTGCCGTTTTCAACAATCGCCACTGGCATTTCACCAGGCATTCCGTGTTCAATCAGTTTTTGCTGAATGGTCGCGGCCTGATTCAGCCCCATATAGAACACCAGCGTCTGTTTTTCTGCCGCCAGATTTTCCCAGTCCAGCTCGCCACCGGTTTTTAAGTGTCCGGTAATTAAGCGTACGCTCTGAGCATAATCGCGATGCGTAAGTGGAATACCCGAATAGGCAGAGCAACCAGAAGCTGCGGTAATACCCGGAACCACCGAGAACGGAATGCCCGCGTTGCACAGTGTTTCCAGCTCTTCGCCACCACGGCCGAAAATAAACGGATCGCCGCCTTTCAGACGCACCACGCGTTTGCCTTTTTGCGCTTCCCGCAGCAGGATCTGGTTAATCTCTTCCTGCGGTACGCAGTGATATCCCGCGCGTTTACCGACGAAGACACGATCCGCATCACGGCGTACCAGATTCATAATATCGTCAGAAACCAGACGGTCGTAGACCACCACATCTGCCTGCTGAATTTGTTGCAGACCTTTCAGCGTCAGCAGCCCGGCATCGCCCGGACCTGCACCAACCAGCACCACTTCACCACGATGATCGAGCGGTTCGTTGATTAACTGTTCGGTGGTTTCAGTAATGGCTTTCTGATCGTTGTTTGCCAGCGACTGCGCCAGGCGGTCGTTAACGAACAATTTTTCCCAGAAGCGGCGACGTTCACCCATCGTGGCGAACTGTTGTTTCACTCGACCGCGTAACTGCCCGGCATATTTCGCCACCTGGCCCAGATGCAACGGCAGCAGTGATTCAAGTTTTTCGCGCAACAGACGTGCCAGTACCGGCGAGGTGCCGCCAGAGGAGACCGCCACCATCAGCGGTGAGCGGTCAATAATCGACGGCATAATAAAGCTGGCGGCTTTCGGCGCATCGACCACGTTACAGAAGATGCGACGAGCTTCAGCGGCTTCGCTGACACGCTGGTTAAGCGCGTCATCATCCGTCGCTGCAATCGCCAGCCAGCAGGTGTCGAGAAGGCTTTCATCAAATGGCCCTTCGACGAGGGTTAACATGCCTGCATCTGCCCATGCGGTGAACTGTGGAATAAACGCTAATGCATTCACCGTTAAGCGAGCACCTGCGTCTAACAGCAACCTTGCTTTGCGTTCCGCGACATCACCACCGCCGACAATCAGACAGTCGCGATCGCGTAATTGGCAAAATATAGGCAAATGATCCACGTAAAAACCCCTTAGTAATTAACCGGCAGCCGTTTCAGTTTGATTAAATTTGTCCGCAATCGGACGATTCGCTTTCGGCGTAGCATACCAATAACCCAATCCCATGAATACGGCGCCCGATAAAGTATTACCCAGCGTCACCCACAGCAGGTTATGACCAATACCCGCCAGCGTGTAGGCTTCGCTGTGGTTGCCGAACCAGGAGAGCGCGAACAGCGTCATGTTAGCGATGGAGTGCTCGTAGCCGGACGCGATAAATGCCAGCAGACACCACCAGATAGCGATAAATTTCGCCGCCCCTTCAGTGCGCAGCGCCATCCAGATTGCCAGACAAACCAGCCAGTTACACAATGCGCCTTTGAAGAACAGTACCATTGCCGGTGCGGTAGTTTTAGCCAGTGCGACGGAGTGAACGATGCTGGTATCTACCGGCAGCAGGCTACCGCCGCCCCAGCTATAGAGCATGGCAACAAAGACGGAACCGACCAGGTTACCCAGCCAGGTTTGCGGCAGGATTGCCCACATTTGCCCGTGGCTGATGGTGCCCGCTTTCACTCCAAAGGTGAGGAACATGGTGTGTCCGGTGAACAGTTCAGAACCGGCGATAATCACCAGCGTTAAGGCGATACCAAAGGTCGCGCCCATCACCAGCGGACGTATGGACGGATCGAGCAAATTACCGAGCGTGAAAATCAGGATGATCCCAAGACCCACATATGCACCCGCCATGGCAGAGCTGACCCAAAAGCCGAGCGGGTTATTTGCCGACAGGCGTGCAATGCGCGCAGCATTAGCCGCACACTTATTAATAGTGTCTGTAAACATTTGATTATCCTTTAAAAAATAAAAACAAAAAATAAAACAAAAAGTTTAAAAAATGTCCTGCAATATACCGAAGGTCATTACAGGACAATGCAAAAAGGGGAGGCATTGCGCCTCCCGTTAAAACATTAACCGCGCAGCTGTACCACGCCGTCTTTCACTCGTGCTTCGTAATGCTTGACGGAAAACTGCTCGTCTTCCATGCACAAGCCGTCGCTTAAGCGAAAACGCTGTTTTTTCAGCGGGCTGGCGACCCACAGCTCGCCCTGGTGTTCCGCAATCAGCCCGCGTGACAGCACGCTGGACTCGAAGAACGGATCGATGTTGCTGATCGCAAACACCTGGTCGCTGTGATACGGGCGGAAAATTGCTACCTGCTCGTCACCTAACAGCGCGCAGACGCCGGTTTCAGGCAGGATGTCATCGATTTTGCAGATGTCTTTCCACTGGCTCATGCGTTGTCCTCCACCAGAGTTACCGGGATACGTTCATACGGCGTTGCCGGACGGTGCTGTTCGCGCTCTGGCACCATCTGTACGTTCGGGTCACGCTTGTCGCTGTTGATGAAGTGTTTGAAGCGAGTCTGCGCAGACGGCGTATTGACCGTTTCAGTCCACTCACACACTACCGCTTCACGCAGGCGCGCCATCTCTTCTTCCAGATGTGCGTTCAGCCCCAGTTTGTCGTCAATGATCACCGCTTTCAGGTAATCGATGCCGCCTTCGAGGTTTTCTAACCACGGTGCGGTACGCGTCAGTTTGTCGGCGGTACGGATGTAGAACATCATGAAGCGGTCGAGGTATTTGATCAGCGTTTCGCGATCGATATCCGCCGCCAGCAGATCCGCATGACGCGGTTTCATGCCGCCGTTACCGCAAACATACAGGTTCCAGCCTTTTTCAGTGGCGATAATACCCACGTCTTTACCCTGAGCTTCTGAACATTCACGGGTACAGCCGGAGACACCAAACTTCATTTTGTGCGGCGTACGGATGCCTTTGTAGCGGTTTTCCAGTTCCACGCCGAGGCCGACGCTGTCGCCAACACCGTAGCGGCACCAGGTGCTACCCACGCAGGTTTTCGCCATACGCAGTGCTTTCGCATAGGCATGACCGGTTTCGAAGCCTGCTTCAATCAGCTGACGCCAGATCTCCGGCAGATCGTCTTTTTGTGCGCCAAACATCGCCAGGCGCTGGGAGCCGGTGATTTTGGTGTAGAGATTAAATTCACGCGCGATACGACCCACTGCCATCAGCCCTTCCGGGGTGATTTCACCGCCCGGAGAACGCGGGATCACCGAGTAGGTGCCGTCTTTCTGGATGTTAGCGAGGAAGTTGTCGTTAGAATCCTGCAATGGAGTATGTTCCGGCTTCAGAATGTATTCGTTCCAGCAGGAGGCCAGCAGCGAACCGACGGTCGGTTTACAAACTTCACAACCGTAGCCTTTGCCGTGTTTCGCCAGCAGTTCTTCGAAGGTTTTAATGCCTTCAACGCGGATCAAATGGAACAGTTCCTGACGCGAATAAGCAAAGTGTTCGCACAGGTTGTTGTTAACTTCGATACCCTGTTTCGCCAGTTCCGCATTCAGCACCTGAGTGACCAGCGGGATACAGCCGCCGCAGCCAGTACCGGCTTTGGTTTCGGCTTTCAGCGCCGCAACGGTGTGGCAGCCTTTGTTGATGGCCGCAATCAGGTCGCCTTTGGTGACGTCGAAGCAGGAGCAGATTTGCGCGCTGTCCGGCAGTTTATCAACACCGATAGACGGCTTACCGCTACCAGAGTGCGCTGGCAGGATCAGGGAATCCGGGTTTTCCGGCAGCTCGATAGCGTTCAGCACCAGTTGCAGCAGGTTACCGTAGTCGCTGGTATCGCCCACCAGTACCGCGCCGAGCAGGGTTTTGTTGTCTTCGCTGACAATCAGGCGTTTGTAGATCTCTTTGCTTTCGTCGAGGTAAACGTAGCTACGTGCGCCAGGCGTGCGACCGTGTGCATCACCAATACCGCCTACGTCTACGCCCAGCAGTTTCAGCTTGGCGCTAAGGTCAGCACCTTCAAAGGCGTTTTCGCTGCCAAGAATGTGGTCAACGGCGACCTGCGCCATTTTGTAGCCAGGTGCTACCAGACCAAATACACGGTTGTTCCAGCTTGCGCATTCACCGATGGCGTAGATATCCGGATCGGAAGTCTGGCAGGAATCATTAATGACAATACCCCCACGCGGAGCTACGTCCAGACCACACTGGGTTGCCAGTTTATCGCGCGGACGGATACCGGTAGAGAAGACGATAAAGTCAACTTCCAGCTCGCTGCCGTCGGCAAAACGCATGGTTTTACGCGCTTCAACACCTTCCTGCACAATCTCAAGGGTGTTTTTGCTGGTGTGAACGCGTACACCCATGCTCTCGATTTTGCGACGCAGCTGCTCGCCACCCATCTGATCAAGCTGTTCCGCCATCAGCATAGGGGCAAATTCGATAACGTGGGTTTCAATACCTAAGTTTTTCAGCGCGCCAGCGGCTTCCAGACCTAACAGGCCGCCACCAACAACGGCACCGCGCTTGCTGCGACGGGCGCAGGATTCAATGGCGTTGAGGTCTTCAATGGTGCGATAGACAAAGCAGTCCTGAGTATCAGAACCTTTGATTGGCGGGATCCACGGGTAGGAACCGGTTGCCATGATCAGCTTGTCATAAAAAACGGTACGCCCGGCGCTGGAGTGGATCACCTTCTCCTGACGGTTGATGGTGATAGCGCGTTCGCCGACCAGAACTTTGATGCCGTGTTTCTCGTAGAAGCCTTCGCGCACCAGCGACAGCTCTTCGGCGGTGTGGTGAGAGAAGTAAGACGAGAGGTGTACGCGGTCATAAGCGATGCGCGGTTCTTCACAGAAAACGGTAATATCAAAGTTGGCCGCATCAGATTTATCAAGAAGATCTTCGATAAAGCGATGGCCGACCATACCGTTACCGATAATTGCGAGTCTGACTTTGCTCATTTTTGCCTCGATTTCTTTTTTATTACCGCCTACCTTAACGATTCAGCAACCCCGCTTATTGATGTAAATCAAATTCACCTTTATATACTCCTTAAGTGGTATATTGCTGATTTGTATAAATTTTCTTAAGTCACGGAATTGTCTGATATTTCATGTTTGTGTAAAAAACACACAAAATGAAAGGTTTTATAGAGATGAAGGCACGTTGCGGGGGAAGAGAAGAAAAGGCCGGACGACGATAGCGCCGCCCGGCATGAGCAATTAATGAGAGGTCAGGGTGTTGTGCTGACGGTGACGGCTGACAAAACCTAACAGGAAGCACATCACGAATACCACAGCGTACAGACCGTTTGCAGTGAGCAGTGCTGCCTGTGGACCGCTATGTTCAACAATCGGTCCGGTAACCACAAAGGTCAACATGGTGCCGATGGTCCCGCAGGTCAGGACAAAGTTAACCAGTTTTGGCGATGGTACTTTGGTCTGCTGTGAACCCAGGGTGATGATGGTGGTATAGATCGCGCTGGAGAAGAAGCCCAGGGCGAGAATTGACCACGCCATATGTGCCGGTGTTCCGGTGTTAAAGACATACATCAGAATCGCAGCCAGACCAGCCAGTACGGTCAGAATGCGTTGCAGATCAAAGAAGCGAAGAATAAAGCTGAATGCCCACATGCCAACCATGTACGACATCCAGAAGTTGCTTACCAGCGTACCTGCATCGTTCAGGCTCATGCCCAGACCTTTGGCATACTCCGGCACCCAGGAGATAAAACCTAACTGGCCGAGGATGTAGCACAGTGCCGCAATGGAGAGAAACAGCACGCCGATCCCCCATTTTTCTTTCGCTACCGGAGCGTCAGTTTTTGGCGCATGTTTACCCAGTGCCGGGAACTCACAGCCGAAGGTCAGAATAAAGATAGCGACGTAAACCAGTCCGATGCAGGCATAAACCCAGTACCACTCAATGCTGCGTGCCAGCAGATACGCGGCGATCATCGGGAAAATCATCCCGGCCATACTGAAGAAGGAGTCGGTAAATAACAGGCGGGAACCGCGCTGACGCCCTTCATACATTTGCGTTATCAGGAACGTACCAATCGACATGGTGATGCCGCTAACCACCCCGAGAATGAACATCGCCGCCGAGAACAGCGCCAGGCTGTGGCTGAACATCAAACCGGCAACCGCCAGCACCATCAGGAGAAAGCCAAAACGTAACTGCGTTTTCAACGGGACGATTTCCATCAGCCAGGCGTTAAGGAAGATAGAGATTAAAATGCCGGCATTGAGGAAGGTGAAGGTATTACTCATACTGGAAACAGGCAGATTGAAATAATCGGCGATGTTTCCCATCACCATCCCGGTGACAATAACCAACGCACCGGTCAGTGCGTAGGAGAGAAAGCTAATCCATGTGAGCTTGATGCGATTGCTGTTAGTCATGATTGGCCTGCGTTAAAAGATAAAATGGCATAGTGGATATGCTGCGAGCGGGCGATTTTAGGTGATTTTGTGATCTGATTAAATATTTAATTGCAAACGGTTGCTAATTTGCAATATTTAAAGTGATTCTCATCACGAAATATACGTGATCATCAGGTTACATATATTTCAAGTGCGTAAAATTAGGTAAAGGAATGGCCTTGTCATTGAAGGCTATTTAGAATCTCTCCACTTGCTTTTTTTCTGCTCTGTTAAGGAAATCTCATGTTCAAATCGACCCTGGCAGCTGTTGTAGCTGTTTTCGCTCTTTCTGCTCTCTCACCTGAAGCAATGGCAGCGAAAGGGGATCCGCACGTATTGTTAACAACTTCTGCTGGTAATATCGAACTGGAGCTGGATAGCCAGAAAGCGCCAGTGTCTGTGCAAAACTTTGTCGATTATGTGAACAGCGGTTTTTATAACAACACTACCTTTCACCGGGTGATCCCGGGCTTTATGATTCAGGGTGGTGGATTTACCGAGCAGATGCAGCAGAAAAAACCGAATCCGCCGATCAAAAATGAGGCTGATAACGGTCTGCGTAACACCCGTGGCACCATCGCGATGGCGCGTACCGCCGACAAAGACAGCGCCACCAGCCAGTTCTTTATCAACGTTGCCGATAACGCCTTCCTCGACCACGGTCAGCGTGATTTCGGTTACGCGGTATTTGGCAAAGTGGTGAAAGGCATGGATGTTGCTGACAAGATTTCCCAGGTCCCAACCCATGATGTTGGCCCGTACCAGAATGTGCCGTCAAAACCGGTAGTTATCCTTTCCGCTAAAGTCCTGCCGTAATGATTTCTCGCGCGGGTAATCTTGCCCGCGCCTCTGCTCTCCCGGCGTAACCTGGATTTGCCGCTTATACTTGTGGCAAACGGACACGTTCAGGGAGGCATCAAGTGAAGAAACTCACCGATAAGCAAAAGTCCCGTCTCTGGGAGCTTCAGCGTAATCGTAATTTCCAGGCCAGCCGCCGCCTTGAAGGCGTCGAGATGCCATTAGTCACTCTTACTGCCGCAGAGGCTTTAGCACGCATTGAAGAGCTGAGGAGGCATTATGAGCGATAAATTTGGCGAAGGGCGCGACCCGTATCTTTATCCTGGCCTTGATATCATGCGTAATCGACTGAACATTCACCAGCAGCAGCGGCTGGAACAGGCCGCTTACGAAATGACGGCACTGCGTGCCGCGACCATTGAGCTTGGTCCACTGGTGCGCGGTTTACCGCATTTGCGTGCTATTCACCGCCAGCTGTATCAGGATATTTTCGACTGGGCAGGGCAACTGCGCGAAGTTGATATTTATCAGGGCGATACGCCGTTCTGCCACTTTGCCTATATCGAAAAAGAGGGCAATGCCCTGATGCAGGATTTAGAGGAAGAAGGTTATCTGGTTGGTCTTGAGAAAGCGAAGTTCGTCGAGCGGCTGGCGCACTACTATTGTGAAATCAACGTCCTGCACCCATTCCGTGCGGGAAGTGGCCTGGCACAGCGGATCTTCTTCGAGCAACTGGCGATTCATGCCGGCTATCAACTGAACTGGCAAGGTATTGGTGAAGAGGCCTGGAATCAGGCGAATCAGAATGGGGCAATGGGGGACCTTACGGCTCTGCAGACGATATTTAGCAAAGTGGTAAGCGAAGCCGGGGAATCTGAGTAAAATAGCGCGGTTCTTTCGTACCGGAGCCGCCATGATCCTGCTTATTGATAACTACGATTCTTTCACCTGGAACCTCTACCAGTACTTTTGTGAACTGGGGGCCGATGTGCTGGTTAAGCGCAACGATGCGTTGACACTGGTGGATATCGACGCCCTTAAACCACAAAAAATTGCCATATCACCCGGCCCCTGTACGCCAGATGAAGCCGGGATCTCCCTTGAAGTTATTCGCCACTATGCCGGGCGCTTGCCGATTCTTGGCGTCTGCCTCGGTCATCAGGCGATGGCGCAGGCTTTTGGTGGCAAAGTTGTGCGCGCCGCAAAGGTCATGCACGGTAAAACCTCACCGATTACGCATAACGGCCAGGGCGTATTCCAGGGGCTGGCGAATCCACTCACCGTGACGCGCTACCATTCGCTGGTGGTGGAATCTGACTCATTGCCAGCGTGCTTTGACGTGACTGCCTGGAGCGAAACCGGGGAGATTATGGGGATTCGTCATCGCCAGTGGGATCTGGAAGGTGTGCAGTTCCATCCGGAAAGCATTCTCAGCGAGCAGGGGCATCAACTGCTGGCGAATTTCCTGCATCGCTGATTTCTGGTTGCTATCTAGTGATTTTTTATGCATATTTTGTGATTATAATTTCACATTGGTTTATGCGTAACAGGGTGATCATGAGATGGCAACTGAACAAGCAGCAATTACACGCGCGACTTTCGATGAAGTGATCCTGCCGATTTATGCACCGGCAGAGTTTATTCCGGTAAAAGGTCAGGGCAGCCGAGTCTGGGATCAGCAAGGCAAAGAGTATGTCGATTTCGCGGGTGGGATTGCGGTAACGGCGTTAGGCCATTGCCATCCGGCGCTGGTGGAAGCGTTAAAAACCCAGGGGGAAACCCTGTGGCATATCAGCAACGTTTTCACCAATGAACCGGCGCTGCGTCTTGGGCGTAAACTGATTGAGACGACGTTTGCCGAACGCGTGGTGTTTATGAACTCCGGTACGGAAGCCAACGAAACCGCCTTTAAACTGGCGCGTCACTACGCCTGCGTGCGTCATAGTCCGTTCAAAACCAAAATCATCGCCTTCCATAACGCCTTTCATGGTCGCTCGTTGTTTACCGTTTCTGTGGGCGGGCAGCCGAAATATTCCGACGGCTTTGGGCCAAAACCGGCAGATATCATCCACGTTCCCTTTAACGATCTCCACGCAGTGAAAGCGGTTATGGATGATCACACCTGTGCGGTGGTGGTTGAGCCGATTCAGGGCGAGGGCGGCGTGACGGCGGCGACGCCAGCGTTTTTGCAGGGCTTGCGTGAGTTGTGCGATCAGCATCAGGCATTGCTGGTGTTTGATGAAGTGCAGTGTGGAATGGGGCGGACTGGCGATTTGTTTGCCTATATGCACTACGGCGTGACGCCAGATATTTTGACCTCTGCGAAAGCCCTGGGCGGCGGCTTCCCGATTAGCGCCATGCTGACCACGGCGGAGATTGCTTCAGCGTTTCATCCTGGTTCTCACGGTTCCACCTACGGCGGTAATCCACTGGCCTGTGCAGTCGCGGGCGCGGCATTTGATATCATCAATACACCGGATGTGCTGGAAGGCATTCAGGTGAAACGTCAGCGTTTTGTTGACCATTTGCAGAAGATTGACCAGCAGTTTGATGTGTTTAGCGATATTCGCGGCATGGGGTTGTTGATTGGCGCGGAGCTGAAACCTCAGTACAAAGGTCAGGCGCGTGATTTCCTTTATGCGGGCGCAGAGGCTGGCGTAATGGTGCTGAACGCCGGGCCGGATGTGATGCGTTTTGCGCCGTCGCTGGTGGTGGAAGATGCGGATATCGATGAAGGGATGCAACGTTTCGCCCACGCGGTGGCGAAGGTGGTCGAGGCGTAAATAAGACGCGTCATCGTCGCATCAGGCAAAAGATGTCGGATGCGGCGTGAACGCCTTATCCGACCACGGTTCGAGTGTATGCTTGTCGGCTGATAAGACGCGTCAGCGTCGTATCAGGCAAAGGGTGTCGCTTCTGGCAATGAATTGATTACGCCTTCGAATCCCGCAACTTGCGACTCAACCAAATCCCGTGATGCGGTCGCTGACGCCACGCCATCGACGATATGGTGTGCATGGTATTCAGATGGCCAATAACCCGTTGTAAATGCTGTTCCAGGGTACCAGCCGCGCCTTCGTGCGGCAGCATCTCTGGCGCGTCTATGATATTGGCGTCACCAGACCCGCCCGGCTCGTCATATTCCAGCCGCTGTTGACAGCGTTGAATAGCGATTTCACAAGACTGCAAATACTCTTGCGCCAGCTCCTGTGGTAATGTCCGGTGTTCTCGCGCCAGCGTGGTCATGGCATTAATATGTTCAACAATAAACTGACTATGTGTTACCCACAGTTTCATGTCAGCCAGATAATGGCTGTTAAATGCGGGTTCCTGCATCGCTTGATTTAATGAGTTATACAGAGTGTTATGTGCCTGATTAACCCGCATTCGCTGCCAGGCCAGTGGTGTTGGTTGCGGATCTTTACTCAAGATCAGACGAATCGCTTCCTGGTAGGTTTCTAAAGCATCATGGGCGTTCTTACGCAATAACCCGCTCTGCCACTGCGGCCACAGCCATACCGTGCCACCGAAGGCAATCAAACAACCAATAATGGTATCGATAAGACGCGGAATGATGTATTGCTCGCCGTTCAGCCACAACAGTTGCAGGGTATACACCGCAGTAATGGTAAAGCCGACCGTTGCCCAGCCGTAGTTTTTGCGCAATATCAGGTAGCTGGCGAGGGTGGTAAACAGCATCAGCGTCAGGGTGTAACCTTCGGGAATTTTAAAGTGCAGCGCCACGCCCGCAATGATTAACCCGACCACGGTTCCCACGGAGCGATTCACAATCCTCAGACGGGTCGCGCCGTAACCATTTTGTGTCACCAGCAACACCGTCATCAGGATCCAATACGACTTCGGCAGATGCAGCGCGGTCCCCATCAAACTGGCGACGCTTAACATCACACTGAGTCGCCCGGCATTGCGCAGTGCCGGAGATTTCAATG
This sequence comes from Escherichia sp. E13S3, assembly GCF_004212325.1. Classification (NCBI taxonomy): domain Bacteria; kingdom Pseudomonadati; phylum Pseudomonadota; class Gammaproteobacteria; order Enterobacterales; family Enterobacteriaceae; genus Escherichia; species Escherichia sp. E13S3. Next base: position 225,103 of record NZ_RHJR01000001.1, read on the forward strand.
AAAGATAACTTTTTAACGCCGGAAGTAATGGCATCCGCCGCTGTTTATCCGCCAGCAGATCGCGGGCATAGAGCGGTTTCTGGGTACGCAGCACACGAGCGATGCGGCTGAAGTGCCAGTAGCAGAATTGCCCAACAGGATTATCCGTGTGCTGACGGGCGATTTTCTCCAGTGCGCCAATTTGCTTCTCCATCGTAAAACGCGTCGGCAGGCGATGGTAAAGAATGTCATCAGCCAGCACGCGCAGGCGAGCGGCGACGGTTTGCGCATTCCAGCGGATAACTTCCTCCGCATGGCTACGCTCGACCAACTTTTGCACCTCTTCAGGTTGATGCAAACTGACCGAAATATGTTCCTGTAAATCCAGAGCTTCCTGGAAAATGCGCAACATCCGCTTGTAGTCAGTATTATTTTGCGCGGAAAGCATGTGCATTTGCTGATAGCACTGGGTAATTAAATCGACCGCTTTTTGCTGGCGTACCAGTAGTGGCGGGAGCGCTTTTTCGGGATCGGTGTGCTGAGTGAGCAGACTGTATTTGATTTCACAGTAATCAGCCAGTTCACGGTAGAGCAGACTAAGTGATTCGCGTAGGGGTTGTTCGCGCCAGATCCAGAACCAAAACCAGTTAAACAGCCCGTACCAGAGTGTGCCTAACGCATAAATGAGCAATGGCTCCCAGACCGGCATATATCCCGCCAGACTGAGGGTAAAAATGGCAGCCAGCAACGATGCAGGAAGCAATTTTGCGTGTAATGGCCCAAGCTCGGCAGTGACGCCAAGTACCAGCGTTAACCCGGTCAGCAGAAAGGGCAGGGGGATATCTTTTTCCAACAGCAGCTGTGTCAATAAGCTACAGGTAGCAAACAGCGACGCGCCAATAATCAAGCGTTTGAAAAAACGTTTATGGGGGGTATCAAGCCCCGCAATATTGCAACAGGCAGGGACGAGTGAAAACAGCAGGCCGAGTCTTAATTCGCCAAACAACAGACCAACGGCCACGGGCAAACATAGCACCAGTGTTTGTCGTAGTGCATAGTTGATATCAGGATGATAAATCAGTCTGCGCCACATCGGTTTAAACAAAATGGCGCGCTACCAGGTAACGCGCCACTCCGATGGGGTTAACGGGTGCCGTAAACGACGATGGTTTTACCGTGTGCGGAGATCAGGTTCTGATCTTCCAGCATCTTCAGAATGCGCCCCACGGTTTCACGAGAACAGCCGACAATTTGACCAATTTCCTGACGGGTAATTTTAATTTGCATACCGTCCGGGTGAGTCATGGCATCGGGTTGTTTTGCCAGATTCAGCAGCGTCTGCGCGATGCGACCTGTAACGTCGAGGAAAGCGAGGTTGCCCACTTTCTCTGAAGTGACTTGCAGACGACGCGCCATCTGCGCGGAGAGACGCATCAGAATATCCGGGTTAACCTGAATTAATTGACGAAATTTTTTGTAGGAAATTTCAGCTACTTCACAGGCGGTTTTTGCACGTACCCATGCGCTACGTTCCTGGCCTTCTTCAAACAGGCCCAATTCGCCAATAAAATCACCCTGATTCAGATAGGAGAGGATCATTTCTTTACCCTCCTCGTCTTTGATCAGCACTGCCACAGAGCCTTTAACGATGTAGTACAGCGTTTCCGCTTTTTCACCCTGGTGAATAAGCGTGCTCTTGGATGGATACTTATGAATGTGGCAATGAGACAAGAACCATTCGAGAGTCGGGTCTGTTTGCGGTTTGCCAAGCACCATGCGCGGTTATCCTCTGTTATAAGCTTTCTCCAGAGCCAGAAAACGGCGCTGTCTCTGGGTTGCCGAAATGTGCTTCCCGCTACCTGGGAAGGGGCTATCAACTGAACTGCACGGTAATGTGACGTCCTTTACATACATGCAGTACATCAATGTATTACTGTAGCATCCTGACTGTTTTAGCATAGCTTTCGCTCTGTGTCTCCTGGTGTCTCGCTTCAGCATGACCCAGGTCGCCTTCCGTTGCGCGATTTGGTCAGTACGCGTACTCTGTCAGGAAAATTGACGCAATGGAGTTCCGATTATGCAAGCGCGTGTGAAGTGGGTTGAAGGGTTAACTTTTTTGGGCGAATCCGCCTCTGGTCACCAGATTTTAATGGATGGCAACTCCGGCGATAAAGCGCCCAGCCCGATGGAAATGGTGCTGATGGCGGCGGGTGGCTGTAGCGCCATTGATGTGGTTTCTATCCTGCAAAAAGGGCGTCAGGATGTGGTTGATTGTGAAGTAAAACTGACCTCTGAACGCCGCGAAGAGGCCCCGCGCCTGTTTACCCATATCAATTTGCATTTTATCGTCACAGGTCGCGACCTGAAGGACGCAGCGGTTGCGCGTGCGGTGGATCTCTCTGCTGAGAAATATTGTTCAGTGGCGCTGATGCTGGAAAAAGCCGTGAATATTACCCACTCGTATGAAGTGGTTGCTGCGTGATTTAACTATCCCGTTGTGACGCCGGATAGTATTTTATCCGGCTTATTAGCGGCGCTACTCGATTTTCTTCCCTTCCATCAGTCGTTGCACCAGCGGCAGCATAATTAACTCCATTGCCAGACCCATTTTGCCGCCCGGCACCACTAATGTATTGATGTGGGAAATGAATGAGCCCTGCAACATCGCCAGTAGCCAGGGGAAATCGATCCCTTCCAGATTACGAAAATGGATCACCACAAAGCTTTCATCCAGCGATGGAATGCCTTTTGCCGCGAACGGGTTTGAAGTGTCGACGGTGGGAACGCGCTGGAAGTTAAGATGGGTGCGGGAAAACTGCGGCGTGATGTAGTTGATATAGTCTTCCATTGAACGCACTACAGAGTCCATCACTGCTTCTCGTGAGTGCCCGCGCTCGCTGGTGTCGCGGATCAGTTTTTGAATCCACTCAAGGTTAACGATAGGCACCACGCCAACCAGTAAGTCTACATGCTGCGCAACGTTATGCTGTGGCGTGACTACGCCGCCGTGTAAACCTTCATAAAACAGTACATCAGTCGGTTCCGGTAAAGGTTGCCAGGGGGTGAATGTCCCCGGTACCTGATTCCACGGTACGGCTTCGTCGTAGGTATGCAGATATTTGCGAGATTTCCCTTTGCCGCTCTGGCCGTATTCAATAAAGGTCTGTTCCAGCAGGCCGAAGTCGTTGGCTTCGGGACCGAAGTAGCTGATATGCCGCCCGGCGTCGCGCGCTTTGCGGATCGCCATGTCCATTTCCGGGCGGGTGTAGCGGTGAAAACTGTCGCCTTCCACCTCGGCGGCTTGCAGATTTAACTGGGCGAATATTTTACGAAACGCGAGGCTGGTGGTGGTAGTCCCCGCGCCGCTGGATCCTGTTACCGCAATGACCGGATGTTTGGCAGACATAGTAACTCCATGACTTGGCTATCATTATTATTTCGTCCGCCGACGGTTGCAGGTTATTCGCGAAACTGACTGCGCGGCATGATATTGACCGTCTCGTGCAGTTCCGACCAGACCAGTACCGCTTCTCCGCACTGTAGCTGGCGTTTGACGTCGGCGACTTTCTGTTCAAGCGTACGCTCTTGTTCACCATAATCGGTGCCTTCACGTAACACAAAGCTTTCAATTAAATTTTCCAGCGTTTCAGGGGAGATGTCTTGCCAGGGAATCAACATGATTTCGCCTCCAGATACGTTGTTAACCAGTCAGGAATGCGTGACTCCAGCCACATTTGCGGGTGAAGTAATGTACCGCCAATAAAACCAACATGACCCCCATGTTCGGTCAGTTGATACTCTACTTGCGGAGGAAGATTTTCCGGTTTCGGGATCACCTGGTGATCCATAAACGGATCGTCTTTGGCGTGAATAATCAGCGTCGGTTTGGCGATCCGGTTCAGCATCGGCATGGCGCTACACTGACGATAATAGTCGATAGCGTCGGCGTAGCCGTGAATTCTGGCGGTGATCAGATCGTCAAATTCACGGATGCGACGTACCGATTTTAACTGCGCGAGATTAATCGGCAGCGTACCGGGGTAGGCCGCCAGCTTGCGCGCAGCATTGGCTTTTAGCAGGTTCAGCAAATAACGCTGATAAACGCGGGAAAAGCCCTTTTCCATATGGTAACTACAGGCTTCCAGCACAAACGGCGCAGAGACAATCACCGCCGCATCAATCGGGAGATCATTGCCTTCTTTTGCCAGCAAACAGGCCAGCATATTACCGCCGAGCGAATAGCCGACGGCAGCCGTTGGCGCATGACCAAACTCGCGTTGCAGCCAGCGTAAAAACCAACTGGCGTCTTCGGTTTCGCCCGAATGGTAAATGCGGTGCATGCGGTTAGGTTCACCGCTGCATCCGCGAAAATGCATCACCACACCCAGCCAGCCGCGCTTTTTCGCCGCATCAACCAGGCCGTGGGCGTAAGGGCTATTGAGGCTGCCTTCGAGCCCGTGAAACACCACTAAACGCGGTTTATGTTGCGCCTGTGCAGGGTCTTCACTCCACGCGAGATCGACAAAATCACCGTCGGGCAACTCCAGCCGCTGCCAGTGCGGAGTAAATTTCACCTGACGACGAAACAGACGCGGCAGCATGGTTTGTAGATGGCAATTGCTGAAACCGCGCATAGGGATGAATTCAGCACTGCTGCTGAATTCATTGGCATCGGTCGTCGTTATCTGCGCCATCAGTTACTTTGGCCTTCAAGCAGCATCTGCTCAAGCTGCTCCTGGGCCTCCAGCCATGCCATTTCGCACTCTTCCAGGCCGGATTTGGCGCTGGCTTGCTGTTGCAGGCAGGCGGTCAATTCCGCTTTACGGCTCTGATCGTACAGCTCGCTGTCGCCCAGCTTTTCTTCCGCCTGCGCCAGTTGCGCATTCAGCTTCTCCATCTCTTTTTCCAGACGGGCGATCTCTTTACGCAGTGGTTGGGTTTGCGCACGCAGCTCCGCTTCCCGACGCTTCTGATCTTTACGTGCCTGGGCGCTGTTCGCGTTCTCTTTTGGTGCGTCGTCGGCCTGGTTTTCCTGCTTTTGTACGTCGCTCAACCACTGTTGATAATCTTCCAGATCGCCGTCGAACGGTTCGACTTTACGATCGTGAACCAGATAGAGATCGTCAGTGGTGGAACGCAGCAAATGACGGTCGTGCGAAACGACAACCAGCGCGCCTTCAAACTCGATCAACGCTTCAGTCAGTGCCTGACGCATGTCGAGGTCAAGGTGGTTAGTCGGTTCGTCGAGCAGCAGCAGATTCGGACGCTGCCAGACGATTAATGCCAGCACCAGGCGGGCTTTTTCACCACCGGAAAAGCGGCGCGTTTCTTCCGTCACTTTATCGCCCTGGAAACCAAAGCCGCCGAGGTAGTCACGCAGTTTTTGCTCCAGCTCCTGCGGCGCTAAACGTGCCAGATGTTGAATAGGCGATTCGTCGGCGCGCAGGTATTCAAGTTGATGCTGGGCGAAGTAGCCGAGCTTGATCCCTTTCGCCAGACCAATTTCACCGCTGACTGGCGCAAGTTCACCGGCTAACAGTTTGATTAATGTCGATTTACCCGCGCCGTTGCGGCCTAACAGACCAATGCGCGAGCCGGGGACCAGATTCAGTTTAATCGAGTCGAGAATAATGCGATCGCCATAGCCTGCGCTGACTTTTTCCATCTTCAGTAACGGATTTGGCAGACTTTCCGGCGCGCGGAAGCTAAAACGGAACGGGTTGTCGACGTGTGCCGGGGCAATCAGCTCCATACGCTCGAGCATCTTAATGCGGCTCTGGGCCTGCTTCGCTTTGGTGGCTTTGGCACGGAAACGGTCGATATAACTTTGCAGATGCGCTACGCGTTCCTGCTGGCTTTCATACATCGCTTGTTGCTGCGCCAGACGGGTGGCGCGCTGTACTTCAAACGAACTGTAGTTGCCGGTGTACTCGAACATGCTTTGTTGTTCGATATGAATAATTTTATCAACGATCGGATCGAGGAAATCGCGGTCGTGAGAGATCAGGATCAGCGTGCCCTGATAGCTCTTCAACCATTTTTCCAGCCAGATAACGGCATCGAGATCGAGGTGGTTAGTCGGTTCGTCGAGCAGCAGCAAGTCTGAACGGCAAATCAGCGCCTGGGCAAGGTTAAGACGCATACGCCAGCCACCGGAGAAATCACTCACCGGGCGCTCCAGTTGTTCATTGCTGAAACCGAGGCCGTGCAGCAGGCTGGCGGCACGGGAACGAATACTCCATGCGTCAATAGCATCCAGCTTGCCATGAATGGTCGCAATGGCGTGCCCGTCGTTACGTTCGTTGGCGTCGTGTAGCTGCGCTTCCAGTTGGCGATATTCTCGGTCGCCATCAATGACATATTCCAGCGCCGCTTGCGGTAGCGCTGGTGTTTCCTGATTCACCCACGCCAGTTGCCAGCTTCCCGGAAAGGTGTAGCTGCCGCCGTCGGCGCTGATTTCATTTTTCAGCAATGCCAGCAGGGTAGATTTACCACAGCCGTTTTTACCCACCAGGCCGACTTTCTGCCCGGGGTTGATGGTGGCGGTGGCATTATCCAGCAGGACGCGCACGCCGCGACGAATTTGTAACGAGGAGAAAACAATCATAAGGCGCCGTATGTTCAGACTATGTTAACTTATCATTATGATAATGTAATGTATGGGCGAGCTGCCGCACCGGGCGCAATGGTAGCCCAAAACAGCGACTATACACAAAAACCATACCGGGAGGGGGATGATGTCTCAGCCAGCGAAAGTTTTGCTGCTGTATGCCCATCCGGAATCTCAGGACTCGGTGGCAAACCGGGTACTGCTTAAACCGGCCACGCAGCTCAGCAATGTTACCGTGCACGACCTTTACGCGCACTATCCCGATTTTTTTATTGATATCCCCCGTGAGCAGGCATTACTGCGCGAGCACGAGGTGATTGTCTTTCAGCATCCTCTTTATACCTATAGCTGCCCGGCGCTACTGAAAGAGTGGCTGGACCGGGTATTAAGTCGTGGTTTTGCCAGCGGGCCGGGGGGAAACCAACTGGCGGGAAAGTACTGGCGTAGCGTGATTACCACCGGCGAGCCGGAAAGTGCTTACCGTTATGACGCGTTGAATCGCTACCCGATGAGCGATGTTCTGCGCCCCTTTGAACTGGCGGCGGGCATGTGCCGGATGCATTGGTTAAGTCCCATCATTATTTACTGGGCGAGACGGCAAAGCGCACAGGAGCTGGCGAGCCATGCCAGAGCCTACGGTGACTGGCTGGCAAATCCGCTGTCTCCAGGAGGCCGCTGATGGAAGGTTCCGATTTTTTACTCGCAGGAGTGCTGTTTCTCTTCGCGGCGGTGGCTGCGGTGCCGCTAGCATCGCGGCTGGGTATTGGCGCTGTGTTGGGATATTTGCTGGCAGGGATTGCAATTGGCCCGTGGGGGCTGGGGTTTATTAGCGACGTCGATGAGATCCTCCATTTTTCAGAGCTCGGCGTGGTGTTCCTGATGTTTATCATCGGCCTGGAGTTGAATCCTTCCAAACTTTGGCAATTGCGACGCTCGATTTTTGGCGTAGGCGCGGCACAGGTGCTGTTAAGCGCGGCGTTGCTGGCGGGATTATTGATGCTGACGGATTTCGCCTGGCAGGCGGCGGTGGTCGGTGGCATTGGCCTTGCGATGTCTTCAACTGCAATGGCGTTGCAATTGATGCGTGAGAAAGGGATGAATCGCAGCGAATCCGGGCAGCTCGGGTTTTCGGTTCTGCTGTTTCAGGATCTGGCGGTGATCCCGGCACTGGCGTTAGTGCCGTTGTTGGCGGGTTCGGCAGACGAACATTTCGACTGGATGAAGATCGGCATGAAGGTGCTGGCGTTTGTCGGCATGCTGATTGGCGGGCGCTATTTACTGCGTCCGGTATTCCGTTTTATTGCAGCTTCTGGCGTGCGGGAAGTGTTCACCGCCGCGACGCTGCTGCTGGTGTTGGGTTCCGCATTGTTTATGGATGCGCTGGGGCTGTCGATGGCGCTCGGTACGTTTATTGCGGGCGTGCTGCTGGCGGAAAGTGAATATCGCCATGAACTGGAAACGGCTATCGATCCCTTCAAAGGCTTGCTGCTCGGTTTGTTCTTTATCTCTGTCGGCATGTCGCTCAACCTCGGGGTGCTTTATACCCATCTGTTGTGGGTAGTGATAAGCGTGGTTGTGCTGGTGGCGGTGAAAATTCTCGTGCTGTATCTACTGGCGCGACTGTATGGCGTGCGTAGCTCAGAGCGGATGCAGTTTGCTGGCGTGTTGAGTCAGGGCGGTGAGTTTGCCTTTGTCCTCTTTTCTACCGCTTCTTCACAACGCTTGTTCCAGGGCGACCAGATGGCGCTGTTGCTGGTGACGGTGACGCTTTCCATGATGACCACGCCGCTGCTGATGAAGCTGGTGGATAAATGGCTATCCCGCCAGTTTAACGGACCGGAAGAAGAGGATGAAAAACCGTGGGTCAACGATGATAAACCGCAGGTTATAGTCGTGGGCTTCGGGCGTTTTGGTCAGGTGATTGGTCGTTTGCTGATGGCAAATAAAATGCGCATTACCGTGCTGGAGCGGGATATCAGTGCCGTTAACCTGATGCGTAAATATGGCTACAAAGTTTATTACGGCGACGCCACGCAGGTAGATCTTTTACGTTCTGCGGGTGCAGAGGCCGCAGAGTCTATTGTCATTACCTGTAACGAGCCGGAAGACACCATGAAGCTGGTGGAGATTTGCCAGCAACACTTCCCGCATTTGCATATTCTTGCGCGAGCGCGCGGACGTGTGGAAGCGCATGAGTTATTACAGGCCGGGGTGACGCAGTTTTCCCGTGAGACATTCTCCAGTGCGTTAGAGCTGGGGCGCAAAACGCTGGTCACGCTTGGCATGCATCCGCATCAGGCGCAGCGCGCGCAACTGCATTTTCGCCGCCTGGATATGCGAATGCTGCGGGAATTAATCCCGATGCATGCTGATACCGTACAAATTTCTCGCGCCAGGGAAGCCCGACGCGAACTGGAAGAGATTTTCCAGCGTGAAATGCAACAAGAACGACGCCAGCTGGACGGCTGGGATGAATTTGAGTAGAGGGTAAAGATGGCAATCCGAAAACGTTTTATCGCGGGCGCAAAATGCCCGGCCTGTCAGGCGCAAGATTCCATGGCGATGTGGCGCGAAAATAATATTGATATTGTTGAATGTGTTAAGTGTGGACACCAGATGCGTGAAGTTGATAAAGAAGCCCGCGATCACGTTCGCAAAGATGAGCAAGTGATCGGGATTTTTCATCCGGACTAGCGATATGCGCCGAGTTTTTTTAAGCTAGTGAGTACACGGCTGCAGAATTCCGCTACAATCTGCGCCACTATTCTTCCCATGCTCAGGAGATATCATGAAAGTAGCAAAAGACCTGGTGGTCAGCCTGGCCTATCAGGTACGTACAGAAGACGGTGTGTTGGTTGATGAGTCTCCGGTGAGTGCGCCGCTGGACTATCTGCATGGTCACGGTTCCCTGATCTCTGGCCTGGAAACAGCGCTGGAAGGTCATGAAGTTGGCGATAAATTTGATGTCGCTGTTGGCGCGAACGACGCTTACGGTCAGTACGACGAAAACCTGGTGCAGCGCGTTCCTAAAGACGTATTTATGGGCGTTGATGAACTGCAGGTAGGTATGCGTTTCCTGGCTGAAACCGACCAGGGTCCAGTACCGGTTGAAATCACTGCGGTTGAAGACGATCACGTTGTGGTTGACGGTAACCACATGCTGGCTGGTCAGAATCTGAAATTCAACGTTGAAGTTGTGGCGATTCGCGAAGCGACTGAAGAAGAACTGGCTCATGGTCACGTTCACGGTGCGCACGATCATCACCACGATCACGACCACGACGGTTGCTGCGGCGGTCATGGCCACGATCACGGTCATGAACACGGTGGCGAAGGCTGCTGTGGCGGTAAAGGTAACGGCGGTTGCGGTTGCCACTAATACCGAAAAAGTGACAAAAAAGCGGGGAATCCCCGCTTTTTTTACGCCTCAATAATGTGGCGGTGGCGTTTCTTCAGCCTGCGACGCGATGTTCGACGGCTGGCTGGCTTTTAACTTCTCGGTCAGCAGACGCAGATGATCGCGCAGTTTCGCCATCTCCATTTCATGAGCGGTCACCGTGACGTTCAGTTCTTCAATGGTGATTTCCTGAAAAGCCAGCCGGCTCTCCAGTTCTGCCAGGCGTGCTTCCAAAGTTAAATCCTGCATGATTCACCTCTTTTGTCGAATAGTCGCCGCGGATTCTACTTAACTTTGCTGCCCGAGACAGCACTCATTTCGCAGTCATCGAAACTAATTTAAACAAAAAGAGTCTGAAAATAGATGATAATAGGGCGTATCTGTATGTAGATTTGTTCGACAACGTTTTATAGTACCTTTCTGATAATAGTTAACCCAGGGGTGAGATGCCCCGATCCTGGAGATATGGATGAAATCACTGTTTAAAGTAACGCTGCTGGCGACCACAATGGCCGTTGCCCTGCATGCACCAATCACTTTTGCTGCCGAAGCGGCGAAACCAACTGCAACTGCTGACAGCAAAGCAGCGTTCAAAAATGACGATCAGAAATCAGCTTACGCGCTGGGTGCTTCGCTCGGTCGTTACATGGACAATTCTCTGAAAGAACAAGAAAAGCTGGGCATCAAACTGGATAAAGATCAGCTAATCGCGGGTGTTCAGGATGCATTTGCTGATAAAAGCAAACTCTCCGATCAAGAGATCGAACAGACTCTGCAAGCGTTTGAAGCACGCGTGAAGTCCTCCGCACAGGCGAAGATGGAAAAAGATGCGGCTGAAAACGAAGCGAAAGGTAAAGAGTACCGCGAGAAATTTGCCAAAGAGAAAGGTGTAAAAACCTCTTCAACTGGCCTGGTTTATCAGGTAGTAGAAGCCGGTAAAGGCGAAGCACCGAAAGACAGCGATACTGTAGTAGTGAACTACAAAGGTACGCTGATCGACGGTAAAGAGTTCGATAACTCATACACCCGTGGTGAACCGCTCTCGTTCCGTCTGGACGGCGTGATCCCTGGCTGGACTGAAGGTCTGAAGAACCTCAAGAAAGGCGGTAAGATCAAACTGGTTATTCCACCAGAGCTGGCTTACGGCAAAGCGGGCGTTCCGGGGATCCCACCGAACTCTACTCTGGTATTTGACGTAGAACTGCTGGATGTGAAACCAGCACCGAAGGCTGATACGAAGCCAGAAGCAGATGCTAAAGCAGCAGATTCTGCTAAAAAATAAGCATTAAAAACCGCCGCCTGACCAGGCGGCGGTTTTTTTATTGCAGGCCGGATATAATTAGTGCTGGAAAGCGGAACCTCCGCTGTATTAATTTAATTACCCGCATCATTAATGAGCCTGCCCTGAAAAGTTAACGACAGGCTCCTGAAAAGGAGTGTTTTTTTTCATGTCCAGGTCGCTTTTAACCAACGAAACCAGTGAGTTGGATTTACTGGATCAACGTCCTTTCGACCAGACCGATTTTGATATTCTGAAATCCTACGAAGCGGTGGTGGACGGGTTAGCGATGCTCATTGGTTCCCACTGTGAAATCGTTTTGCACTCTTTGCAGGATTTAAAATGTTCAGCCATTCGTATTGCCAACGGCGAACATACAGGCCGGAAGATTGGCTCGCCAATTACCGATCTGGCACTGCGTATGCTGCACGACATGACGGGAGCGGATAGCAGCGTTTCTAAATGCTACTTTACTCGCGCCAAAAGCGGCGTATTAATGAAGTCCCTGACCATCGCGATTCGTAACCGCGAACAGCGTGTAATTGGTCTGCTGTGCATCAATATGAATCTTGATGTTCCTTTCTCGCAGATTATGAGCACTTTTGTGCCGCCAGAAACCCCGGACGTCGGTTCAAGTGTCAACTTTGCGTCTTCGGTTGAAGATCTGGTTACCCAAACACTGGAGTTCACCATTGAAGAAGTGAACGCCGATCGTAATGTTTCTAATAACGCCAAAAATCGTCAAATCGTGTTGAATCTTTACGAGAAAGGCATTTTCGATATCAAAGATGCGATCAACCAGGTTGCTGATCGTCTCAACATCTCCAAACATACTGTTTATCTCTATATCCGTCAGTTCAAGAGCGGTGATTTCCAGGGGCAAGATAAGTAATGCGTTTTGCCATCGTGGTAACCGGGCCAGCATACGGAACGCAACAGGCGAGTAGTGCTTTTCAGTTTGCACAGGCGCTGATAGCAGAAGGCCATGAGTTGAGTAGCGTCTTTTTCTACCGGGAAGGGGTCTATAACGCTAACCAATTGACCTCACCGGCAAGCGACGAATTTGACCTTGTGCGCGGCTGGCAACAGTTGAATGCGCAACATGGTGTGGCACTGAATATCTGCGTAGCGGCAGCGTTACGCCGCGGTATCGTCGATGAAACTGAAGCAGGAAGACTGGGGCTGGCCTCGTCAAACCTTCAGCCGGGATTTACCTTAAGCGGACTTGGCGCTCTGGCAGAAGCCTCGCTAACCTGTGACAGGGTGGTACAGTTCTGATGAAACGAATAGCGTTTGTCTTTTCTACTGCGCCTCATGGCACCGCGGCTGGTCGTGAGGGATTAGATGCTTTACTCGCAACTTCCGCTTTAACTGACGATCTCGCCGTCTTCTTTATCGCCGATGGCGTTTTTCAGCTTCTGCCAGGACAAAAGCCCGATGCGGTGCTGGCGCGTGATTACATTGCCACTTTTAAATTGCTGGATCTGTATGACATTGAACAGTGCTGGGTTTGTGCGGCTTCTCTGCGCGAACGCGGGTTAGAACCGCAGACACCCTTTGTCGTCGAAGCCACGCCGCTCGAAGCAGATGCCTTACGCCGCGAACTCGCCAACTACGATGTTATTTTGAAATTTTGAGGCGTACATGTTGCACACATTACATCGCTCTCCCTGGCTGACAGATTTTCCTGCGCTGCTGCGTCTGCTCAGTGAGGGCGACGAACTGCTGTTATTACAGGATGGCGTAACTGCCGTAGTTGACGGCAACCGCTACCTTGAAAGTCTGCGTAATGCCCCCATTAAGGTTTATGCCCTGAACGAAGACCTCATTGCCCGCGGTTTGACTGCTCAAATTTCGAACGATATCATCCCGATTGACTATACTGATTTCGTCAGACTTACGGTTAAGCACACCAGCCAGATGGCCTGGTGACGGCGGGATCGTTGTATATTTCTTGACACCTTTTCGACACCGCCCTAAAATTCGGCGTCCTCATATTGTGTGAGGACGTTTTATTACGTGTTTACGAAGCAAAAGCTAAAACCAGGAGCTATTTAATGGCAACAGTTAACCAGCTGGTACGCAAACCACGTGCTCGCAAAGTTGCGAAAAGCAACGTGCCTGCGCTGGAAGCATGCCCGCAAAAACGTGGCGTATGTACCCGTGTATATACTACCACCCCTAAAAAACCGAACTCCGCACTGCGTAAAGTATGCCGTGTTCGTCTGACTAACGGTTTCGAAGTGACTTCCTACATTGGTGGTGAAGGTCACAACCTGCAGGAGCACTCCGTGATCCTGATCCGTGGCGGTCGTGTTAAAGACCTCCCGGGTGTTCGTTACCACACCGTACGTGGTGCGCTTGACTGCTCCGGCGTTAAAGACCGTAAGCAGGCTCGTTCCAAGTATGGCGTGAAGCGTCCTAAGGCTTAATGGTTCTCCGTTAAGTAAGGCCAAACGTTTTAACTTAAATGTCAAACTAAACTCGTAGAGTTTTGGACAATCCTGAATTAACAACGGAGTATTTCCATGCCACGTCGTCGCGTCATTGGTCAGCGTAAAATTCTTCCGGATCCGAAGTTCGGATCAGAACTGCTGGCTAAATTTGTAAATATCCTGATGGTAGATGGTAAAAAATCTACTGCCGAATCTATCGTATACAGCGCGCTGGAGACCCTGGCTCAGCGCTCTGGTAAATCTGAACTGGAAGCATTCGAAGTAGCTCTCGAAAACGTGCGCCCGACTGTAGAAGTTAAGTCTCGCCGCGTTGGTGGTTCTACTTATCAGGTACCAGTTGAAGTCCGTCCGGTTCGTCGTAATGCTCTGGCAATGCGTTGGATCGTTGAAGCTGCTCGTAAACGCGGTGATAAATCCATGGCTCTGCGCCTGGCGAACGAACTTTCCGATGCTGCAGAAAACAAAGGTACTGCAGTTAAGAAACGTGAAGACGTTCACCGTATGGCCGAAGCCAACAAGGCGTTCGCACACTACCGTTGGTAATCCCTTCGGAGTTTTAGTCACCAGGCGGGCGCTTCCAGTAAGCAGCCCGCTTTGGGCTACTTAAATTGAACGCCTAAAAGATAAACGAGGAAACAAATGGCTCGTACAACACCCATCGCACGCTACCGTAACATCGGTATCAGTGCGCACATCGACGCCGGTAAAACCACTACTACCGAACGTATTCTGTTCTACACCGGTGTAAACCATAAAATCGGTGAAGTTCATGACGGCGCTGCAACCATGGACTGGATGGAGCAGGAGCAGGAACGTGGTATTACCATCACTTCCGCTGCAACTACTGCATTCTGGTCTGGTATGGCTAAGCAGTATGAGCCGCATCGCATCAACATCATCGACACCCCGGGGCACGTTGACTTCACAATCGAAGTAGAACGTTCCATGCGTGTTCTCGATGGTGCGGTAATGGTTTACTGCGCAGTTGGTGGTGTTCAGCCGCAGTCTGAAACCGTATGGCGTCAGGCAAACAAATATAAAGTTCCGCGCATTGCGTTCGTTAACAAAATGGACCGCATGGGTGCGAACTTCCTGAAAGTTGTTAACCAGATCAAAACCCGTCTGGGCGCGAACCCGGTTCCGCTGCAGCTGGCGATTGGTGCTGAAGAACATTTCACCGGTGTTGTTGACCTGGTGAAAATGAAAGCTATCAACTGGAACGACGCTGACCAGGGCGTAACCTTCGAATACGAAGATATCCCGGCAGACATGGTTGAACTGGCTAACGAATGGCACCAGAACCTGATCGAATCCGCAGCTGAAGCTTCTGAAGAGCTGATGGAAAAATACCTGGGTGGTGAAGAACTGACTGAAGCAGAAATCAAAGGTGCTCTGCGTCAGCGCGTTCTGAACAACGAAATCATCCTGGTAACCTGTGGTTCTGCGTTCAAGAACAAAGGTGTTCAGGCGATGCTGGATGCGGTAATTGATTACCTGCCATCCCCGGTTGATGTACCTGCGATCAACGGTATCCTGGACGACGGTAAAGACACTCCGGCTGAACGTCACGCAAGTGATGACGAGCCGTTCTCTGCACTGGCGTTCAAAATCGCTACCGACCCGTTTGTTGGTAACCTGACCTTCTTCCGTGTTTACTCCGGTGTGGTTAACTCTGGTGATACCGTACTGAACTCCGTGAAAGCTGCACGTGAGCGTTTCGGTCGTATCGTTCAGATGCACGCTAACAAACGTGAAGAGATCAAAGAAGTTCGCGCGGGCGACATCGCTGCTGCAATCGGTCTGAAAGACGTAACCACTGGTGACACCCTGTGTGACCCGGATGCGCCGATCATTCTGGAACGTATGGAATTCCCTGAGCCGGTAATCTCCATCGCAGTTGAACCGAAAACCAAAGCTGACCAGGAAAAAATGGGTCTGGCTCTGGGCCGTCTGGCTAAAGAAGACCCGTCTTTCCGTGTATGGACTGACGAAGAATCTAACCAGACCATCATCGCGGGTATGGGCGAACTGCACCTCGACATCATCGTTGACCGTATGAAGCGTGAATTCAACGTTGAAGCGAACGTAGGTAAACCGCAGGTTGCTTACCGTGAAACTATCCGCCAGAAAGTTACCGATGTTGAAGGTAAACACGCGAAACAGTCTGGTGGTCGTGGTCAGTATGGTCATGTTGTTATCGACATGTACCCGCTGGAGCCGGGTTCAAACCCGAAAGGCTACGAGTTCATCAACGACATTAAAGGTGGTGTAATCCCTGGCGAATACATCCCGGCCGTTGATAAAGGTATCCAGGAACAGCTGAAAGCAGGTCCGCTGGCAGGCTACCCGGTAGTAGACATGGGTGTTCGTCTGCACTTCGGTTCTTACCATGACGTTGACTCCTCTGAACTGGCGTTTAAACTGGCTGCTTCTATCGCCTTTAAAGAAGGCTTTAAGAAAGCGAAACCAGTTCTGCTTGAGCCGATCATGAAGGTTGAAGTAGAAACTCCAGAAGAGAACACCGGTGACGTTATCGGTGACTTGAGCCGTCGTCGTGGTATGCTCAAAGGTCAGGAATCTGAAGTTACTGGCGTTAAGATCCACGCTGAAGTACCGCTGTCTGAAATGTTCGGATACGCAACTCAGCTGCGTTCTCTGACCAAAGGTCGTGCATCATACACCATGGAATTCCTGAAGTATGATGAAGCGCCGAGTAACGTTGCTCAGGCCGTAATTGAAGCCCGTGGTAAATAAGCCTAAGGGTTAATACCAAAGTCCCGTGCTCTCTCCTGAAGGGGAGAGCACTATAGTAAGGAATATAGCCGTGTCTAAAGAAAAATTTGAACGTACAAAACCGCACGTTAACGTTGGTACTATCGGCCACGTTGACCACGGTAAAACTACTCTGACCGCTGCGATCACCACCGTACTGGCTAAAACCTACGGCGGTGCTGCTCGTGCATTCGACCAGATCGATAACGCGCCGGAAGAAAAAGCTCGTGGTATCACCATCAACACTTCTCACGTTGAATATGACACCCCGACCCGTCACTACGCACACGTAGACTGCCCGGGGCACGCCGACTATGTTAAAAACATGATCACTGGTGCTGCTCAGATGGACGGCGCGATCCTGGTAGTTGCTGCGACTGACGGCCCGATGCCGCAGACTCGTGAGCACATCCTGCTGGGTCGTCAGGTAGGCGTTCCGTACATCATCGTGTTCCTGAACAAATGTGACATGGTTGATGACGAAGAGCTGCTGGAACTGGTTGAAATGGAAGTTCGTGAACTTCTGTCTCAGTACGACTTCCCGGGCGACGACACTCCGATCGTTCGTGGTTCTGCTCTGAAAGCGCTGGAAGGCGACGCAGAGTGGGAAGCGAAAATCCTGGAACTGGCTGGCTTCCTGGATTCTTACATTCCGGAACCAGAGCGTGCGATTGACAAGCCGTTCCTGCTGCCGATCGAAGACGTATTCTCCATCTCCGGTCGTGGTACCGTTGTTACCGGTCGTGTAGAACGCGGTATCATCAAAGTTGGTGAAGAAGTTGAAATCGTTGGTATCAAAGAGACTCAGAAGTCTACCTGTACTGGCGTTGAAATGTTCCGCAAACTGCTGGACGAAGGCCGTGCTGGTGAGAACGTAGGTGTTCTGCTGCGTGGTATCAAACGTGAAGAAATCGAACGTGGCCAGGTACTGGCTAAGCCGGGCACCATCAAGCCGCACACCAAGTTCGAATCTGAAGTGTACATTCTGTCCAAAGATGAAGGCGGCCGTCATACTCCGTTCTTCAAAGGCTACCGTCCGCAGTTCTACTTCCGTACTACTGACGTGACTGGTACCATCGAACTGCCGGAAGGCGTAGAGATGGTAATGCCGGGCGACAACATCAAAATGGTTGTTACCCTGATCCACCCGATCGCGATGGACGACGGTCTGCGTTTCGCAATCCGTGAAGGCGGCCGTACCGTTGG
>NZ_RHJR01000020.1:0-36905 GCF_004212325.1 Escherichia sp. E13S3
TTACCGCTTGGCGATACCCCATCCGTACAACGCTTTCTGGTGAATGGTGCGGGAGGCGAGACTTGAACTCGCACACCTTGCGGCGCCAGAACCTAAATCTGGTGCGTCTACCAATTTCGCCACTCCCGCAAAAAAAGATGGTGGCTACGACGGGATTCGAACCTGTGACCCCATCATTATGAGTGATGTGCTCTAACCAACTGAGCTACGTAGCCATCTTTTTTTTCGCGATACCTTATCGGCGTTGCGGGGCGCATTATGCGTATAGAGCCTTGCAGCGTCAACCTCTTTTTCAAGGAAAATTGCTCGAAAGTGACTGTTTGGTTAGGTTGCGAACAGCGTGGCGCTATATTCGTCAATTATTGTTTACTTTGTGTTTTTTCCCCGCCCTACAGCCATTCTTTTGTCATACAGGATGAAATTCGGAATTCAACAATAGTGGTGGGAAATTAATCCATGAAATACTGCCCCGTTGCAACAGGACAGGGCAGGGATCGCTACGCCTGCATCTCTGCTATCACTTCAGGCGATTTATTGAGGGAATACTATGCTGCGTTTTATGACGATGTTGATGGGTGTCTTATTACTTATGCAATCCGCGTTTGCCGATACGGTCAAACCGGAAATCGGTAAATATGTTTTTGGCTATCGTGGGCAGGAAGGCGCTGTGGTGTGGATGATGCGAATCGGGCCGAAAGCGTCTAATGAGGCACTCGTTCAGGTATCGCATGTTGATAATGACATCGATGGTCAGATTTTTCGCTGCAAAGTAAAAGTATTGCAGGAAGGTGAGAAATCTTATACCGCTATAATCAAGGGTGAATCTTTTGAGTTATTACGCCTGAAAGAGGGAAATGGAAGCCTGCATATCCCGGAGGAATCGGCAACCTGGTCAGTCGCTTACAATAATGAGTTATCTGACAGCGATGTAGCAAATCCGGAACATTTCCTCACTGCGTATCAGAATCAACAAGCTCCCCAGTAACTGAAATTGCCCCGGATTTCTCCGGGGCAATATTACACGTCTTATTTATATGCAGACTGGTGAACACCAACCGCGCGACCAGAAGGATCGTCCATTTTCTTGAACGCCTCATCCCACTCGATCGCTTTAGCGGAAGAACACGCGACGGAAGGACCGCCCGGTACGCACTCAGCGGCGCTCGGAAGCGGGAACAGTTCTTCAAAAATCTCCCGGTACAGATACGCTTCTTTTGAGGTCGGCGTGTTGTATGGGAAGCGGAAGCGGGCTGTTTCCAGTTGCTGATCAGAAACCTGCTGTGCCGCCACTTCTTTCAGTGTGTCAATCCAACTGTAACCGACGCCATCGGAGAACTGCTCTTTCTGCCGCCAGGCAACACTTGCAGGCAGGTACGACTCAAAACATTCACGCAGGATGTGTTTTTCCATCTTACCGTTACCGCACATTTTATCCTGCGGGTTAATACGCATTGCTACGTCGAGGAATTTCTTGTCGAGGAACGGAACGCGTGCTTCCACGCCCCAGGCTGACATCGCTTTGTTGGCACGCGCGCAGTCATACATATGCAGGGCCAGCAGTTTACGCACCGTCTCTTCATGCAGTTCTTTAGCGTTCGGCGCTTTGTGGAAGTAAAGATAACCGCCAAACACTTCGTCAGAACCTTCACCGGACAACACCATTTTAATGCCCATCGCCTTGATCTTACGCGACATTAAATACATCGGTGTTGAAGCGCGAATGGTGGTCACATCATAGGTTTCGATGTGGTAAATCACATCACGGATGGCATCCAGACCTTCCTGTACAGTGAAGTGAATTTCGTGGTGCACAGTACCCAGATGGTTCGCCACTTCCTGGGCTGCTTTCAGATCCGGTGAACCCGGCAGACCTACAGCAAACGAGTGTAACTGCGGCCACCAGGCTTCAGAGCGTTCCTGATCTTCCACGCGACGAGCGGCATATTTCTTGGTGATAGCGGAAATAATTGAGGAATCCAGACCACCCGAGAGCAGCACGCCGTAAGGCACATCAGACATCAGATGGCATTTTACGGAATCTTCCAGTGCCTGACGCAGTTCATTTTTATCGGTCACGTTATCTTTCACTGCATCAAAGTCGAACCAGTCTCGATGATAATAAGAACGGATTTCGCCGTCCTGACTCCATAAATAGCTCCCCGCCGGGAACTCTTTAATCGTGCGGCAAACTGGCACCAGGGCTTTCATTTCTGAGGCCACATACAGCTGACCGTGTTCGTCATAGCCCATATACAGTGGGATGATCCCCAGATGGTCGCGACCAATCAGATATGCATCTTTTTCGCTGTCGTACAGGGCAAAGGCAAACATGCCCTGCAAGTCGTCGAGAAATTCCGGCCCTTTTTCCTGATACAGCGCGAGGATCACTTCACAGTCAGACCCGGTCTGGAACTGGTAACGATCGCCATATTCGGCGCGCAATGTCTGGTGGTTGTAGATTTCACCGTTTACCGCCAGTACGTGGGTTTTTTGTTGGTTGTAGAGAGGTTGCGCCCCCGCGTTAACGTCAACAATTGACAGACGTTCGTGGGCGAGAATGGCGTTATCGCTGGCATAAATACCGGACCAGTCCGGGCCGCGATGACGCATCAGGCGTGACAGCTCGAGTGCTTTCTTCCGCAGTTCAACTGCGTCTGTTTTGATATCGAATACGCCAAAAATTGAACACATAACCTTCTCCGTTAACCTGGTATTTGTTGCTTGTTGTGTTTGCTTGTTTAAAAAAATGCCGCAAAGCAGCACTGTGCGCAAGCGATTTGACGGTGAAAAAATAAAAAACGTAATGGTGATTGTCGATTAGTGAAAAAAGGTCTGGTGTAGTGATGTGTTTATTGATGGATCGATAATTTTTGGCAGGTTTTATTGAATGGTTATATTTTACGGGGGCCAAATTGCTGACAAAGTGCGATTTGTTCATGCCGGATGCGGCGTGAACGCCTTATCCGGCCTACAAAATCATGAAAATTCAATATATTGCAGGAGCTGCGTGTGCCTGATAAGCGTAGCGCATCAGGCAGTTTGGCGTTTGTCATCAATATCAACCACGCCCTGAGACGTGGTTGCTATTCAGATAACGTCGATTTCAGCGACTGACGGGTAAATCCAGCTTGGGCGGAACGGCATGCTGTCGATATCGTCGAGCGACGAAACGCCGGAGAGCACAAGAATCGTCTCCAGACCGGCCTGGAAGCCCGCCAGAATATCGGTACGCAAGTTATCGCCGACAATCACCGTTTCTTCCGAGTGGGCCTGCATTTTGTTTAATGCCGCACGGATGATCCACGGACTCGGCTTACCAACATAGAACGGTTTGCGCCCGGAGATTTTCTCAATCCCTGCACACAACGCGCCACAGGCGGGATAAAAACCGCGCCCGTGGGTGTCCGGGTTAGTGGCGATAAAGCGTGCACCATTAGCGACGAAATAGGCCGCTTTATGCATCATGTCCCAGTTGTAGGAGCGTGTTTCGCCAACAATCACAAAATCAGGGTTCACATCGGTAATCGTAAAACCGGCTTTGTACAGCTCATGAATCAGCGCGCCTTCGCCCACCACATACGCTTTCTTGCCTTCCTGGCGACGCAGGAAATCGGCGGTTGCCATCGCGGAGGTATAAAACACGCTGTCCGGCACATCGACACCGGCAGTGGCAAAGCGGTTCGCCAGATCTTGCCCGGTCTGCGAAGGATAGTTGGTCAGCAACACCAGCGGCAGGCCTTTATCCATAATCCCGTGCAAAAATTCCGCTGCACCCGGTACGGCGACGTTATCGTGCATCAGCACGCCGTCGATATCGCAAATTACATTTTTAATGGTCATGGACTACCCAGAATATTGACAACAATAAGCGCCACTATAAAAGCACATTAATTTTCCAGCAAATGCTGGAGCAAAATACCGTTGAGCATGGCGCGTTTTACCAGCGCAAAAGCGCCGATTGCCGAGCGGTGATCCAGCTCAGAACGTACCACCGGTAGATTAGTGCGAAACGCCTTCAGTGCCTGAGTATTAATGCAGCTTTCGATAGCAGGGAGCAGCACTTTATCGGCTTCGGTGATTTCACCGGCAATGACAATTTTTTGCGGATTAAATAAGTTGATAGCAATGGCGATGGTTTTGCCCAGATGACGACCTACATACTC
Organism: Escherichia sp. E13S3; assembly: GCF_004212325.1. NCBI lineage: Bacteria > Pseudomonadati > Pseudomonadota > Gammaproteobacteria > Enterobacterales > Enterobacteriaceae > Escherichia > Escherichia sp. E13S3. The sequence goes on from NZ_RHJR01000020.1 coordinate 4,164, forward strand.
AATCACTTCCGACGCCAGGCTATCGCCTTTGTTCGCAGCTTTGCAGATAGTTTTTATGGTGCAGTCGTCCAGCGGCACGCGGCTCTGGTAGCCCTGCTTTAATAAATTCAACACCCGTTGTTCAATGGCAGCGTTGGCAGCGATAGTTTCCAGGCAGCCGAAGTTGCCACAATGGCAGCGTTCTCCCAGCGGTTCAACCTGAATATGGCCAATTTCACCGACGTTGCCGTTGCGGCCGATAAAAATGCGCCCGTTAGAGATGATTCCTGCCCCCGTTCCGCGATGCACGCGCACCAGAATGGAGTCTTCGCAATCCTGACTTGCACCGAAGTAGTGCTCTGCCAGCGCCAGACTGCGGATATCGTGGCCGACAAAACAGGTCACTTTAAAACGCTCTTCCAGTGCTTCAACCAGCCCCCAGTTTTCCACCTGAATATGCGGCATGTAGTGAATTTTGCCGCTGTCCGGGTCGACCAGCCCTGGCAGGATCACTGAAATGGCGATCAGCTCCCGCAGCTTGCGCTGGTGGTTATCAATAAACTGAGTAATGGCATTCAGCAGGGCATGTTCCAGCGTCTGCTGGGTACGTTCAGGTAGCGGGTAATGTTCTTCTGCCAGAACTTTGCTGCTGAGATCAAACAGGGTGATGGTGGCGTCGTGACGACCGAGACGTACGCCGATTGCGTGGAAATTGCGGGTTTCGGTGACGATAGAGATAGCGCGGCGGCCCCCGGTGGAGGCCTGCTGATCAACTTCTTTGATCAGCCCGCGTTCGATAAGCTGACGCGTAATTTTGGTTACGCTGGCGGGGGCAAGCTGGCTTTGCTCAGCAATCTGAATTCGCGAGATTGGCCCATGCTGGTCAATCAGGCGATAAACCGCCGCGCTGTTAAGCTGTTTTACGAGATCAACATTACCTATCTGAGCTTGTCCGCCTGGTGTCATACTTTCTCTTATTGGGTTACGACCTCGTTACCGTTAACGATGGTCCTGGTGATTTTAAAATCAGGTGTGAATGCGGTCAGGTTGGCCACTTTACCTGCGGCGAGAGTGCCGAGACGTTTTTCAACGCCAATCGCACGAGCCGGATAGAGCGTCGCCATACGCAGCACTTCATCCAGTGCGATACCGCAATGTTCAACCAGATTACGCACGCCTTCAATCATGGTTAAGGATGAACCACTTAACGTACCATTCTCATCCACACAAAGTCCGTTGCGGTAGTATATTGTTTTACCCGCAAAAATGAACTGTTCAATATTGGCACCTGCTGGCGCAGTCGCGTCAGTGACCAGACACAGTTTGTCGCCTTTCAGACGTTTGGCATTGCGAATGTTGGCGTAATCAACGTGCAGACCATCGGCAATAATACCGCAATAAATGTCCGCTTCGTCGAGGATCGCGCCCGCCAGGCCCGGTTCACGACCGGTAATATACGGCATCGCGTTGTACAGATGGGTGGCAAAGGTAATCCCCGCGCGGAAACCGGCTTTTGCTTCTTTTAACGTTGCATTGGAGTGACCGGCAGACACCACAATCCCGGCATTTGCCAGTTTGCTGATCACTTCTGCTGGAACCATTTCCGGTGCCAGCGTCACTTTGGTAATGACATCGGCATTTTCACACAGGAAATCGACCAGCGCGGTATCCGGTTTACGTACGAAATTCGGATTATGGGTACCTTTTTTCACCAGATTCAGCCACGGGCCTTCCAGGTGTAAACCTAATGCCTGATTCGGATGTTTTGCCAGGTACTCACGCATCACGCGAACACCCTGTTTCATCAGGTCATCGCTGGTGGTGATAAGCGTCGGCAAATAGTTTGTGCAGCCTGATTTCTCATTGGCTTTCTGCATGATTTCCAGCGTTTCCACGCTGACCGCTTCAGCGGTATCGTTAAACTGTACGCCGCCGCAGCCGTTTAACTGCACATCGATAAAACCGGGGGAGAGAATGGCCCCGTTCAGTGAACGTTGTTCAATCTCTGGCGGCAGTTCCGCTACTGGGCAGACGCTTTTAATCAGGCCATCAGCGATAACAACTGCATGGTCATCAAGAAATTCATGACCGGTAAAGATCCGGCCCTGGGTTAATGCATACATTCCGACCCCCGATTTCAAAAATAATAATGCCCTGAGCAAGGCGTCAGGGCAGGGATAACAATTACAGACCTTTGATATTTTCTGCTTCTAATTCGTTGAAATATCTTAAAGTCTTAACCTTTAGCTCCATGGTGGAAGGCTCATCGCACACCATGATCGCTTTCGGATGCAGTTGCAGACAGCTGATGGTCCACATGTGATTAACGCAACCTTCAACTGCAGCCTGCAGTGCCAGTGCTTTCTGGCTGCCCAGCACCAGAATCATCACTTCTTCGGCATCCAGCAGTGTACCCACACCTACGGTCAGCGCATATTTTGGCACCTGATTAACATCGTTATCAAAGAAACGAGAGTTTGCGACGCGAGTGTCATGTGTCAGGGTTTTGATACGGGTGCGAGAGGCAAGAGAAGAGGCTGGTTCGTTAAATGCAATGTGACCGTCGTTACCTACACCGCCCATAAACAGATGGATTTTACCGTAAGAGCGAATTTTTTCTTCATACTGGCGGCATTCGGCGTCGATATCCGGGGCATTGCCGTTGAGAAGGTTGATATTTTCTGCTGGAATATCAACGTGATCGAAGAAATTACGGTGCATAAAACTGTAGTAGCTTTCCGGATGCTCTTTCGGCAGACCGACATATTCGTCCATGTTGAAGGTGACAACGTGCTTAAAGCTGACCTGGCCTGCTTTATGCATTTCGACTAACGCTTTATAGGTGGTCATCGGCGTGCCGCCAGTCGGCAGGCCAAGCACAAACGGACGATCGGCTGTCGGTTTGAACGCATTAATACGATTAACGATATGGCGAGCAGCCCATTTGCCGACCTGTTCAGCGGTAGTCAGGGGGATCAGTCTCATTATTCACCTCAAGTAAGTAAAAAGTAAGCCGTTGGCGGATTAGGCATCTTTAAGCGTAACCTGGATTTGCGCAGACAGGCGTCAATCCGACCTGATTTTTTGAATGATAAAATAAGTTTTCTGGTTTAGCCAGTAAAAGGGAGTAATGATAACGATATTTGGTGACAAAACTCACAAAAGACGCGCGTTTAATTTGCGGTACGAATTAAATTTTCACACACTCTGTAGCAGATGATCTAACAACTTGATTACAGAACATCGGCAGCACAATTTGCTGCAAAATAAAAATACGGCTTTAAACGAGCCAAATAGGGTTCTCGTAGGGGGAATAAGATGAATATTTTAGGTTTTTTCCAGCGACTCGGTAGGGCGTTACAGCTCCCTATCGCGGTGCTGCCGGTGGCGGCACTGTTGCTGCGATTCGGCCAGCCAGATTTACTTAATGTTGCGTTTATTGCCCAGGCAGGCGGCGCGATTTTTGATAACCTGGCGTTGATCTTTGCGATCGGCGTGGCCTCCAGCTGGTCCAAAGACAGTGCAGGTGCAGCTGCGTTGGCGGGTGCGGTTGGTTACTTTGTGTTAACTAAAGCGATGGTGACCATCAACCCAGAAATTAACATGGGGGTTCTGGCAGGTATCATTACCGGTCTGGTCGGTGGTGCAGCCTATAACCGTTGGTCGGATATTAAACTGCCGGACTTCCTGAGCTTCTTCGGCGGCAAACGTTTTGTGCCGATCGCCACCGGCTTCTTCTGCCTGGTGCTGGCAGCCATTTTTGGTTACGTCTGGCCGCCGGTACAGCACGCTATCCATGCAGGCGGCGAGTGGATCGTTTCTGCGGGCGCGCTGGGTTCCGGTATCTTTGGTTTCATCAACCGTCTGCTGATCCCAACCGGTCTGCATCAGGTACTGAATACCATCGCCTGGTTCCAGATTGGTGAATTCACCAACTCTGCGGGTACGGTTTTCCACGGTGACATCAACCGCTTCTATGCGGGCGACGGCACTGCGGGGATGTTCATGTCTGGCTTCTTCCCGATCATGATGTTCGGTCTGCCAGGTGCGGCGCTGGCGATGTACTTCGCAGCACCGAAAGAGCGTCGCCCGATGGTTGGTGGGATGCTGCTTTCTGTTGCTATCACCGCGTTCCTGACCGGTGTGACTGAGCCGCTGGAATTCCTGTTTATGTTCCTTGCTCCTCTGCTGTACCTCCTGCACGCACTGCTGACGGGTATCAGTCTGTTTGTGGCAACGTTGCTGGGGATCCATGCGGGCTTCTCCTTCTCTGCGGGCGCTATCGACTATGCGTTGATGTACAATCTGCCAGCAGCCAGCCAGAACGTCTGGATGCTGCTGGTGATGGGCGTTGTTTTCTTCGCTATCTACTTTGTGGTGTTCAGTGCGGTTATCCGTATGTTCAACCTGAAAACGCCAGGTCGTGAAGATAAAGATGACGAGATCGTTACTGAAGAAGCGAACAGCAATACCGAAGAAGGCTTAACTCAACTGGCAACCAACTACATTGCGGCAGTTGGTGGTAGTGACAATCTAAAAGCGATTGACGCCTGTATTACTCGTCTGCGCTTGACTGTGGCTGACTCAGCACGTGTCAACGATGCGATGTGTAAACGTCTGGGTGCTTCTGGGGTGGTGAAACTGAACAAACAGACCATCCAGGTGATTGTCGGCGCGAAAGCAGAATCCATCGGCGATGCGATGAAGAAAGTCGTTGCTCGTGGCCCGATAGCTGCTGCTTCTGCTGAAGCTGCTCCGGCAACTGCCGCTCCGGTAGCGAAACCGCAGGCTGTACCAAACGCAGTGTCTATCGCTGAGCTGGTATCGCCAATTACCGGTGATGTTGTCGCACTGGATCAGGTGCCAGACGAAGCGTTCGCCAGCAAAGCCGTGGGCGACGGTGTGGCGGTGAAACCGACGGATAAAATCGTTGTATCACCAGCGGCGGGAACCATCGTGAAAATCTTCAACACCAACCACGCGTTCTGCCTTGAAACTGAAAAAGGCGCAGAGATCGTCGTCCACATGGGTATCGACACCGTAGCGCTGGAAGGTAAAGGCTTTAAACGTCTGGTGGAAGAGGGCGCGCAGGTAAGCGCAGGGCAACCGATTCTGGAAATGGATCTGGATTACCTGAACGCTAACGCCCGCTCGATGATTAGCCCGGTGGTTTGCAGCAATATCGACGATTTCAGCGGCTTGATCATTAAAGCTCAGGGCCATGTTGTGGCGGGTCAAACACCGCTGTATGAAATCAAAAAGTAATCTGCTTTATGCCTGATGCGACGCTTGACGCGTCTTATCAGGCCTACAAAAGCGCTGTGTAGGTTGGATAAGACGCATAAGCCTCGCATCCAACAATGACGCAGGACTGGCAAAAGCGGTGGAGATCTTCTCTGCCGCTTTTTTTTTCATCAACTATCCCCATAATCTTTGTTAGATTTTTCGATTTTCTCTAACTAACAGTTGTCAGCCTGTCCCGCTTATAAGATCATACGCCGTTATACGTTGTTTACGCTTTGAGGAATCCACGATGAGTGAGGCAGAAGCCCGCCCGACTAACTTTATTCGTCAGATCATCGATGAAGATCTGGCCAGTGGTAAGCACACCACAGTACACACCCGTTTCCCGCCGGAGCCGAATGGCTATCTGCATATTGGCCATGCGAAATCTATCTGCCTGAACTTCGGGATCGCCCAGGACTATAAAGGCCAATGCAACCTGCGTTTCGACGACACTAACCCGGTAAAAGAAGATATCGAGTATGTCGATTCGATCAAAAACGACGTTGAGTGGTTAGGTTTTCACTGGTCTGGTAACGTCCGTTACTCCTCCGATTATTTTGATCAGCTCCACGCCTATGCTGTTGAACTGATCAATAAAGGCCTGGCGTACGTTGATGAACTGACGCCGGAACAGATCCGCGAATACCGCGGCACCCTGACACAGCCGGGTAAAAACAGCCCGTACCGCGACCGCAGCGTTGAAGAGAACCTGGCGCTGTTCGAGAAAATGCGTACCGGTGGTTTTGAAGAAGGTAAAGCCTGCCTGCGCGCGAAAATCGACATGGCTTCGCCGTTTATCGTGATGCGCGATCCGGTGCTGTACCGCATTAAGTTTGCTGAACACCATCAGACTGGCAACAAGTGGTGCATCTACCCGATGTACGACTTCACCCACTGCATCAGCGATGCGCTGGAAGGCATTACGCACTCTCTGTGTACGCTGGAGTTCCAGGACAACCGTCGTCTGTACGACTGGGTTCTGGACAACATCACCATTCCTGTTCACCCGCGCCAGTACGAATTCTCGCGCCTGAATCTGGAATACACCGTGATGTCCAAGCGTAAGCTGAACCAACTGGTCACCGACAAGCACGTAGAAGGTTGGGATGATCCGCGTATGCCGACCATTTCCGGTCTGCGTCGTCGTGGTTACACTGCGGCTTCTATTCGTGAGTTCTGCAAACGCATTGGCGTGACCAAGCAGGACAACACCATTGAGATGGCATCGCTGGAATCCTGCATTCGTGAAGATCTTAACGAGAACGCGCCGCGTGCAATGGCGGTTATCGACCCGGTGAAACTGGTTATCGAAAACTATCAGGGCGAAGGCGAAATGGTCACCATGCCGAACCATCCGAATAAACCGGAAATGGGCAGCCGTCAGGTGCCGTTTAGCGGTGAGATTTGGATCGATCGCGCCGATTTCCGCGAAGAAGCTAACAAGCAGTACAAGCGTCTGGTGCTGGGAAAAGAAGTGCGTCTGCGTAATGCTTACGTGATTAAAGCGGAACGCGTGGAGAAAGATGCCGAAGGCAATATCACCACCATCTTCTGTACTTATGACGCCGACACCTTAAGCAAAGATCCGGCTGATGGTCGTAAAGTCAAAGGCGTTATTCACTGGGTAAGCGCGGCACATGCGCTACCGGTTGAAATCCGCCTGTACGATCGTCTGTTCAGTGTGCCGAATCCAGGCGCTGCGGATGATTTCCTGTCGGTGATTAACCAGGATTCTCTGGTCATCAAACAGGGCTTTGCTGAACCGTCTCTGAAAGATGCGGTGGCAGGTAAAGCATTCCAGTTTGAGCGCGAAGGCTACTTCTGCCTCGACAGCCGCCATTCCACAGCGGAAAAACCGGTATTTAACCGCACCGTTGGACTGCGTGATACCTGGGCGAAAGTAGGCGAGTAATTTTAAGTTTCGCTATGCCGGATGGGGCGTTTACGCCGCATCCGGCAAGGAACAGATAAACAGTTTCAAAAGCTAAACTGCCTGATGCGTTTCGCTTATCAGGCCTACGTGATCTCTGCAATATATTGAATTTGCGTGCTTTTGTAGGCCGGATAAGGCGTTCACGCCGCATCCGGCAAGAAACATGCAAACAATCCAAAACGCCGCGTTCAGCGGCGTTTTTTCTGCTTTTCTTCGCGAATTAATTCCGCTTTGTAATTTATTCATAAAACAAATTTAAAATTACAAATCATAATTAAATAAAATGTAACCGCTTTCATATAGCTGGAAATTCACGCTTTTATTCTTCTACAAGCCTTTCTACTGCAAACTTAAACCTTGTAACAAAAATCATCAAAATATGTGCGGTTGCTCATGTTCTTACATTCTCGTTACAGAAAGAGATTGATAATTCGCGTCGCGAAAAATAGTCTATTCCTGTAGTCAGCGAGACTTTTCTCAACGCTACTTTTTTAATTTTTATTTTTTTCGCTGTTCACCTGTGGTGCAGCAATTTATATGTCAAAGAGGATTAACCCATGCGTACGTTTAGTGGCAAACGTAGTACGCTGGCGCTGGCTATCGCCGGTGTTACAGCAATGTCGGGCCTGGTGGCAATGCCGGAGGCTCGCGCCGAAGGATTCATCGACGATTCAACCTTAACCGGCGGTATCTATTACTGGCAGCGTGAACGTGACCGTAAAGATGTTACCGACGGCGACAAATACAAAACCAACCTTTCTCACTCCACCTGGAACGCCAACCTCGATTTTCAGTCCGGTTATGCTGCTGATATGTTCGGCCTTGATATTGCCGCGTTTACGGCGATTGAAATGGCGGAAAACGGCGACAGCTCTCACCCGAACGAAATCGCGTTTTCAAAAAGTAATAAAGCCTATGACGAAGACTGGTCCGGTGACAAAAGCGGTATAAGCCTGTATAAAGCAGCGGCCAAATTTAAATACGGTCCGGTTTGGGCGAGGGCAGGTTATATTCAGCCAACCGGTCAGACGCTGTTAGCGCCGCACTGGAGCTTTATGCCGGGTACTTATCAGGGTGCGGAAGCCGGGGCGAATTTTGATTACGGCGATGCTGGTGCGTTGAGTTTCTCCTACATGTGGACCAACGAATACAAAGCGCCGTGGCATCTGGAAATGGATGAGTTTTATCAGAACGATAAAACCACCAAAGTTGATTATCTGCACTCCATCGGTGCGAAATACGACTTCAAAAATAACTTCGTGCTGGAAGCGGCGTTTGGTCAGGCGGAAGGGTATATCGATCAGTACTTTGCCAAAGCCAGCTATAAATTTGATATCGCCGGTAGCCCGCTAACCGCCAGCTACCAGTTCTACGGTACGCGCGATAAAGTTGACGATCGTAGCGTCAACGATCTTTATGATGGCACCGCCTGGCTGCAGGCGCTGACCTTTGGTTACCGGGCGGCTGACGTAGTGGATTTGCGTCTGGAAGGCACCTGGGTTAAAGCTGACGGTCAGCAGGGATACTTCCTGCAACGTATGACTCCAACCTACGCTTCCTCGAACGGTCGCCTGGATATCTGGTGGGATAACCGTTCTGACTTTAACGCCAACGGCGAAAAAGCGGTCTTCTTCGGCGCGATGTATGACCTGAAAAACTGGAATCTTCCAGGCTTCGCCATCGGCGCCTCCTACGTTTACGCATGGGATGCTAAACCTGCGACCTGGCAGAGCAATCCGGATGCGTACTACGACAAGAACCGGACTATTGAAGAGTCTGCATACAGCCTGGATGCGGTCTACACCATTCAGGACGGCCGTGCCAAGGGCACGATGTTCAAACTGCACTTCACCGAATACGACAACCACTCCGACATCCCAAGCTGGGGCGGCGGTTACGGTAACATCTTCCAGGATGAGCGCGACGTGAAATTCATGGTAATCGCACCATTCACCATCTTCTGATGCCCGACGCGGCAGGTTTTGTGCCTGCCGCACATTTGAGGAATTTGCTATGAAAAAACTGATTCTCATCGCCATGATGGCATCGGGGCTGGTGGCTTGTGCGCAATCAACCGCGCCACAGGAAGACAGCCGCCTGAAAGAGGCGTACAGCGCCTGTATCAATACCGCGCAAGGTTCGCCGGAAAAAATTGAAGCCTGTCAGAGCGTGTTAAACGTGCTGAAGAAAGAGAAACAACATCAGCAATTTGCCGAGCAGGAAAGTGTCCGCGTGCTGGATTATCAGCAGTGCATCCAGGCAACGCAAACCGGTAATGACCAGGCAGTGAGAGCCGATTGTGATAAGGTCTGGCAGGAAATTCGCAGTAATAACAAATAAGTGAGGGCTGTAACTCTCGCTTTTCTTGTTTCCCTTGTATAAAAAAGCCAACCCGTAGGTTGGCTTTTTCTCATTCAGGCTGACTTATTTGCCTTCATGCGCGTGCTCATCTTCGCGGCAATCGCCTTCGGCACAGTGACCGTAAAGATAGAGACTATGGTTAGTCAGGCGAATGCCATGCTTCGCGGCAATTTCACGCTGACGCGCTTCGATAGATTCATCACTAAATTCGATAACCTTTCCGCAGTCGAGGCAGATCAGGTGATCGTGGTGATGTTGTTGAGTCAGTTCAAATACGGATTTACCGCCTTCAAAATTGTGGCGGGTGACGATACCGGCGTCGTCAAACTGGTTCAGTACACGATATACCGTAGCCAGACCAATTTCTTCACCCATATCGATCAGACGTTTGTATAAATCTTCCGCACTGACGTGATGGTTGTCCGGCTCCTGAAGAACTTCCAGGATTTTTAAACGTGGAAGCGTTACTTTCAGGCCAGCTTTCTTTAGGGCGGTATTGTTATCAGTCATGCGGAATCTGTCCTGTTACTAAGCGGTTCACTTCATTAAAAGAAGTGACAGAATTTGCTCTTGAGATAATGCGTATCATTATAGATTTGCCATGCCTAAATGAAAACTACAAGTCCCTGGCAAATATTGTTAATAAAAACGTGGCTTAGCTTACATTTACATCGGTAAGGCCACTTCAATACTGGAACATTGTACAGGTACTACGGCAAAAGTTACAAATTTGTAGCAATTATTTTGATTGGCATTATCTATTAATACGGCGTAGACATGAGTCTACGCCGCAGTACATCAGGCATTGATAATTTCGTCGAGATGCAGTTCTTCAGAAATTTGTTTTACCCATTTTTCTACACGTTCGGCGGTCAGTTCTGGCTGACGGTCTTCGTCGATAGCCAGGCCGACAAAGTGGTCATCATCCGCCAGACCTTTTGATGCTTCGAAATGATAGCCCGCAGTTGGCCAGTGGCCAACAATGGTCGCACCGCGCGGTTCAATGATGTCACGAATGGTGCCTAAGGCGTCGCAGAAATATTCTGCGTAATCTTCCTGGTCGCCACAGCCAAACAGCGCAACCAGTTTACCATTGAAATCAATCTCTTCGAGAGTCGGAAAGAAGTCGTCCCAGTCACACTGTGCTTCGCCATAGTACCAGGTTGGGATGCCCAGCAGAAGAATGTCATAAGCTTCCAGATCTTCTTTGCTGCTTTTTGCAATGTCATGGACATCGGCAACGTCTTTACCAAGCTGTTTTTGAATCATTTTTGCGATATTTTCGGTATTACCGGTGTCGCTGCCGAAAAAGATGCCAGTGATAGCCATGAGTGAAATAACCTCTTGAAACTTATTGAAATAGGGGTGGCAAATTGCCCACGGATAAAGGCAATCATAGCAGAACAGGCAGTCTTGCGGAATCAGCAAACGAGCAGGACTGCACACTGTGCTACACGAAAGTGGATATTTAAACGATGCCCTGATTACGCAGCGCCGCCAGTTGCTGCATCAATATCTCTTCGATCAGTTCGCTACGGCTCATATTGCGCGACTCCGCCAGCTCGTTCAGCGCCTCGACAGCTTCCGCGTTCAGCTTCAGTTCGACACGCTTAAGGCCACGTACTTTGTCGCGTTTTAGCTGGTTGCGTTTATTAATACGCAGCTGTTCATCGCGCGAAAGCGGATTGGTTTTCGGTCGTCCCGGTCGACGCTCGTGCGCGAACAGATCTAATGTCGTACGGTCCGTTTGTTCTTTGGCCATGATCTTGGTGACTTCGGGGGAAACAATCAGCCAGGCGCCTGCCCGGATGGATAGCCCGCCATAATACAACAGCGTGAGGAATCTCGCCAACGCCCACGCGCGGAATGCCGCGCGGACGCTGGGTTTTTAATCAGTTGCGTTAATCATTAAGATAGCGACGGATAGCCCGCAGCACAGCATCCGGTTTTTCTGCGTGTACCCAATGACCCGCGCCTGCAATGACATGCGCCCGTGCTTGTGGGAATTGCGCCAGCAAATCATCACGATACTGTTCAGTAACATACGGGGAATTGCCGCCAGGAATAAACAGAGCAGGGTGGTTCCATGCCGGAATCTTCTCCCAGCCAACAATATGTGGATACTGATCCCATAATACTGGCACGTTAAAACGCCACTCACCGTCAACAAAAGATTTCAGCAGGAATTGAATCACGCCCTCTTCATTAATATATTGGCGCATCACTACAGCGGCCTGTTGGCGCGTTTGCGCGTCGGATCCACTGACCGCGTTGATAGCTGCGAAAATTTCATCATGACGGCGTACGTGATAATCCACCGGCGCGATATCGATCGCTACCAGTTTCTCGATGCGATCGGGCGCTAACGCGGTCAGTGCCATCACAGCTTTACCACCCATTGAGTGACCAATAAATGTCGCCTTATCGATCTGCAGCGCTTCCAGAGTATCAACAAGATCCTGGGCCATCGCCGGGTAATTCATATGTGGATCTCGTGGCGAAAGTCCGTGGTTACGCATATCAACCCGGATGATATTGTGATCGTTTACCAGGTCACGCGCCAGCACGCCGAGGTTGTCAAGGCTACCAAACAACCCGTGGACGAGGACGATGGGAGAATTATTATGCTGATTTTGTGCAGATTGCGCGCGGATATTCAATTTCATGGCAAAGTTCTTTTTTTCGAGTAGTTGGGTTAGGGTATTATGTTGACCATTGTGCCACAGGGCTGCAACAGATAAGGTTTAATCCGATTTTTTCTGCAAGCCAGGCTTGACGCTATCCGCTGCCGGGATTTATTCATATACTCCTGGCGACTTGTATTCAGCTAAGACACCGCACTGGATTAAGATGAAAACGATTGAAGTTGATGATGAACTCTACAGCTATATTGCCAGCCACACTAAGCATATCGGCGAGAGCGCATCCGACATTTTACGGCGTATGTTGAAATTTTCCGCCGCATCACAGCCTGCTGCTCCGGTGACGAAAGAGGTTCGCATTGCGTCGCCTGCTATCGTCGAAGCGAAGCCGATCAAAACGGTGAAAGACAAAGTGCGCGCGATGCGTGAACTTTTGCTTTCCGATGAATACGCAGAGCAAAAGCGAGCGGTCAATCGCTTTATGCTGCTGTTGTCTACACTATATTCTCTTGACGCCCAGGCGTTTGCCGAGGCAACGGAATCGTTGCACGGCCGCACGCGCGTTTACTTTGCAGTAGATGAACAGACGCTGCTGAAAAATGGTAATCAGACCAAGCCGAAGCATGTGCCAGGCACGCCGTATTGGGTGATCACCAACACTAACACTGGCCGTAAATGCAGCATGATTGAACACATCATGCAGTCGATGCAATTCCCGGCGGAATTGATTGAAAAGGTTTGCGGGACAATTTAAAACAACGTTGCAGATAAAGGACAAAGCAATGGCAATCCACAATCGTGCAGGCCAACCTGCACAGCAGAGTGATTTGATAAACGTCGCCCAACTGACGGCGCAATATTATGTACTGAAACCAGAAGCAGGGAATGCGGAGCACGCGGTGAAATTCGGTACTTCCGGTCACCGTGGCAGTGCAGCGCGCCACAGCTTTAACGAGCCGCACATTCTGGCTATTGCTCAGGCGATTGCCGAAGAACGGGCGAAAAACGGCATCACTGGCCCTTGCTATGTGGGTAAAGATACTCACGCCCTGTCCGAACCTGCGTTTATTTCTGTACTGGAAGTGCTGGCAGCGAACGGGGTAGACGTTATTGTGCAGGAAAACAATGGCTTCACTCCGACACCTGCCGTCTCTAATGCCATTCTGGTTCACAATAAAAAAGGTGGACCGCTGGCAGATGGTATCGTGATTACGCCGTCCCATAACCCGCCGGAAGACGGTGGTATCAAGTACAACCCACCAAATGGTGGCCCGGCAGATACCAACGTCACTAAAGTGGTGGAAGACAGAGCCAACGCACTGATGGCCAATGGCCTGAAAGGCGTGAAGCGTATCTCCCTCGACGAAGCGATGGCATCTGGTCATGTGAAAGAGCAAGATCTGGTGCAACCGTTCGTAGAAGGTCTGGCCGATATCGTTGATATGGCAGCGATTCAGAAAGCTGGCCTGACGCTGGGTGTTGATCCGTTGGGCGGTTCCGGTATCGAATACTGGAAGCGCATTGGCGAGTATTACAACCTCAACCTGACCATTGTTAACGATCAGGTCGATCAAACCTTCCGCTTTATGCACCTCGATAAAGACGGCGCAATCCGTATGGACTGTTCCTCCGAGTGTGCGATGGCGGGCCTGCTGGCGCTGCGTGATAAGTTTGATCTGGCGTTTGCCAACGACCCGGATTATGACCGTCACGGTATCGTCACTCCGGCTGGTTTGATGAACCCGAACCACTACCTGGCGGTGGCGATCAACTACCTGTTCCAGCATCGTCCGCAGTGGGGCACAGATGTTGCCGTCGGTAAAACGCTGGTTTCTTCTGCGATGATCGACCGTGTGGTCAATGACTTGGGCCGTAAGCTGGTGGAAGTGCCGGTAGGCTTCAAATGGTTTGTTGATGGTCTGTTCGACGGCAGCTTCGGCTTTGGCGGCGAAGAGAGCGCAGGGGCTTCCTTCCTGCGTTTCGACGGCACGCCGTGGTCCACCGACAAAGACGGCATCATCATGTGTCTGCTCGCGGCAGAAATCACCGCTGTCACCGGTAAGAATCCGCAGGAACACTACAACGAACTGGCAAAACGCTTTGGTGCGCCGAGCTACAACCGTTTGCAGGCAGCAGCGACTTCCGCACAAAAAGCGGCGCTGTCTAAGCTGTCTCCGGAAATGGTGAGCGCCAGCACCCTGGCAGGTGACCCGATCACCGCACGCCTGACGGCGGCGCCGGGTAATGGTGCTTCTATCGGCGGCCTGAAAGTGATGACTGACAACGGCTGGTTTGCTGCGCGTCCGTCAGGCACGGAAGACGCATATAAGATCTACTGTGAAAGCTTCCTCGGGGAAGAACATCGCAAGCAGATCGAGAAAGAAGCGGTTGAGATTGTTAGCGAAGTTCTGAAAAACGCGTAATCACATTAAATAAGAAAAAGGGCGGTCGGAAGATCGCCCTTTTTTACTTATGACTGCCAGATGCGCTACGCTTATCAGGCCTACGAGGATGGTGCAATATATTGAATTTGCGCGATTTTGTAGATTTCGTAGGCCGGATAAGGCGTTCACGCCGCATCCGGCATTTCAACCCCTAAAGCATAAACCGATACCCAATACCGGTTTCAGTAATGAAATGACGGGGGCGAGCGGGATCCTGTTCCAGTTTTTGTCGCAGATGCCCCATATAAATCCGCAAATAGTGGCTGTGTTCGACCGCGTTTGGTCCCCATACCTGGTTGAGTAACTGGCGCTGGGTGAGCACTTTTCCGGCATTGTTGAGCAGCACGGCCAGCAGACGGAACTCAATCGGCGTGAGATGCACCTCTTCCTCGCCCCGATGGATCACCCGGGCGGCTAAATCGACGGTAACATCGGAAAATTTCACCAGCGGATCGGGCGCCGTGGTGGCAGAGTGGCGGCGTAACGCGACGCGCAGACGGGCCTGCAATTCGCCAATGCCAAACGGCTTACTCAGATAATCATCCGCTCCGGCATCCAGCGCGGCGATTTTGTCGCTCTCTTCGCTACGTGCGGAAAGCACAATCACCGGCACCGCGCTCCACTGGCGTAGGTCGCGGATAAACTCAATCCCATCGCCATCGGGCAGGCCGAGATCGAGAATAATCAAATCTGGCTTACGGGTTGCCGCTTCCAGCAAACCGCGTTGCAGCGTTTCGGCCTCAAAGACGCGCATACCGTCGCCTTCCAGCGCCGTGCGCAGAAAGCGACGAATAGCCTGTTCATCTTCAACAATCAGAACGTTTGTCACATATCCTCATGAAATTCTTCAAGTTCAGGGGCAGTTTGCTGGGGAAGTGTAACACGAAAACAGGCACCACCTTCCGGTCGGTTGAACGCGGTAATGGTGCCGCCGTGTACATCCACAATCGCCCGACAAATTGCTAGCCCAAGCCCTACACCTGGCACCGCCGACTCTTTATTCCCGCGAGCAAACTTATCAAATATCGTCTGCTCCTGGCCTGGCGGAAGACCGGGGCCGTTATCCCAGACATCCAGTTGTAGATTTTCGCCCTCAACGTGGGCATCGATACCAATTTCAGCCTGCGGACCCGCGTATTTCACCGCGTTCTCCAGCAGATTAATCAGCACCCGTTCAAAGAGTGGCCCGTCAACGTGGATTAAGGTCAGCGGTTCTGGCAGAGAAAGATTGATGGGCGACGATAAACCCGGCTCCAGCATTTGCAGCGCGCTACCGACCACTTCTTCCAGCGTTAACCACTCTTTCTTCAAATTAAAGCCGCCGGACTGAATTCGCGCCATATCCAGTAGATTATTCACCAGTCGGGTAGTGTTCAGCACATGCTGGCGAATCTCGCTGGCCTGGCGGGCGTGGGGCGATCCTTCGCTTGCCAGATCGAGCGTTAAGATTTCAGCCTGACCAAACAGCACTGTAAGCGGAGTGCGTAAATCGTGCGAAAGCGCCGCCAGCAGGGCGTTGCGGATCTGTTCACGTTCGCTTGCCATCCGCGCCTGTTCTTCGCTGGCGGTCAGCGTCAGCCGCTCAAACGCATTGGCGACTAACAGCGTAAACGTCTCCAGCAGGCGCTGCTGTTCCGGGATCATCAACTGACGCAGATTCCCCGGTTCCACCACCACCAGTCCGTAGGTTTTCTCGCCGCTTTTTAACGGCAAAATCTGGTACGGCACGCCGGGTAACGTGTCGGTGCCCGCACCCGCAGGCAGGCCTTTATCAAAACTCCACTGCGCGATGGCATCGTCCCATGGTGTCATTCCTTGCGGATGTGTTAACGGCTGCAATTTACCGTTGTCATCGGGCAACAACACCTGACTGCGGGCATGAAACGTGGAGGCAATAAATTGTTCGCTGGTGGCGGCGATGTCCTGCGGACTGCGGCCCACCGCCAGAGCTTTCGACATTTCATATAAGTGCCGTGTGCGTTGCTCGCGGTAACGGGCTACCCGCGCCTGATAACGCACTCCAGCAGTAAGGTTCCCGATCACCAGCCCGACGGTTAACATCACCGCGAAGGTCAGCAGATATTGCACATCAGAGACGGCGAGCGTGCCGCGTGGGGCGATAAAAAAGAGATCGAAACTCACCACATTAATGACGGTAGCAACCACCGAAGGCCAGCGTCCATAAAATAGCGCCACCACCACCACGCCAAGCAGATACAGCATCACCAGGTTGGCGGCATCAAACGCCATCAGCCACTGCACGGCAATTAAGGTGATAACGGCGCATAACGCGGCGGCAACCACGCATCCCTGAATCTGTACCCGCCACTTGTCTTTAAAAGAGCGGCTATCCGGCGCGTTGTTAATCGTGCGGGCGGGTGGTTCATCAAGCGCGACCAGCACCTGATCGAGATCGGGGGCGATGCGTGCCAGTCGGTCAGCAAACGTTTCCCGACGCCACCAGCGGCGCGAGGCCGGGCGACCGAGAATAATCTTGCCGAGATTATGTTCACGGGCATAACGCACTACCGCTTTCTCTTCCGCTGGATCAGAAAGTGTTGCCGTCTCCGCGCCCAGCTCCTGCGCCAGACGTAAGGCGCTGAGAATTGCCCGACGTTTTTTCTCCGGTAAGCGATGCAGGGCAGGGGTTTCAACATACACCGCGTGCCAGACGCTACCCAGCCGTGACGCCAGCCGCGCCGCCGCGCGGACCAGTTTCTCACTGCCGGTGTTATGCCCGATGCATAAAAGGATCGCGTCGCGCGTGTGCCAGACTTTCTCTTCGCCAGGATGCCCCCGCCAGGCGCGCATTTGTTCATCTACGCGATCGGCAGTACGGCGCAGTGCCAGCTCGCGCAGGGCGATCAGATTGCCTTTGCGGAAAAAATGTTCAATGGCGCGCTCCGCCTGCCCGGCAATATAGACTTTGCCTTCTTTCAGCCGCTGGCGCAGATCGTCCGGGGGCAAGTCCACCAGCACCACGTCGTCGGCGGCATCGAAAAAAGGATCGGGCACGGTTTCCCGTACCTGAATTCCGGTGACGCCGCTGACCACATCATTCAGACTTTCCAGATGCTGAACGTTGACGGTAGTGAAAACATCAATGCCAGCTTCCAGCAGCTCTTCGATGTCCTGCCAGCGTTTAGGATGACGAGAACCTGGCGCATTACTGTGCGCCAGTTCGTCCATCAATATCAGCGCCGGACGGCGGGCGAGGGCAGCATCGAGATCAAACTCGCTGATATGCCGCCCACGATGCGCCTGGCGTTTCAGTGGCAGAACAGCCAGACCTTCCAGCATTGCGGCGGTATCTTTCCGCCCGTGGGTTTCTACCACGCCAACCACAATATCCAGCCCTTGCGCCCGCAGTCGCTGGGCTTCCGCCAGCATCGCCCAGGTCTTCCCGACGCCTGCGCAGGCACCGAAGAAAACTTTCAGCTTCCCCCGATGCGGCGCGGCAGTTTGTTCCAGCAGACGATCGGGGTCGGGACGTAAGGGTTCGTTATTCATCAAGCTTATCCAGCGCCAGATTGAGTTCGACAATGTTGACGACCGGCTGGCCGATATATTTCACCAGCGGTTGTTGGCTGTATTTTGCGATCAGTTGCGTGAGCTGTTCAACGCTGAGATTACGCGCTTTCGCCACGCGTGGGATCTGCCAGGCCGCCGCTTGCGGGGTGATGTTATTGTCCAGCCCGCTTGCCGACGCCGTCACCAGTTCAACCGGAACGCTCGTGCTGGCATCCGGGTTAGCGGCCCGTAATGCAGCAACGCGTGCGGCTATTAGTTTATCCAGCTCAGGGTTACTGACCGCCAGATTGCTCCCGCCAGAAGCCTGTGGATTATAGGGCATTTCTGCCGTTGCCGACGGGCGACCCTGAAAATAGCCGTTGCCGGTAAAATTCTGCCCGATTAATGCCGAACCGCGCACCGTATCACCTTCACGGATCAACGAACCGTTGGCTTGCCAGGGAAACCACCATTGCCCCAGCGCGGTGGTCAGCAGCGGGTAAACGCCGCCAGTAATCAATAACAGAAAGATAAATGTCGATAATGCCGGACGTAATCCACGCATGGTAAACCTCACACCAGACCGCAAGCGGTCAGCAGTAAATCAATGACTTTGATACCAATAAACGGCACCAGCAGCCCACCCAGACCGTAAATCCATAAGTTACGGCGCAACATGGCAGAAGCGGTAAGCGGTTTATAACTCACGCCTTTTAACGCCAGGGGAATCAAAAAGACGATAATCAAGGCGTTGAAAATGACCGCACTGAGAATGGCGGAGTCGGGCGAATGCAGGCGCATGATGTTCAGCGCATTTAGCTGCGGATACGTTGCCGCGAATGCCGCTGGAATAATGGCGAAGTATTTCGCCACATCGTTGGCAATGCTGAAGGTGGTCAGCGAGCCACGGGTCATCAGCATCTGTTTGCCAATATGCACCACCTCGATCAACTTAGTCGGGTTAGAGTCGAGATCCACCATATTGCCCGCTTCTTTCGCCGCCTGAGTACCAGAGTTCATCGCCACCGCGACATCTGCCTGCGCCAGCGCCGGAGCATCATTGGTGCCGTCGCCGGTCATCGCCACCAAACGGCCTTCCGCCTGATACTGACGGATCAATGCCAGCTTGGCCTCCGGTGTCGCTTCGGCGAGAAAATCATCGACGCCCGCTTCCGCAGCAATGGCGGCGGCAGTCAGACGGTTATCGCCGGTAATCATCACCGTTTTAATGCCCATTTTGCGCAGCTGGGCGAAGCGCTCTTTAATACCGCCTTTGACGATATCTTTCAGCGCAATAACGCCCAGCACACGAGAACCTTCCACCACCACCAGCGGCGTGGCTCCCTGACGCGCAACCTGATCGACTTTTTGATCAACATCGACAGGGAAGTGACCACCGTTAGCCTCAACATGGCGGCGAATGGCATCGACAGAACCTTTACGGATCATGCGGTTGTCGATGTTGATCCCGCTCATCCGGCTTTGCGCAGTAAACGGTACAAAGGTGGCATGGAGCGACTGCACATCGCGCTCGCGCAGGTTAAAACGTTGCTTGGCGAGGATCACAATGCTGCGGCCTTCCGGCGTTTCGTCAGCCAGCGAAGCCAGTTGTGCGGCGTCGGCCAGCGTTTTTTCCTCTACGCCCTGCGCGGGGATAAACTCCGATGCCTGACGGTTACCTAGCGTGATGGTGCCGGTTTTATCCAGCAGCAGAACGTCAACGTCACCCGCCGCTTCAACTGCACGTCCGCTGGTGGCGATCACATTGGCGCCCAGCATCCGGCTCATCCCGGCGACGCCGATCGCCGACAGCAGGCCGCCAATAGTCGTTGGGATCAGACAAACCAGCAGCGCCACCAGTACCGTTACGCTGACCGCGTTACCGCCCCACGCGGTAAATGGCCATAGCGTTGCGGTCGCCAGTAAAAAGACGATGGTCAGGGCAATCAGCAGGATGGTCAGGGCAATCTCGTTCGGCGTTTTGCGTCGCTGTGCGCCTTCCACCATCGCGATCATCCGGTCCAGAAATGTCTCGCCGGGGTTAACGCTGCACTCAATTACCAGCCAGTCAGAAAGAATGCGCGTGCCGCCGGTGACGGAGGCAAAATCGCCGCCGGATTCACGGATCACCGGTGCCGATTCCCCGGTGATGGCGCTTTCATCGACCGATGCGCCCCCTTCAATGACTTCACCATCGCAGGGGATAATATCGCCAGCTTCTACCAGTACGATATCGCCTTTACGCAGTTGATCGGCGGGAACTTTGTCCGCCGCAGCGCCATATTTCGGTTCGCGCAGCTTGCGGGCAAAGGCAGTTTTTTTCACCCCTTTCAGACTGTTGGCTTGCGCTTTACTGCGGCCTTCTGCCAGCGCCTCGGCGAAATTAGCGAACAGTACGGTGACCCACAGCCAGCCGCTAATTGCCGCGCTAAACAGCGCATTGCCAGGCATCGCACCGCTTGCCATCGCGATGCTAATACAGGTGGTCAGCAGACTGCCGATCCAGACGATAAACATCACCGGATTGCGCCATTGCGCCTGCGGGCTTAATTTTTTCACCGCTTCTTTCAGCGCCTGAACGACAAGTGTTGGTTCGAATAGCGCCAGTTGTTTACGACTCATATTCAGTGCTCACTCAATATCATCAGGAGAGATATTCCGCCACCGGACCAAGCGCCAGGGCAGGGATAAAGGTCAGTGCGCCAACCAGCAACACGGTGCCGATTAACAGGCCAACAAACAGCGGGCCGTGCGTTGGCAGCGTGCCGGAGCTGGCGGGTTGGCTCTTTTTACTCACCAGCGAACCGGCAATTGCCATCACCGGGATAATCACCCCGAAGCGACCGATAAACATGCAGAACGCCAGTAAACAGTTCCAGAACGGAGAGTTGGCGCTTAATCCGGCAAAGGCGCTGCCGTTGTTGTTAGCGGCCGACGACACGGCGTACAGCACTTCGCTAAAACCATGCGGGCCAGGGTTGAGCATGGCGCTACGTCCGGCGTCGGTCATCATTGCCAGCGCTGCGCCCATCAGTACCAGCGTTGGAGTGACCAGAATTGCCAGCGCGGTCAGTTTCATCTCGCGTACGTCGATTTTTTTACCCAGATATTCCGGTGTACGACCAATCATCAGCCCGGCAATAAACACCGCCAGCAGGACAAAAAGCATCATGCCGTAAAGACCAGAACCGACACCGCCGAATACCACTTCACCAATTTGCATCAGCCACATCGGCACCATGCCACCCAGAGCGGTAAACGAATCATGCATCGTAATCACCGCGCCACAGGAAGCCGCCGTAGTCACGACCGCAAACAGGCTACTGACCAACACGCCGAACCGGCTCTCTTTACCTTCCATATTGATGCTGCTGTCCGCACCCAGTGCCAGCAGATGAGGATTACCCTGGACTTCTGCCCACATCACCACGCCTACGCAGATGACAAAAATCACCGACATCGCCCACAGCAACATGCGCCCCTGGCGGCGATCGCCCGCCACTTCGCCAAAGGCAAAGCACAGCGCTGTTGGGATCAAGAAGATCGCCAGCATTTGCACGAAGTTGGTCAGTGCGGTTGGGTTTTCAAACGGATGCGACGAGTTGGCATTAAAGAAGCCACCGCCGTTAGTACCGAGCATCTTGATCGCTTCCTGAGAAGCCACCGGACCCATTGGTAACAGCTGTTGTGCTCCTTCAATGGTCGTCACGGCCTGATAAGGCTGAAAGTTTTGCAACGCACCTTGTTGAATAAAAAACAGCGCGATCAACAACGCCACAGGGGCTAACACCCATAACGTGATGCGTAGCACATCGACCCAGGCATTCCCAAGTGTGCTCATGCTCTGGCGGGTAAATGCACGGATGAGGGCAAAAATCACCGCAATCCCGCTGGCGGCAGAAAGAAAGTTTTGCACCGTTAAGCCCGCCATCTGGCTGAAATAGCTCAACGTGGTTTCACCGCTATAAGATTGCCAGTTGGTATTAGTGACAAAGCTGACGGCGGTATTCAGCGCCAGATCCCACGACAGCCCCGGCAGCTGCTGTGGATTAAGTGGCAGATAGTGCTGACCGAGCAACATAAAAAACAGCACTACCAGTCCCAGCATGTTCAGGCCGAGAATGGCACAGAGATATTGCTTCCAGTTCATCTCACGGTCAGAGACGCCAAGTACACGAAAGAGTACGCGTTCAACACCCGTCGTACCAGGAAGAGGAATATCATTAATCAGCCGCGCCAGCCCGCTGCCTAAAGGACGCGCGAGCACCATTAATACCAGTAAAAACGTGGCAATCAGTAAGAACCCTTGCGCAGCCATCAGAACGCCTCCGCATTGATCAGGGCATAAACCAGATAACCCAGTAATAAAAACACCAGCAACACGCCGGCTATCACGCCTGCACTCACAGTGCACCTCCAGTGGCCTAAAAGTGATACCGGAAGGGTAGAATTCTGGCTGCAAAGATTTCGCAAAAATCTGCGGGCGGGGTGTAAAAAAAGTATAAAAATGGCAAAAGCTATGATTTAACTAATGATTAGTAATAATTTAACTTTCATGTAACTTAATTACACGGTGAATGTAAATAAACCATCAATAAGCAAAAATAAGTGGTCGGATGAGTAGTAGAATTACACAAAAGGCGGTACTATTTTCATCAGATAAACAAATTCATTTTCCGGTGCCATTCACCGGGTAGATACAAAAGGGGGAGAAAAGTATGGAACTCTACAGAGAATATCCTGCATGGCTTATCTTTTTACGCCGTACTTATGCGGTTGCAGCGGGCGTTCTGGCGCTGCCTTTCATGCTTTTCTGGAAAGACCGCGCCCGCTTTTACAGCTACCTGCACCGCGTCTGGTCGAAAACCAGCGATAAACCGGTGTGGATGGATCAGGCCGAAAAGGCAACCGGTGATTTTTACTGATTGCTGAGTTCTGAATACATTGAAAACCGCCAGCGGAAACGTTGGCGGTTTTTTCTTTTCGCCGTCTACACTTACTCCTGTAAACCGTTCAGGAGCAGTAATGAATCAACAACGATTTGATGACAGCACTCTAATCCGTATCTTCGCCCTTCATGAGTTACATCGACTGAAATCACACGGCTTAACGCGCGGGGCGTTTCTCGATTATCACAGCCGCTATAAACTCGTATTTCTGGCTCATTCTCAGCCGGAATACCGCAAACTTGGCCCGTTCGTGGCTGATATTCATCAGTGGCAAAACCTGGATGATTTTTACAATCAGTACCGCCAACGCGTAATTGTTTTGCTTTCTCATCCCGCCAACCCGCGCGATCACACCAACGTTTTGATGCACGTTCAGGGGTATTTTCGCCCGCATCTTGATTCCACAGAACGCCAGCAGCTGGCGGCGCTTATCGACAGTTATCGCCGTGGCGAGCAACCGCTTCTTGCGCCGCTGATGCGTATCAAACACTATATGGCGCTTTATCCTGACGCCTGGCTTTCAGGGCAGCGTTATTTCGAACTTTGGCCGCGTGTGATTAACTTGCGCCATGCAGGAGTTTTATGACCACCCATCTGGTCTGGTTTCGCCAGGATTTACGTCTGCACGATAATCTCGCGCTGGCTGCCGCCTGTCGCAATTCGTCTGCACGCGTGCTGGCGTTGTATATCGCCACACCACGCCAGTGGGCGGCGCATAACATGTCGCCGCGTCAGGCTGGACTTATCAATGCTCAACTGAATGGGCTACGAATAGCGCTGGCGGAAAAAGGTATTCCTTTATTGTTCCGTGAAGTGGATGACTTTGTCGCCAGCGTCGAAATAGTCAAACAGGTGTGCGCGGAAAATCGTGTTACCCATCTGTTTTATAACTATCAGTATGAGGTGAATGAGCGGGCGCGGGATGTGGAAGTTGAAAGAGCGCTGCGTAACGTGGTGTGTGAAGGATTTGATGACAGCGTGATCCTGCCGCCGGGGGCGGTGATGACTGGCAATCATGAGATGTACAAAGTCTTTACGCCGTTTAAAAACGCCTGGCTGAAACGGCTGCGGGAAGGTGTGCCGGAGTGCGTCGCTGCGCCAAAAGTTCGTAGTAGCGGATCAATAAAGCCCGCGCCATCCATTACGCTGAATTACCCTCGTCAGTCTTTCGATACCGCGCATTTCCCGGTGGAAGAAAAAGCGGCGATTGCGCAATTACGCCAGTTTTGCCAGAACGGTGCCGGAAAATATGAGCAACAACGAGATTTTCCGGCAGTAGAAGGTACCAGTCGTTTGTCCGCCAGCCTGGCAACGGGTGGGTTATCGCCTCGCCAGTGTTTACATCGCCTGTTGGCGGAACAGCAGCAGGCGCTGGAAGGTGGACCGGGTAGCGTCTGGCTTAATGAGCTGATCTGGCGCGAGTTCTACCGCCATTTGATGACGTATTATCCTTCGCTGTGTAAACATCGTCCGTTTATTGCCTGGACGGAGCGTGTGCAGTGGCAGCGCAATCCCGCCCATTTTAAAGCCTGGCAAGAAGGTAAAACGGGATATCCGATTGTTGATGCTGCCATGCGTCAGCTTAATAACACCGGCTGGATGCATAATCGTCTGCGGATGATTACTGCCAGTTTTCTGGTGAAAGATTTGTTGATCGACTGGCGCGAAGGCGAGCGGTATTTCATGTCACAACTGATTGATGGTGATTTGGCGGCCAATAACGGCGGCTGGCAGTGGGCCGCTTCTACCGGAACCGATGCTGCGCCGTATTTTCGTATTTTTAACCCGACAACCCAGGGCGAGAAATTTGACCGCGAAGGCGAGTTTATCCGCCAGTGGCTACCGGAGTTGCGCGATGTACCAGGGAAAGCGGTGCATGAGCCGTGGAAGTGGGCGCAGAAAGCGGGCGTGAAGCTGGATTATCCGCAACCGATTGTCGATCATAAAGAAGCGAGAGTACGAACGCTGGCAGCGTATGAAGCGGCGAGGAAGGGGAAATAACAGACTCGTGCCCAGATGCCGGATGCGGCATGAACGCCTTATCCGGCCTGGCAAATAGTGCAAATTCAATGGGCCATCCAGGCCTGATAAGACGCGTTAAGCGTCGCATCAGGCATCGGTGTTGGCCTATTAAGACTCCAGCGCCAGCGCACGGTTTCTGAACTTAAGCGCCTGATACAGCCAAATCATCAGCACCAGTCCTACACACGCCAGCGCACCCCAGGTGATTTGATCAAACACTTCTATATATGCATTGATGGAGTAATTGAGCGCCCCGGAAGCATCAAACGAAGCTTGCGATGTCTGATCGGCAATGACGCCCGCCAGATAGTTAGCAATCGCGCCGGAAAGCAGCATGTAAATGCCGGTTAATACGCCGGTCACGCCGGGGATTTCAATACGCGTAATTTGCGACATAGCAACCGGATCGATAAACAGTTCGGCAAACCCCATCACTGCCAGACCAAGCACCATCAGCGGCAGGGAAGAGTGGCCATACATTGCAGACCAGCGGGCGCTTAAGCTCAGAATACAGAACCCGGCGCTCATCAGGCCGAGGCCAAGAGCAAATTTTCCCCAGATGCGCACGGTACGATTACCCGCGACGCTTTCTTTAACCACCCACGCCAGGAACACACCGCACGACATCACAGCAAAAGCATTAATCGACTGGAACATGGCGGTCGGAACGCTATAACCGAAAATATCGCGATTAACGAAGCGGTCGATATAAAGGCTAATCGAGCTGCCGCCCTGTTGTGCGAAGGCCCAGAACAACATGCTGAAGAAGGTGAGCGTCACAATCAGCCCCAGCTCCTTACGCTGTTTCTGGTTTTCTGCTTTGCGATAAATTTTTGCCAATACACCCAGGCCAATAATAGTCGCGACAATTAAGGCGTATACCGACCACTCTTTCCAGAACAGTACGGTAATCAGCGCAGGCGTTGCCACCAGCAGAACCAGCAGCCATCCCCAGTTGGGCAGGAGAAAGTTTGTCGCACGCAGTACCTTTTTGTTAACGCCGCGGGTATGTGTGAAATGACGATTGCCACATAAGAAAATGACCAGACCCGCGATCATACCCACCGCCGCCAGGCCAAAGCCCATCGCCCAGCTGTACTCTTCCTGGGCGTAGCCACAGGCGATAGGTGCGATAATAGACCCCACGTTACCCGCTGCATACATCAGCGAGAAACCGCCATCACGACGCGGATCGGTTGGCTCATACAGTTCACCAAGCAGGCAACTGACGTTGGATTTAAACAGACCATAGCCACAAACGATAATCGCCAGCGACAGATAGAGGAATGACGGGTGGAGTTCGCTAGCGCCCAGCACCACATGCCCGACAGCCATCAACAACGCCCCCAGCATTACCGCCATACGGTTGCCGAGCACTTTATCCGCCAGAAAACCGCCGAGGATCGGCGTGACATACACCAGCGAACAGTAGGCGCTAAATAACGCGTAAGCGTGGGTGTCGTTGTATTTCAGTTGATTGGTGAGATAGAGAATCAGCAAGGCACGCATGCCGTAGAAGCTAAAATATTCCCAGATTTGTAGCGCGACAACGTAGTAGATAGCGCGCGGCTGTGATGCGTGTTTATTCATAATAATTCCGCGGTTGGATGCGACACCACGTAATAGTTGCGCGGCGTGCGTGTGTTTCCTTAAAGTTAAAACTTTGATACAGATCTGATTATTTATGCAATATGCTGTCTGATTGCATAAATATACATGAACTATGCATTTATGAGATAAACAATTTGCGCCTTTTGGCGATGGGTTTGTTTCTTAATATGTCGAAAGATTGGCTATCGACGAACAGGCGAGGTAACGCTATGTTAACGGAGTAGCTATCAGAATATGGAAGGCGCAATGATGAAAAACACCGAACTGGAACAACTGATTAACGAGAAATTGAACAGCGCGGCGATAAGTGATTATGCGCCGAATGGTTTGCAGGTGGAAGGCAAAGAGACGGTGCAAAAAATTGTTACCGGTGTCACCGCCAGCCAGGCGCTACTCGATGAAGCGGTACGCCTGGGCGCTGATGCGGTCATTGTGCATCATGGTTATTTCTGGAAAGGGGAATCGCCAGTAATTCGCGGTATGAAGCGTAACCGCTTAAAAACATTGTTGGCGAATGATATCAACCTGTATGGCTGGCATCTGCCACTTGACGCACATCCTGAGCTGGGCAATAACGCACAGCTGGCGGCGTTACTGGGGATCACGGTCATGGGCGAGATCGAACCACTGGTGCCGTGGGGCGAACTGACCATGCCGGTACCGGGGCTGGAACTGGCCTCATGGATTGAAGCGCGTCTGGGACGCAAGCCGTTGTGGTGTGGCGACAACGGCCCGGAGGTAGTACAGCGCGTCGCCTGGTGCACCGGTGGTGGGCAAAGTTTTATTGATAGTGCCGCGCGTTTTGGCGTGGATGCTTTTATTACGGGTGAAGTTTCTGAACAGACCATTCATTCAGCCCGCGAGCAGGGATTGCATTTTTATGCTGCGGGTCACCATGCCACTGAACGCGGTGGTATTCGCGCGTTGAGCGAGTGGTTGAATGAAAATACCGATCTTGATGTGACCTTTATTGATATTCCTAATCCTGCATAACGAATAGTCAGAGGGATCGAAAGTGCAACGAGCGCGTTGTTATCTGATAGGTGAAACGGCGGTAGTGCTGGAACTGGAGCCGCCGGTGACGCTGGCCAGCCAGAAACGGATCTGGCGGCTGGCCCAGCGTCTGGTGGATATGCCGAATGTCGTTGAAGCTATTCCCGGCATGAACAATATCACGGTGATTTTGCGTAACCCTGAATCGCTGGCGCTGGACGCCATAGAGCGTTTGCAACGTTGGTGGGAAGAGAGCGAGGCGCTGGAACCGGAATCACGCTTTATCGAAATTCCGGTGGTTTACGGTGGCGCAGGCGGGCCGGATTTGGCGGTGGTCGCTGCGCATTGTGGGTTGAGCGAAAAACAGGTCGTTGAACTGCACTCCTCCGTGGAATACGTGGTCTGGTTTTTAGGTTTTCAACCAGGCTTCCCGTATCTCGGGAGTTTGCCGGAACAACTACACACGCCACGGCGCGCTGAACCGCGCTTGCTCGTTCCGGCAGGTTCTGTCGGGATCGGCGGGCCGCAGACCGGTGTTTATCCACTGGCAACGCCGGGCGGCTGGCAGTTGATAGGTCATACTTCGCTCAGTCTGTTTGACCCGACGCGTGACGAACCTATCTTATTGCGTCCGGGAGACAGCGTGCGCTTTGTGCCGCAGAAGGAGGGAGTATGCTGAAGATTATTCGTGCGGGGATGTACACCACCGTGCAGGATGGCGGCCGTCACGGTTTTCGCCAGTCGGGTATCAGCCACTGCGGCGCACTGGATATGCCAGCGCTACGCATTGCTAACCTGCTGGTGGGTAATGATGCTAATGCCCCCGCGCTGGAGATCACGCTCGGTCAGTTAACGGTTGAGTTCGAAACAGATGGTTGGTTTGCATTGACTGGCGCAGGTTGCGAGGCGCGGCTGGATGATAATGCTGTCTGGACGGGCTGGCGCTTGCCGATGAAAGCAGGCCAGCGTTTAATGCTTAAACGTCCACAACATGGTGTACGTAGCTATCTGGCGGTGGCGGGCGGTATTGATGTGCCACCAGTGATGGGGTCATGCAGCACCGATCTCAAAGTGGGGATTGGCGGGCTGGAAGGGCGTTTACTGAAGGATGGTGACCGACTCCCGATTGGCAAAGCGAAGCGTGATTTTATGGAAGCGCAGGGCGTTAAACAGTTGCTGTGGGGTAACCGGATTCGCGCCTTACCGGGGCCGGAATATCATGAGTTCGATCGCGCCTCGCAGGATGCATTCTGGCGTTCGCCCTGGCAGCTTAGCTCGCAAAGTAACCGGATGGGCTATCGCTTACAGGGGCAAATCTTAAAACGCACCACCGATCGCGAACTGTTATCTCACGGTTTGCTGCCAGGCGTGGTGCAGGTGCCGCATAACGGGCAGCCCATTGTGTTGATGAACGACGCGCAAACTACCGGCGGTTACCCGCGTATTGCCTGCATCATTGAGGCTGATATGTACCATCTTGC
Organism: Escherichia sp. E13S3; assembly: GCF_004212325.1. Classification (NCBI taxonomy): domain Bacteria; kingdom Pseudomonadati; phylum Pseudomonadota; class Gammaproteobacteria; order Enterobacterales; family Enterobacteriaceae; genus Escherichia; species Escherichia sp. E13S3. Next base: position 33,375 of record NZ_RHJR01000020.1, read on the forward strand.
GCAAATTCCGCTCGGTCAGCCGATTCATTTTGTCCAGTGTTCACTGGAAGAGGCACTGAAAGCGCGGCAAGATCAGCAATGTTATTTCGAACAATTAGCGTGGCGGCTGCACAATGAAAATTGACCTTAACGCCGATCTGGGCGAAGGGAGTTCCAGCGATGCGGAACTTTTAACGCTGGTTTCGTCGGCCAATATTGCCTGTGGATTTCATGCAGGCGATGCACAAACCATGCTGGTAAGCGTGCGAGAAGCAATAAAAAATGGTGTCGCGATTGGCGCTCACCCGAGCTTTCCCGACAGGGAAAATTTTGGTCGCAGCGCCATGCAGCTGCCGCCAGAAACCGTTTACGCCCAGACGCTGTATCAAATTGGCGCGCTGGCAGCGATTGCCCGGGCGGAAGGTGGCGTAATGCGTCATGTCAAACCGCACGGCATGTTATACAACCAGGCAGCGAAAGACGCACAACTGGCAGACGCCATCGCCAGAGCCGTTTACGCCTGCGATCCGGCATTGATTCTCGTCGGGCTGGCAGGAAGCGAGCTGATCCGTGCAGGCGAACGATATGGCCTGGTAACGCGCGAGGAAGTGTTTGCCGATCGCGGTTATCAGGCAGATGGTTCGCTGGTGCCGCGAAGCCAGCCAGGCGCGTTGATTGAAAACGAAGAACAGGCGCTGGCGCAAACGCTGGAGATGGTGCAACACGGCAGAGTCAAAAGTATCACCGGCGAATGGGCAACGGTCGCGGCGCAGACTGTCTGCCTGCATGGCGACGGCGAACACGCACTGGCGTTCGCCCGCCGGCTACGATCTGCATTTGCCGAAAAGGGGATTGTTGTCGCAGCATAATCCCTCTGAACAAAGAATGAAAAAAGGATATCACCATGCCTGAAGGCCCGGAGATCCGCCGTGCAGCGGATAACCTGGAGGCGGCGATCAAAGGCAAACCACTGACCGATGTCTGGTTTGCCTTCCCGCAGTTAAAACCTTATCAATCACAACTTATTGGTCAGCATGTCACTTATGTGGAAACGCGCGGAAAAGCGTTGCTGACCCATTTTTCGGATGGCTTAACGCTCTATAGCCATAACCAACTCTATGGTGTCTGGCGCGTGGTTGATACTGGCGAAGAGCCGCAGACCACGCGGGTGTTGCGGGTAAAGCTGCAAACAACCGACAAAACCATTCTGCTTTATAGCGCCTCTGATATTGAAATGTTAACGCCGGAACAACTGACGACGCATCCGTTCTTACAACGCGTTGGCCCCGATGTGCTCGACCCGAATCTGACGCCTGAAGGGGTGAAAGAACGGTTATTGTCGCCGCGCTTTCGTAACCGTCAGTTTGCCGGGTTACTGCTTGACCAGGCGTTTCTGGCAGGGCTTGGCAATTATCTGCGCGTGGAGATCCTCTGGCAGGTTGGGTTGACCGGAAGTCATAAAGCGAAAGATCTCAACGCGGCGCAACTGGATGCACTCGCACACGCGTTATTGGATATTCCGCGACTTTCTTACGCTACGCGGGGGCAGGTGGATGAAAATAAACATCACGGCGCGTTGTTTCGCTTTAAGGTGTTTCATCGTGATGGCGAGAAGTGCGAGCGCTGTGGCAGCATCATTGAGAAAACCACGCTGTCATCGCGCCCGTTTTACTGGTGTCCAGGCTGCCAGCACTAGGCCGTTCGCTTCGGCGCATAGGTTGAAATAAACCGCGCAATGGCTGGCCCCGTCAGCAAAATACTGAACAGGCGCAGGGTTTGCATCGCCATAATGAGCGCCATATCGGCATTGCTCCCTGCGGCGATGACCGCCACTGTATCTAGTCCGCCGGGGCTGGTGGCGAGGTAGGCGGTCATAAAATCAATATGCATAAACCGGGTCAGCCCCCACGCCATACCCGCACAAATAGCCAGCAGAGCAAAAATCGACAGCAGGATTTGCGGCAGCGGACGCAATGCCCGCAGTAAGATTTGTTTATCGAAGCCCAGACCAATTCGCCAGCCAATCGCCATATAAGCTATCGCCAGAAGCCATTCCGGTAACTCAATCGTGATGAACTCGCCAGACTGGAGCACCGCACCTGCCAGCATCGGGATAAGCATCGTGCCGGAAGGAAGACGTAGCAGGCATCCCGCCGTACCGGCAACGACCGCGAGCAAAATCGTAAGCAGGAGATTAATGCTCACTGGCGGAAACCATACTATCTGCTGGTTAACCGCTTCAGCGTTATCGCCCAGCATCATTCGGGTAACCAGAACAGCGGCCCCCGCGACGAACAGTACCCGCAGATACTGCATAAACGCCACCAGGCGGATATCTGCGCCGTAATCCTGCGCCATCGCGACCATTGCCGCCGCACCACCAGGCGAGGAGCCCCAGGCACCCGTATTTCCGGGCAGTGAGCTATAGCGCACCAGTAACCATCCCACGATAGCGCTGGAAAGCAACGTCACCAGTAAAATAGCTAACACAATCGGCCAGTTAACCGCCAGCGTGGTCAGGATCGAACCGGTCAGGTTTTGCGCAATCATACAGCCAAGAATGGCCTGCGCGGCGAGAAAAGCGGAGCGGGGGAGTTGCAGGGTAACCCCGCGCATACTGAAGATGATCCCGGCGAGCATTGGCCCAAGCAGGAGTGCCGCCGGGAGATGTAAAGCGAGGAAGCCAATAGAAAGGAGAAGTGACAGAACACATAACATTCCCCACTGTAGCACTGGCATCCGTCACTCCCTGTTTAACTTACCTTTGGTGTATCGATACAGCATAAAGAATGCGCCTTAACGAAAAAATAGCGGTAATCAAGAAAAAGACAGATTTTGGCTAAAGGGCGTATTAAGTACCGTTGTCTCCCTCTCGTTTGTAAAAGAGGGAAGAGTAAACGATTGAACTGAAATAAGTCTTATCCAGTGCGCCGTAAAACCCCGTTCTTCAGGGCGGGGATATAAGGCGCGGTTTTCCACCTAACCAGGTGTTTGCTGTTGTTCAATGTATTGGCGGATGACGGATATTGGCGCACCTCCGCAGCTACTGGCAAAATAGCCGGGACTCCACAAAACGCCTTTGTAGTAATACCTGACTGCAATATCTGGTCGATCTCGTCGCAGTAACCTACTCGATACGCCTTTGAGGCTGTTTACCAGACTGGATATCGCCAGCTTGGGTGGATAGTTAATTAACAAATGGACGTGATCTTGTTCGCCATCCATTTCAACCAGTTCAGCTTCAAAATCAGCACATACATTTGAAAAGTAAGTGCGTAGTTTTTCTGTCGCGTCATAGTCAAAAATCTGACGTCGGTATTTAGTAACGAAGATCAGGTGAACATGCTTCAGGAAAACACAATGCCTTCCGCGTCGGATATCGGTTTCTTTTTTCATGGGCCAAAGTATGATTTGGCCCATGAAACGACTACAGGCATTTAAATTCCAGTTAAGACCCGGTGGTCAACAGGAGCGTGAAATGAGGCGCTTCGCAGGCGCATGTCGTTTCGTTTTCAATCGTGCTCTGGCACGTCAGAATGAGAATCATGAGGC
>NZ_RHJR01000021.1:0-85304 GCF_004212325.1 Escherichia sp. E13S3
CAACTGCCTGATGCGACGCTGGTGCGTCTTATCAGGCCTACATACGTTTTATTTTCGTAGGCCGGATAAGGCGTTCACGCCGCATCCGGCATTTCAAGCATTACTTAGTGATACGACCCTGTGCATCTTTCAGCGCGGCATCAACGGTCTGACGACCACTGGCTGCGTTGATTACTGCGGTACGCACGGCATACCAGAAGGCGGACATCTGCGGGATGTTCGGCATGATTTCACCGTTCTTGGCGTTATCCATGGTGGCGGCGATGCGTTGATCTTTCGCCAGCTGATCCTGGTAAGACTTCAGCGCCACGGCACCCAGCGGTTTGTCTTTATTCACCGCTTCCAGACCTTCGTCGGTCAGCAGGTAGTTTTCGAGGAACTCTTTCGCCAGCTCTTTGTTCGGACTGGCCGCGTTAATGCCTGCGCTCAGCACGCCAACGAACGGTTTGGACGGTTGTCCCTTGAAGGTTGGCAGCATCGTCACACCGTAGTTCACTTTGCTGGTGTCGATGTTAGACCATGCCCACGGACCATTAATGGTCATCGCAGTTTCACCTTTGTTAAAGGCTGCCTCTGCAATGGAGTAGTCAGTATCCGCATTCATGTGTTTGTTTTTAATCAGATCAACCAGGAAGGTCAGACCCGCTTTCGCGCCAGCGTTATCCACGCCAACGTCTTTCACGTTGTATTTGTCGTTTTCATACTTGAACGCATAACCACCGTCGGCAGCAATCAGCGGCCAGGTAAAGTACGGTTCTTGCAGGTTGAACATCAGCGCGCTCTTACCTTTCGCTTTTAGTTCTTTATCCAGCGCCGGGATCTCTTCCCAGGTTTTTGGCGGGTTCGGCAACAGATCTTTGTTATAAATCAGCGATAACGCTTCAACTGCAACCGGGTAAGCAATGAGTTTGCCGTTAAAACGCACGGCATCCCAGGTGAACGGATAAATCTTGTCCTGGAGCGCTTTGTCCGGAGAGATTTCAGCTAACAGACCAGACTGGGCATAGCCGCCAAAGCGGTCGTGCGCCCAGAAGATGATGTCCGGACCATCGCCAGTTGCCGCAACCTGGGGGAATTTCTCTTCCAGTTTATCCGGGTGCTCAACGGTGACTTTAATTCCGGTATCTTTCTCGAATTTTTTACCGACTTCAGCGAGGCCGTTGTAGCCTTTATCGCCGTTGATCCAGATTACCAGCTTACCTTCTTCTATTTTGGCGAGAGCCGAGGCGGAAAACATCATCGTCGTTAAAACAGATAATGCGAGGATGCGTGCACCTGTTTTTATTTTCATAATCTCTGGTCCTTGTTGGTGAAGTGCTTGTGAAAACGCCTAAACGGACTCTAGTTTCTTTATACGGCAACCTCTTTCCATCCTCCTTGCCCCTACGCCCCACCTTCGTTTTGTGTGATCCATGTCGCAGAAACGGCAGTATTGCGGGAGGGCGCACACAAAATCGCCATGTTTTTTGCAAGCAACATCACGAATTTCCTTACTTTCCTTCGGATTAGTACGCAGACACCACCTTCTCATCCTCCCGCCTCCTCCCCCATAAAAAAGCCTGGGGGTGGAGGATTTAAGCTATCTGTCGATCAAGCATAGTCACCGCATCATGAATGTTGCTGTCGATGACAGGTTGTAACGAAGGGAGAAGGGCATGGCGAGCGTACAGCTGCAAAATGTAACGAAGGCCTGGGGGGATGTGGTGGTATCGAAAGATATCAACCTCGAGATCCACGAAGGTGAGTTCGTGGTGTTTGTCGGGCCATCTGGCTGCGGTAAATCAACGTTACTGCGCATGATTGCCGGTCTTGAGACGATCACCAGCGGCGACCTGTTCATCGGTGAGAAACGAATGAACGATACCCCGCCAGCAGAACGCGGCGTCGGAATGGTGTTCCAGTCCTATGCGCTCTATCCCCATCTGTCAGTGGCAGAAAACATGTCCTTTGGCCTGAAACTGGCGGGCGCGAAGAAAAAGGTGATCAACCAGCGCGTTAACCAGGTGGCGGAAGTACTGCAACTGGCGCACTTGCTTGATCGCAAACCGAAGGCACTCTCCGGCGGGCAGCGTCAGCGAGTGGCGATTGGTCGAACGCTGGTGGCAGAGCCAAGCGTGTTTTTACTTGATGAACCGCTCTCCAACCTTGACGCTGCGCTGCGTGTGCAGATGCGTATCGAAATCTCCCGCCTGCATAAACGTCTGGGCCGCACGATGATTTACGTCACCCACGATCAGGTCGAGGCGATGACGCTGGCCGATAAAATCGTGGTGCTGGATGCCGGGCGCGTGGCGCAGGTCGGGAAACCCCTCGAACTGTATCACTATCCGGCGGACCGCTTTGTCGCTGGTTTTATTGGTTCGCCGAAAATGAACTTCTTGCCGGTAAAAGTGACCGCCGTTGCAATCGATCAAGTTCAGGTTGAGCTGCCGATGCCAAACCTCCAGCAAGTCTGGCTTCCGGTTGAAAGCCACAACGTTCAGGTCGGAGCCAACATGTCACTGGGCATTCGCCCGGAACATCTACTGCCAAGTGATATCGCCGACGTCATCCTTGAAGGTGAAGTTCAGGTCGTCGAGCAACTCGGCAACGAAACCCAAATTCATATCCAGATCCCTTCCATTCGTCAAAACCTGGTGTACCGCCAGTCTGACGTGGTGTTGGTAGAAGAAGGTGCCACATTCGCTATCGGCCTGCCGCCAGAGCGTTGCCATCTGTTCCGTGAGGATGGCACTGCATGTCGTCGACTGCATCAGGAGCCGGGCGTTTAAGCACCCTACAAAAGACACAAAACCTGTGACAGGTGATGTGAAAAAAGAAAAGCAATGACTCAGGAGATAGAATGATGATTACTCTGCGCAAACTTCCTCTGGCGGTTGCCGTCGCAGCGGGCGTAATGTCTGCTCAGGCAATGGCTGTGGATTTCCACGGTTACGCTCGTTCCGGTATCGGCTGGACAGGGAGTGGCGGTGAACAACAGTGTTTCCAGACCACTGGTGCTCAAAGTAAATACCGTCTTGGCAACGAATGTGAAACTTATGCTGAATTAAAATTGGGTCAGGAAGTGTGGAAAGAGGGCGATAAGAGCTTCTATTTCGACACTAACGTGGCCTATTCCGTCGCGCAACAGAATGACTGGGAAGCCACTGATCCGGCCTTCCGTGAAGCGAACGTGCAGGGTAAAAACCTGATTGAATGGCTGCCTGGTTCCACCATCTGGGCGGGTAAGCGTTTCTATCAACGTCATGACGTTCATATGATCGACTTCTACTACTGGGATATTTCTGGTCCTGGTGCCGGTCTGGAAAACATCGATGTTGGCTTCGGTAAGCTCTCTCTGGCTGCAACCCGCTCTTCTGAAGCAGGTGGTTCTTCCTCGTTCGCCAGCAACAATATCTATGACTACACCAACGAAACTGCGAACGATGTCTTCGACGTGCGTTTAGCGCAGATGGAAATCAACCCAGGCGGTACGTTAGAACTGGGTGTCGACTACGGTCGCGCTAACCTTCGTGATAACTATCGTCTGGTTGATGGCGCATCGAAAGACGGTTGGTTATTCACTGCTGAACATACTCAGAGCATCCTGAAGGGCTTCAACAAGTTTGTTGTTCAGTACGCAACTGACTCGATGACCTCGCAGGGTAAAGGTCTGTCGCAGGGCTCTGGCGTCGCGTTTGATAACGAACACTTTGCCTACAACATCAACAACAACGGTCACATGCTGCGTATTCTTGATCACGGTGCGATCTCGATGGGTGACAACTGGGACATGATGTACGTGGGTATGTATCAGGATATCAACTGGGATAACGATAACGGCACCAAGTGGTGGACCGTCGGTATTCGCCCGATGTACAAGTGGACGCCAATCATGAGCACTTTGATGGAGATCGGCTACGACAACGTCGAATCCCAGCGCACTGGCGACAAGAACAATCAGTACAAAATTACCCTCGCACAACAATGGCAGGCTGGCGACAGCATCTGGTCACGCCCGGCTATTCGTGTCTTCGCAACCTACGCCAAGTGGGATGAGAAATGGGGCTATGACTACAACGGTAGTTCCTCTTCCAACCCGAACTACGGTAAAGCCGTTCCGGCGAGCTTCGAAGGTGGTAGCTTCGGTCGCGGTGATAGCGACGAGTGGACCTTCGGCGCCCAGATGGAAATCTGGTGGTAATAGCAATGTGTATGCCGGATAAGGTGTTTACGCCGCATCCGGCATAAAAACACGTTGTCATTATCTATAAGGGGCGCAAGCCCCTCTGATTATCGGTTTAGCGCGCTATTGCCTGGCTACCGCTGAACTCCAGATTTTGAGGTGAAAACAATGAAAATGAATAAAAGTCTCATCGCCCTCTGTTTATCAGCAGGGTTGCTGGCGAGCGCGCCTGGAATTAGCCTCGCCGACGTCAACTACGTACCGCAAAACACCAGTGACGCCCCAGCTATTCCATCTGCCGCGCTACAACAATTAACCTGGACACCCGTCGATCAATCCAAAACTCAGACTACCCAGTTAGCGACTGGCGGCCAACGGTTGAACGTTCCTGGTATCAGTGGTCCGGTTGCGGCATACAGCGTTCCGGCAAACATTGGCGAACTGACCCTTACGCTGACCAGCGAAGTGAACAAACAAACCAGTGTATTTGCGCCAAATGTGCTGATTCTTGATCAGAGCATGACCCCATCAGCCTTCTTCCCCAGCAGTTATTTCACCTACCAGGAACCAGGCGTCATGAGCGCAGATCGTCTGGAAGGAGTGATGCGCCTGACACCAGCGTTGGGGCAGCAAAAACTGTATGTTCTGATCTTTACCACGGAAAAAGATCTCCAGCAGACGACGCAACTACTCGACCCGGCAAAAGCCTATGCCAAAGGCGTCGGTAACTCGATCCCTGATATTCCAGACCCGGTAGCTCGTCATACCACTGATGGCCTGCTGAAACTGAAAGTGAAAACGAACTCCAGCTCCAGTGTGCTGGTGGGACCGTTATTTGGTTCTTCCGCCCCAGCTCCGGTTACGGTAGGCAACACGGCGGCACCAGCCGTGGCTGCACCTGCTCCGGCACCGGTGAAGAAAAGCGAACCGATGCTCAACGACACGGAAAGTTATTTTAATACCGCGATCAAAAACGCTGTCGCGAAAGGTGATGTTGATAAGGCGTTAAAACTGCTTGATGAAGCTGAACGTCTGGGATCGACATCTGCCCGTTCCACCTTTATCAGCAGTGTAAAAGGCAAGGGGTAATTACGCCCCACAGTGCTGATTTTGCAACAACTGGTGCGTCTTCTGGCGCACCTTTTTTTCTCCCCCCAGTGATTGTTGCGTTTTTGTTGCGTATTAGATCACTTAATATGCTTTACATCTCCCGTTATCGCTTTTCTGCGATACAATGCCTTTACGTTATGTAACGGAGAGTTCGGCATGTCACACCCCGCGTTAACGCAACTGCGTGCGCTGCGCTATTTTGCAGAGATCCCTGCGCTGGAACCGCAACTGCTCGACTGGTTGTTGCTGGAAGATTCCATGACTAAACGTTTTGAACAGCAGGGAAAAACGGTGAGCGTGACGATGATCCGCGAAGGATTTGTCGAACAGAATGAAATCCCCGAAGAATTACCGCTGCTGCCGAAAGAATCCCGTTACTGGTTACGTGAAATTTTGCTATGTGCCGACGGGGAACCCTGGCTTGCCGGGCGTACCGTCGTTCCTGTATCAACATTAAGTGGCCCTGAGCTGGCGTTACAAAAATTGGGTAAAACGCCGCTAGGACGCTATCTGTTCACATCATCGACATTAACCCGGGACTTTATTGAGATAGGCCGTGATGCCGGACTTTGGGGGCGCCGTTCCCGCCTGCGATTAAGCGGTAAGCCGCTGTTGCTGACTGAACTGTTTTTACCGGCGTCACCGTTGTACTAAGAGGAAAAAAATATGGAGTGGAGTCTGACGCAGAATAAGCTGCTGGCGTTTCATCGCTTAATGCGTACGGATAAGCCAATAGGCGCGTTACTGCTGCTCTGGCCAACGTTGTGGGCGCTGTGGGTGGCGACCCCAGGTGTTCCCCAACTCTGGATTCTGGCGGTGTTCGTCGCTGGCGTCTGGCTGATGCGCGCCGCCGGGTGCGTGGTGAATGACTATGCTGATCGTAAATTTGATGGCCATGTGAAGCGCACAGCAAACCGACCGCTTCCCAGTGGTGCGGTTACGGAGAAAGAGGCGCGAACGCTATTTGTGGTGCTGGTGCTGATTTCGTTCTTACTGGTATTGACACTGAACACGATGACCATTCTGTTGTCGATTGCCGGACTGGCGTTGGCGTGGGTGTACCCGTTTATGAAGCGGTATACCCATTTACCGCAAGTGGTGCTGGGTGCGGCGTTTGGTTGGTCGATTCCAATGGCTTTTGCCGCTGTGAGTGAATCGGTGCCGTTAAGCTGCTGGCTGATGTTCCTTGCCAATATTCTGTGGGCGGTGGCTTACGACACGCAATATGCGATGGTCGACCGTGACGATGACGTGAAGATTGGCATTAAGTCCACCGCTATCTTGTTCGGCCAATACGATAAATTGATTATCGGTATTTTGCAGATTGGCGTGCTGGCGCTGATGGCAATCATCGGTGAGTTAAATGGCTTAGGCTGGGGATATTACTGGTCAATTCTGGTGGCTGGCGCGCTGTTTGTATATCAACAAAAACTGATTGCTAACCGCGAGCGCGAAGCCTGCTTTAAAGCATTTATGAATAATAACTATGTTGGCCTGGTGCTGTTTTTAGGGCTGGCAATGAGTTACTGGCATTTCTGATGATGTAAAAAAGCCGGATGGTCATCCGGCTTTTTTTCTGGGAAAAGCTGCCTGATGCGCTGCGCTTATCAGGCCTACATAACACATCGCAATTTATTGAATTTGCAAGTCATGGTAGGCCGGATACATCTGGCAACTCTCATCAGTTACCCTTCGCCTTGCGTCGCACTCTCAATCGTTAAGCGCACATCGGACGTAATCAACTCCGCCAGCAACTGATAGACCTTCATCGTCTCTGCCGGTTCGGCGTCGCCGCTGTCGCTGATATACCCTTCATCACGCAGCGTCAGTACCAGGGAACTGAATACCGCCTTGTCGAAGAATTCCGGTGCGTTGATGCCGTGAAGCACGGAGAGACGTTGCGCCACGGTGCGGCTCTCTTTCTCCAGCGTACCGCGGTTGATCGACGGGTTGGCGCTCAGCAGCCAGAAAGTGATGGCATAACGTTGCAGCGTTTCGCGCGCGCCTGCGGCCAGCAGCTGAAGCGTGCGGGAATGTGCCGGATTGATATGCAGCTCGTCATTTTGCAGTGTAATCAGCCCCTGACGTTGCATCTCATTTGCCAGCGCATCAATAACGTCCGGCAACTCGTCGCGATCCCAGCGCAGGAACAGCTCCGCTTTCAGCATTGGGTAAAGCACATTGACGTGCTCCATCAAAACGTCGCGGGAGATGTGGCGATGCTGGGTGACAATTGCCGCCATCAGCGAAGGCAGCACCAACATATGCGCAATGTTGTTGCGATAGTAGGTCATCAGCACCGCTTGCTCGCGCGGCAGAATGATGATGTCGCCGATAGTGTCTTTCTCAACTTCAAACTTGTTCATTTGCAGCGCGTGATCGATAAGCTCGCTGGCGCTGGCTGAAGGAACGGTAGAGTCCGTGGAGTAAGGCACGTTGCGCATCAAATCCAGATAGCAGTTGAGTTGCTCGGTTAACTGCTCGCGGGTGAGTGAGCGCTGACGTGACGCCAGAAGCGCAGTACAGCACAGGTTCATGGCGTTTGCCGCGCCTGCGTTGTTAATGCGTACCATCAGATCGGCAGCAATGTTATTGACCGTCGGCGTTAACCAGGCCGGACGCACCGCTTCGATGGGGTCGATAGATTCACGCCAGTCTGGCACGTGCTGGTTAAGGTAGGTCATCAACGGCATTGGTTCACCGAAGTTGACATAGCCCTGACCGAGATTACGCAGCTTGCTTAAACCGCGCAGCATCTGCAGCAGGCTCTCTTTCTCTTTCGTTGCGCCGCGGAGTTCTTTGGCGTAAGTACCCACTTCCATGACGTGCTCATAACCGATGTAGATCGGAATCAGCGTAATCGGACGAGTGCCGCCACGCAGCATCGCCTGAATGGTCATCGACAGCGTACCGGTTTTCGGGTCCAGCAAACGGCCTGTACGCGAACGACCGCCTTCCACAAAGTACTCGACGGAATAACCACGGCTGAACAGTTCGCCGAGATACTCACGGAAAACCGTAGAATAGAGCTTATTGCCTTTAAACGTGCGGCGAATAAAGAACGCACCCAGACGGCGGAAAATCGGCCCGGCAGGCCAGAAATTCAGGTTGATCCCGGCGGCGATATGCGGCGGCACCAGCCCCTGGTGATACAGCACGTAAGAAAGCAGCAGGTAGTCCATGTGGCTGCGGTGGCAAGGAACATACACCAGCTCATGACCGTCGTGGGCCAACTGGCGAACGCGCTCGGCGTTATGGACGTTGATGCCCTGATAAAGTCGGTTCCAGGTGAAGCCCAGAATACGGTCAGTCAGGCGGATCATCTCGTAAGAGAAGTTCGCCGCAATCTCTTCCATCAGTGCAATAGCATTCTGCTGCGCTTTTTCATGGGAGATTTTTTTGCTCCGCGCTTCGTCTTCTACCGCTTTGGCAATGGCGCGGGAGGCGAGCAGCTTGTTAAACAGATCCTGACGAGCTGGCAGGCGTGGCCCCACGGCAGCCAGACGCTGGCGGGCAAAGTGCATACGCGCCACGCGTGCCAGTTTCTGAGCGATAGTTTTATCCGTGCCGTGTTCATCCGCCATACGGCGCAGCGAAACTGACGGAGAGAAGCGCACAAAACTGTCGCGACCGAGCCATAGCACGGCGAAAAATTTCTGTACGCCGTTGAGCATGCGCAGTGGCGGGTTAACTTCACCTTTTTCACGCCCTGGCGCACGACCAAACATCACCGATACTGGCACCATTTGCACATCCAGATTCGGGTTGCTACGGTGCAGATCGAGATAGTCGTGGAAAAGCTTAATAGACTCTTCTTTCGGTGTGTAATAGGTGAAAACACGCGGCCCGCCATGAATAAACACATAGCGCGGCAGTAGCGTGCCGTCTATTTCCAGCGGCTCTAATGGGTCAGGCAGGTCGTGCGCCAGGCACTGGGCGCGCAACGTCAGCAAATCCGCTTTTGAGTTGTACGGTAAAACGTACATAATTGGACGAGAGGTATCCAGTCCCAGTTCCGGGGCAGGATCTGCCGGAATAGACTTGCTTTTTACCAGGATGCTTAATGGTAAATTCAGTAATTTGTAGTAAATTCGTGGCCAGCCGGACATAAACGATGTAAAGCCTCTGGTTAATAATGCAAATGCGCGGGAAGGATAGCAGAAAGTCATGGGAAATTCTGTGGTATCCGCTCATGTTTCGCGCGACGTTACGCTAACCGTAATCTTCGGATTCAACGGTACACTGATATTGACGCTCATAATGTAAAAAGGTTCTTTCGATGGCCAATAATACCACTGGATTCACCCGAATTATCAAAGCTGCTGGCTATTCCTGGAAAGGTTTACGTGCCGCATGGATCAACGAAGCGGCATTCCGTCAGGAAGGTGTCGCGGTATTGTTGGCAGTGGTTATTGCCTGTTGGCTGGATGTGGATGCAATAACCCGAGTATTGCTTATTAGTTCTGTCATGCTGGTGATGATTGTGGAAATTCTCAATAGTGCCATCGAAGCGGTGGTTGACCGTATTGGCTCTGAATACCATGAGCTTTCCGGGCGGGCGAAAGATATGGGCTCTGCCGCGGTGCTGATTGCGATTATCGTCGCCGTGATAACCTGGTGCATTCTGTTATGGTCGCATTTTGGATAACCCTTCCAGAATTCGATAAATCTCTGGTTTATTGTGTAGTTTATGGTTCCAAAATCACCTTTTGCTGTATATACTCACAGCATAACTGTATATACACCCAGGGGGCGGAATGAAAGCGTTAACGGCCAGGCAACAAGAGGTGTTTGATCTCATCCGTGATCACATCAGCCAGACAGGTATGCCGCCGACGCGTGCGGAAATCGCGCAGCGTTTGGGGTTCCGTTCCCCAAATGCGGCAGAAGAACATCTGAAGGCGCTGGCACGCAAAGGCGTTATTGAAATTGTTTCCGGCGCATCGCGCGGGATTCGTCTGTTGCAGGAAGAGGAAGAAGGGTTGCCGCTGGTGGGTCGTGTGGCTGCCGGTGAACCGCTTCTGGCGCAGCAGCATATTGAAGGTCATTATCAGGTCGATCCTTCCCTGTTCAAACCGAATGCCGATTTCCTGCTGCGCGTCAGTGGGATGTCGATGAAAGATATCGGCATTATGGACGGCGACTTGCTGGCAGTGCATAAAACCCAGGATGTGCGTAATGGTCAGGTCGTTGTCGCGCGTATAGATGACGAAGTTACCGTTAAGCGTCTGAAAAAACAGGGTAATAAAGTCGAACTTCTGCCAGAAAATAGCGAGTTTAAACCCATTGTCGTTGACCTTCGTCAGCAGAGCTTCAGCATTGAAGGGCTGGCGGTTGGTGTTATTCGCAACGGCGACTGGCTGTAATCTATCTCTGATACCGCGATGCCGCCTGGCATCGCGGTTTGTTTTTCATCTCTCTTCATCAGGCTTGTCTGCATGGCATTCCTCACTTCATCTGATAAAGCACTCTGGCATCTCGCCTTACCCATGATTTTCTCCAATATCACCGTTCCCTTGCTGGGACTGGTTGATACGGCGGTCATTGGTCATCTTGATAGTCCGGTTTATCTGGGCGGCGTGGCGGTTGGCGCAACGGCGACAAGTTTTCTCTTTATGCTGTTGCTGTTTTTGCGTATGAGCACTACCGGGCTTACTGCACAGGCTTATGGTGCCAAAAATCCTCAGGCATTGGCGCGTGCGCTGGTGCAGCCGTTGCTGTTGGCACTGGGAGCCGGAGCGTTGATTGCGTTACTGCGTACGCCGATTATCGAGCTGGCGCTGCATATTGTTGGTGGTAGCGAAGCGGTTCTGGAACAGGCGCGGCGCTTTCTTTCAATCCGCTGGTTAAGCGCACCGGCGTCGCTGGCGAATCTGGTGCTGCTCGGCTGGTTGCTCGGCGTGCAATATGCCCGCGCGCCAGTGATTTTGTTAGTGGTTGGCAATATCCTCAACATTGTGCTGGATGTCTGGCTGGTGATGGGGCTGCATATGAACGTGCAGGGCGCGGCGCTGGCGACGGTTATTGCGGAATATGCAACATTGCTGATTGGTCTGCTTATGGTGCGTAAAATCCTCAAACTACGTGGTATCTCCGGCGAAATGCTGAAAACAGCCTGGCGAGGAAACTTCCGTCGCTTGCTGGCGCTTAACCGCGACATTATGCTGCGCTCACTGCTGCTACAACTCTGTTTTGGCGCAATAACGGTTCTTGGTGCGCGGCTGGGGAGCGATATTATCGCCGTCAACGCGGTCCTGATGACGCTACTCACCTTTACCGCTTATGCGCTGGATGGTTTTGCCTACGCGGTTGAAGCCCACTCCGGTCAGGCGTATGGTGCGCGCGACGGTAGCCAGTTACTGGATGTCTGGCGCGCAGCGTGCCGCCAGTCGGGGATCGTGGCATTGTTGTTTTCGGTGATTTATTTGCTGGCGGGAGAACATATCATCGCGTTGCTAACGTCGTTAACCCAGATCCAGAATCTGGCCGATCGCTACCTAATCTGGCAGGTTATTTTACCGCTGGTGGGAGTCTGGTGTTATCTGCTGGACGGTATGTTTATTGGCGCAACTCGCGCTGCCGAAATGCGCAATAGTATGGCAGTCGCAGCAGCAGGGTTTGCTTTGACGCTACTGACGTTGCCGTGGTTGGGTAACCAAGGTTTATGGCTGGCGTTAACCGTCTTTCTGGCGCTGCGCGGGCTTTCACTGGCGGTTATCTGGCGTCGTCACTGGCGTAATGGAACCTGGTTTTCAGCAACATGACGGTTAAAAGTTCTGAATAAATAATCCTAAGCCAAATTCCTGACTACACTTAATCCCACGTTCAGAAGAAAAGTGAGCGTACACTCATTCACCACCTAACGATGAGGATTTGAATATGAATAAAGACGAAGTCGGCGGTAACTGGAAACAGTTCAAAGGTAAAGTGAAAGAGCAATGGGGCAAACTGACCGATGATGATATGACGGTCATTGAAGGTAAGCGTGACCAGTTAGTGGGTAAAATCCAGGAACGTTACGGTTACCAGAAAGATCAGGCAGAAAAAGAGGTTGATAGCTGGGAAAAACGCCATGATTACCGTTGGTAATTGATCCCTCCTGCCCGACGTGTACAAGGATGTACGCCCTCTTAGCGAGGTTTCTTTTTCACCTGAAGAGAGTGGTCATGATGGCACTGTTCAGGATGACGACACGCTTCAACTTCCACACATGCCGCACAGAGTCCATGTGCTTCAATCACATTATGCCGCAGGGCAAAACCCATTTTTGCCGCCAGCGTATGCATGATGTCTTCCACACCTTCCGCACACTCTTCTTTCACCGCGCCGCAGCGATCGCAAATAAACATGGCTGAAGTATGGGTAGGCTGATCGAACAGATGGCAGAGCACATAGCTGTTGGTGGATTCAACCTTATGCACAAAACCTTGTTCAAGCAGAAAATCGAGTGCGCGATAAACCGTCGGCGGCTTGGCTTGCGGCTCGGCTTCGCGCAGCAAATCAAGTAGATCGTAGGCGCTGATAGCCCCTTCTTGCAGGCTCATAAGGCGCAGCACTTCGAGACGTTGCGGTGTCAGGCGCACATTACGCTGCGCGCAGAGTTTTTCAGCCTGCGCCAATAACTCCTGCGTTGTGGTCTTTTCCATTGTGCACCTCGAAAGTGGGGTTAAGAATGTCCTTACTTTACCATAATTCTCACTTAAACGCCGACAACCGGGCATCGAAGCTGCCACATTGCCTGATCGCATATTCGTTATGCTATAGTAGCGCCCCCAATTCACCAGATGCTTAAAAAATCGCCATGTCAGCAGAATCACAAACCGCTTATCCCGCATACCGTTTCTCTATTGCTCCGATGCTCGACTGGACGGACAGACACTGCCGTTATTTCCTGCGTCTGCTCTCCCGTAATACGTTGCTCTATACCGAAATGGTGACCACAGGGGCGATTATTCACGGTAAAGGTGATTACCTGGCATACAGTGAAGAAGAGCATCCGGTGGCGTTACAGTTGGGCGGTAGCGATCCGGCGGCGCTGGCGCAGTGTGCGAAGCTGGCAGAAGCGCGCGGATATGATGAGATCAACCTGAATGTCGGCTGCCCGTCAGACCGGGTACAGAACGGCATGTTTGGCGCTTGTCTGATGGGGAATGCGCAACTGGTGGCTGACTGCGTAAAAGCGATGCGCGACGTCGTGTCGATTCCAGTGACGGTGAAAACGCGTATTGGCATTGACGACCAGGACAGCTATGAATTTCTCTGTGATTTTATCGACACTGTTTCCGGCAAAGGCGAATGCGAGATGTTTATTATCCATGCGCGCAAAGCCTGGCTTTCTGGTTTAAGTCCGAAAGAAAACCGTGAGATCCCGCCGCTCGATTACCCGCGTGTCTATCAACTGAAGCGTGATTTCCCGCATCTGGCTATGTCAATTAACGGCGGCATCAAGTCACTGGAAGAGGCTAAAGCACACCTGCAACATATGGATGGCGTGATGGTCGGGCGTGAAGCGTATCAAAACCCAGGCATTCTGGCGGCGGTGGATCGTGAGATTTTTGGTTCCTCGGATACCGATGCCGACCCGGTGGCAGTGGTGCGCGCCATGTACCCGTACATTGAGCGTGAACTCAGCCAGGGAACTTATCTGGGCCATATCACCCGGCATATGCTGGGCCTGTTCCAGGGGATTCCTGGCGCGCGGCAGTGGCGGCGGTATTTAAGTGAAAATGCCCATAAAGCGGGCGCTGACATTAACGTGTTGGAACATGCGCTCAAACTGGTGGCTGATAAGCGTTAATTTTTCACCACAAAGTAGTCAAATTCACCACGCCCTGCGCTTCGACGCGTGGCGTTTTGTTGATAAATCAATATGTTATTTCTGGCATGATTCTTGTAAAGCCAGCAAGAGATTTCATTTTTGGGAGAACATCATGCTGGAACTACTTTTTGTGATTGGCTTTTTTGTCATGTTGATGGTCACTGGCGTTTCATTGCTGGGCATTATCGCTGCGCTGGTTGTGGCGACGGCCATTATGTTCCTCGGCGGTATGCTGGCATTGATGATTAAGCTGCTGCCGTGGCTGCTGTTGGCGATTGCGGTAGTGTGGGTGATCAAGGCGATTAAAGCGCCAAAAGTGCCGAAATATCAGCGTTATGACCGCTGGCGTTACTAAGGGATTGTGCGGATGATCACAACCTCAGGTTTTATCCTTAGAACAAAATAGGAATTGATAATCAAATCTGTCACTATTGCGCGTCAAACAAATTCATCGAGCTGTACCCTACATACAGCCGAACTATAAAAGAAAGGGCTTCCCAGGTGGAAGCCCAATTTCTTTATGGAATCAGTAAGCTGGAACCCTGCGTCGCCCGGCTTTCCAGAATCTCATGCGCACGCCGCGCATCCTTCAGCGGGTATTTCTGATGTTCTGCGACATCCACTTTAATTACCCCGCTGGCAATCAAAGAAAACAGTTCATTACTGGCTTCGGTTAACTCATCACGCGTAGTGATATAGCCTTGCAGGGAAGGGCGTGTCACATACAGCGAGCCTTTCTGATTGAGAATGCCTAAGTTCACACCCGTCACTGCGCCTGATGAGTTGCCAAAACTGACCATTAAGCCGCGACGTTGCAGGCAATCCAGCGACCGTTCCCAGGTGTCTCTGCCCACGGAATCGTACACTACGCGCACTTTCTTGCCGTCGGTGATCTCTTTTAACCGCTCGACCAGATTCTCTTCGCGATAGTTAATGACCTGCCATGCCCCGGCTTTTAAGGCGCTTTGCGCTTTTTGCGCCGTTCCCACGGTGCCAATAAGTTTTGCCCCTAAGGCTTTTGCCCACTGACAGGCAATTAAGCCAACGCCGCCAGCAGCCGCATGGAACAGGAACTGTTCGTCAGGTTTGATTTCATACGTTTTGCGTAGCAGATAATAAACCGTTAAGCCTTTCAGGAATGATGCGGCGGCTTGCTCAAAAGAGATCGCCGCGGGAAGAATTGCGGCTTTATCGGCATTGACGTTATGCACAGAACTGTAAGCCCCTAACGTTGATTGCGCATAAACCACGCGATCGCCCGCTTTAATATGCTTCACGCCGCTGCCGACTTTGCTCACGATGCCAGCCGCTTCTGTGCCTAATCCGCTGGGTAGCGATGGCGGCGGATAAAGGCCGCTGCGGATATACGTGTCGATAAAATTAATGCCAATGGCTTTATTTTCGACCTGGATTTCATTCTCTGCCGGATCGACAGGAGTAAACTCCACGGCTTGCAGAACTTCCGGGCCACCGTGCTTGTGAAATTCGATGCGTGTTGCCATTTAAACTCCTTTACTGAGCGACATATCTGTTTTAAGCCTAACAGTAGTCGCCGGGCCGCGCGGGGATTTTTTCCGGGCTGTGGTCACAACCCGGAATATCTCTGGTCAGTATTGAAACAGCGTCGCCGCAATCCAGTTTTGCCACTGGCGCTCAAAGTTGGTTAGCGTTAATACGCCCCGCTCACGGCACAAGCGAATCCAGGCATGGCAATCATTAGCTTCCAGACAAACACAAATCATGTATTGCCGGGCATCCTGATTTTCTGGTCGAAAACGCCAGGTCAGGAGCGGCCCACCTGGTGTTTGCGGTGCGATACCGGCTTCGCCATCATAGACAGCCCTGGCACCACGACTCCCGCCACCGTTTTCGATATAGCATTGTAAAGAGCGCAGTACAGCCAGCGCCAGTTGCGCACTTTGCCGCCACTGGAAAGATTGGGCGAGGCTGTTTTCATCGCTTTGAATGCCTTCCCGGCGAATATCTTCACAAAGTGTTGCTATGGTTTGCGTGGCAGTGTTGATCCCCTGTGTATGACACAAAATTGCGGCATGGTGGCTCATGGTATTTTGTATCGTTTCTCGCACGTCGTCGCGCAGCAGCCCCTGATTCAGGAACTGTTGCGCCTCATTAATCGTGCTGAGAATTTGTTGCCTCTCGAGAGGGAGGTCCTGACTTTTCTGATGAGCAATATGCAATGCACAGCGGCGGGCGAAAACTTGCCCGGCATTGAGCGCCGACCCACCAGGACGCGTCACACCATGTGTTCCGGCATTTTCTCCGGCAGCATAACAACCAGTTAGCGATGTACGCCCCCAAATATCAACATCAATTCCGCCATTAAGATGTTGATTATTTAGCGTAAATTTTAGCGGTGAGGCTGTGAGATCATGACCATGCATCTGATACAAGCGAATAGCCAGAGGATTCATCTGTGTTAATCGCGCCAGCGGTTGCGCCAGCAGGGCGTGATTTTGTTGCAGATAGTCGATGACATCATCATCCAGCTCTCGCAGGTTGAATGGCGTTCCGTCCGCTGCGGGTTCGGGTTCCCGCAGAAAATCGAGAAAAACATCGCGCCCTTTTTGTGTCTCCTCATACACCGCGACATCCAGTAGGCTGGAGCCATATTCCAGCATTCGTTCCGCGTGAAACGGCCACTGGTAACCTTTGCGAAATATCGCGGAGGCCAGCATACGAGTCGTAGGGTAATAAGCTGCCAGAAAATTATACTGACGTCCGGAGTGGTCCTGCGAGTAGATGCGCGGCATCGCTTGCATGTAAGTACCGGAAAGATTCCACGGAAACTGGCTGCGCGGTGTACCGATACCAAACTGACTCTCCGTAAGATTCACCAGCCTTATACCTGCTTCCAACGCCATGCCCAACGCACTAAAACAGTTCACCGGATAGACACTGTCACGATAAAGTTCACCTGGCCCGCCCGTGGCTAAAACCAGATGTTGGCAGCGAATTACTACCATTCGCCAGGGATTATCCCGACAGGTTTTATCGATGGCGATCACCCCTACGACTCGTCTGTTTTCTCCTTCACCGCGAGTCAGGATACGAATCGCCGTTGTGTGATCGCGCAGAGGAATATTAAGGCGCATTGCCTCCAGAGCCAGAACTTTAACCATCAGGCGAGAAGTTCGTGGGCCGCAACTGGTGGCGCGACCGAACTCATCGTGATCGGTTTGATAACGCAACGTTGCGCCAAAGAGATCTTCTGGCAGATCCAGACCCAGATATTTCAGTACTTCACAGGTGTTCACTGAGCCGACGGCTTCAACATAGGCAGTGTCATGATCCATCGAACCGCCCGCCGCCAGAGTGTCACTTAATGCCAGAAAATGGTCACCATTTGCACGGGTATTGGCGGTGTGGAGAGTTTGTTTATCAGAACCAGAACAGGCGGAAGTGCCCCAGAAGGCTTTGCTGGAGGCTACCATTACATCGATATTTTGCCGTTTCAGCTCGACGGCAGCTCGCCATCCGGCAGCACCACTGCCTAGCACCAGCGTGTTGCAGCGGTACTCAGGTAAAATGGCGCCGTTAAGGTCGATACTACCGCTGGCTTGAGCCAGCGGTGAGTAATGGGGCATTTTGATATCAGTGAGCGCCGTTAGCGTTTCGTCAATCATTGCGTCCCACCTATTTCATCAGACTTTCGATTAAGCCGCTCATTGCCATATAGCCCATGATTAGCGTAAATGCGCTTATGGCAACAAACATGACGTTTTCCCAGCGTGAGCAACGATATTCGCCCATTAACGAAGGCTTGTTCGCCAGCCAGAACATACATAAAACAGTCAGCGGCAGAATAATGGCGTTAAAGGCCTGGCTGGCAATCATCACCAATACCGGGCGTGCGTGGAACAGCGGCACAACCAGACAAAGCAGAGACATAACCGTCATCAGGATACGGTAACCTGGGCTAACTTCGTTGCTGGTATCACGCCAGTCAGCCAGCAGCCAGGGCGTTAACAGTAAATTCGGGAACTGACTGGAAAGCCCGGCAGCAACAATACCAATAACAAATAGTCCCACGGCAGCCGAGCCAGCAATAGGTTCGAGAATAATGACCATTTGCGAGGCGTTATTTAAACCTGTGCCAGTTTGATACAACGTACCCGCAGCCGCAGCCATCACCGCCGCACTGATGATGAACATCATTCCTGCACTGACAATGGCATCACGATTTTGATGAGGCAGATTGTCCACACCCCAACCATTACTTTTTACCAGAGTCGTGCGCATAAGAAACATTGCTGGCGCTACGGTGGTTCCCACCATGCCAGAAATTATCAGAAATGGCGTACTGTTATCGCCAGCAACAGGATCGGGAACTGACGGAATAAATCCGGCCAGCAGATCTGCGACCGGCGGCATCATAATGAAAAAATTAATCACAAACGCCAGCCCCATAATGCCAACCAGCGCGGAGAGGATTTTGTCGAACCCGGCGTTGCTGTTGGTCCAGAGCATCACGTTAATCATAATGACCATCGCGATAGCCCAGGCGAGTGCTGAGATACCGCCACTAAACCAGGTCGTGGACCATGTTGCCATTACATCCGCCAGAATGCCCATTACCCCCATAATGGAACCACTCACGGCAACGGTTAACCCGATCAGAAACAACATAGCAACGCCAGGATGGATATGGCGACGAAATGCAGTCAACGCGCGTTCACCTGTGACGGAAGCATAACGACCATAAATACGGATTAAAAACCAGGTAACGATACAAGAAAGCGCCACCGCCCACATCAGCGAGACGCCATAGTTTGCACCCGCTTTCGCCATAGTGGTGATACTGCCTGTCCCGATGCTGTAGCCAATAAGAAAGATGCCGGGTGCAAAGGCTGCGAGTTTTGTCATTATTCGCCGAAATAAAGAAGGCGTTTGGGGAACAGAGGTTGTCATATTCATTATCTTTCTTTCCTTGTAAGAGGCTTTCAGCGTGCCTGAAATTGTGGTTGACGCTTCTCGGCGAATGCCTGACTTCCTTCACGAGCATCTTCAGTAGTGGCGGAAAAAGCGCCAGCAAGCGCTTCAAGCGTCGAGGCCACAGCAATACCTTCTCCGGCATCGATAACTTGCTTGGCGATCTGCACAGCAACCGGAGCACGTTGGGCGATACGTTGTGCCAGTTGCAGGCCTGCGTCGTGTAACGCTTCCCTGGCGACAACACGATTCACCAGCCCGCAGGACAGCGCACGCTGTGCATCTAGTGGTTCGCCGGTAAATACCAGTTCTTTCACCAGTGAGCGCCCAAGCAGTGCCGTCAGCCGCTGCGTTCCTGACCAGCCAGGCACTGTCGCCAGTCCGGTTTCTGGTAGCGCCATCCGAGCCTCGGCGCTACAAATACGGATATCGGCGGTAGCAGCCAGTTCCAGACCACCGCCATAAGCCAGTCCGTGCACCAGGGCGATTACGGGTTGTGGCAGTTGTGCCAGAGCGTCAAATGCCTGATGACCGCGGCGGATCCAGTTGCGCCACATATCGAGTGCAGAAAGAGAGGTCCAGCGATGAATATCCGCACCGACACAAAACGCTTTTTCACTGGCGCTGGTCAGCAGAACCACGCGGATCTCCGAATCCGTTTCCAGCGTGTGGCAATGTGTCAGCAGCTGTTCAAGCATCTCCGGGGTTAATGCGTTGAGTTTCGCCGGACGATTAATCACCAGAGTGGCAATGAAACCGTTGCGCTGGAGGTCAATAGTGCCGTTATTCATGGTGACGTCCTTGTTGAAAATAGTGGGGATTCATTAGCTTGAGATCGTCTGCCAGACGGAGTGGGGCATCGCTTTGGGCGAGAATGTCGCGTTCAGGATCAATACCAGGGGCAATTTCTGTGACCAGTAGCCCGTCTGGTGTTAATTCCAGAACGCAGCGTTCAGTGATGTACTGCACTTGTTGCCCGAGTCTTATTGCGCGTTTGCCGGAGAACGTCACGTGGGCGACGTCCTGTACCAGTTTTTTGGCTTTGCCTTCTTTAATGATACGCAGCTGACCCTCTTCCAGTTGCAGTTGGGCACCGGCATTGAAAAA
This sequence comes from Escherichia sp. E13S3, assembly GCF_004212325.1. Lineage (NCBI taxonomy): Bacteria > Pseudomonadati > Pseudomonadota > Gammaproteobacteria > Enterobacterales > Enterobacteriaceae > Escherichia > Escherichia sp. E13S3. Next base: position 20,151 of record NZ_RHJR01000021.1, read on the forward strand.
GCCAGAGAAAATAATGCGCTTCGCATGTGAAGTGATATCAATAAACCCACCGCATCCGGCAGTGACATGTGGACGGGCAGGCAGATGCGAGACGTTTACTGAGCCATCTGCGCCGATTTGTAAAAATGACATCAGAGTGAGATCAAAGCCACCGCCCTGGAAATAGGTGAACTGCTGGGGAGAGGGCAAAAATGCTTCTGCATTAGAGGCGCAGCCGAATTGAAATTCCAGTAGTGGAACTCCGCCAATTGCGCCCTGTTCCAGCAGCCAGGTGACATCACCGTGGCGACCTTGTTCCAGTAAAATACGCGGTACATTGGCAGAAATACCAAAGCCAATATTTACCGCATCTCCACTTTGTAGTTCTTGCGCGACTCGCTGGGCAATAACCCGCGCCGGGCCATGTTCCATATAACGAAAGGCGGACAGCGGACGACTGATTTCGCCGGAAATGGCAGGTTCGTATTGTGTTTGCGTGGTTTGTGTTTGTTCCGGCGCAATCACGATGTAATCCACCAGTACACCCGGAATACGCACCTCTTTTGGTTTCAGACTTCCGGCGGCAACCTGCCGTTTTACCTGCGCAATTACGATGCCACCGTTATTGCGAACAGCTGTGGCCTGTTCCAGTGGCCCAAGATAAGCCCCTTCATGTTCATAAGTCAGGTTGCCGCGTTCATCGGCAGTGGTAGCGCGAATGATCGCTACCTGGGGCACGATGCTGGGGAAAAACAGCCAGTCGTCGTTAGCAAATCGAACACGTTCAACCAGAGATTGTTGCGCCGCTTTTTCATTCATTGCGCCGCCCTGCAACAGGGGATCCACATAGGTATCCATGCCTGTTTGTGTCAGCACGCCAGGACGATGAGCCGCCGCTTCCCGGTGCATATCAAATAAGATCCCGGAAGGCAGATTCCAGGCGGGGATCGCGTTGTCATTGATCATTTGCCAGATTAACGGAGGCGTCATTGATGATGGCCCGGAGGGGTAGGAGCCAGCGATCACTTTTGCCAGTAAACCCGATTGCGCCAGATGATCGATGCCTTTTACGCCATACATATCACCTGCGGCGATAGGGTGGATGCTGGTGATGTTTTGCGGATGTCCGGCACGTTGAAAGCGTTCACCTATTGCTGCCAGCACGGCATCCGGACACCCCATTCCACTGGAGGAGGAGACGGTGACAACTGCGCCATCAGCAATCAAATCTGCAGCTTCCGATGCAGTGATCGTGCGTACAGAGCACATAATAATTTCCTTATTTCGATATAAAAATAATTAAAAATATCAATGTAAAACAACATAATAGTGATTATAAATTAATTGGAACGATCTAATTTATGCGTAATTTGTACGATTGGCGTGCAAAAAACACAACAAGGGAAGTATGAATCTGTGATCGAAACGACGATCTCCTGCGATCCATGGCGTTAACGGATCGCATGAGTAAAAGGAGATTATGATAAAGTAAATGCCTTGATCTTATGGGGGTTTGGAGTAGTCATGGCGAAGTCGGATACAGGAAGAAAGCGGGTAACATTAACCGATGTTGCACGTGCGGCTGGCGTTTCGAAATCGACCGTGTCGCTGGTACTCAACGACAGTCCGCTTATCAAAAAAGAGACGCAACAAAAAGTCCAGCAAGCCATTGAGCAATTAGGCTATGTCTATAACCGTTTTGCTGCCAATCTGCGTTCGCAAAAATCGCTGACTATCGGCGTGGTGATTGATGATTTGACCAACCCTTTTTTCGCTGAATTTACAATGGGCCTTGAGATCACGCTGGCGGAGCACGGTTTTATCACCGTAATGTCCAATACCTCCCAGCGTAGCGATCGGCAAAAACAGGTACTTGATACCTTGCTGGAACACCACGTCGCGGGCATTGTCCTCTGTCCAGTAAACAGCACCTCAGAAGCCGATTTACAGCGTTATGCCAACAGTTCCACACCCTTATTAATCACAATGCGCCCTCTGGACTGGCAACAATTGCCCGTCGATTACGTTGGCGTGGACAGCCACGCAGGTGTCCGGGAAGCTACGGAATATCTCATTCAACAAGGGCACAGAGACATCGTGTTTATTGGGGGACTTACGCACCATATGCGTTATCAGGGATACCTGGAGGCGATGAACCATCATGATTTACAGCCGTGGAGCACTGATGCTTTTTCGCTGCGTGCTGAACCGACTCAGGCCAACGGTTACCAGTTGATGCAACAACTGTTGGATATGCCTTCGCCACCCACAGCGGTGATTTGTTATAACGATTTAATGGCTTTTGGCGCGGAGTCGGCACTAGGCGAAAGAGGATTATTTGCCGGGGAAGATATTTCGTTGATTGGTAATGATGGCGTGGCGGCTTGTGCTTACAGTAACCCGCCGTTAACCACAATTGCGGTAGAACCATTGGCTCTAGGGAAACAGGCGGCGCAGCAAATTTTACGGCGTATTGCGCAGCCAGACGCACCGCTCAGCCATTACGTCTATCGCCCAACCCTGCAAATTCGCGCTTCTACCGGAAGACGGGGGCGTTAAATGCTGTAGCGAGAAACCGTTTCTCGCTATACTCTCTAGTCCTTTTTTAACAGCAGGTAACTCCATTCACTATGGCTGGAAATAAACCCTTCAACAAACAGCAGGCTGAGCTTCGCGAACGCGATCCACAAGTTGCCGGGCTGAAAGTGCCTCCGCACTCGATCGAAGCGGAGCAGTCGGTGTTGGGCGGTTTAATGCTGGATAACGAACGCTGGGACGATGTAGCCGAGCGTGTCGTGGCAGACGATTTCTACACCCGTCCGCACCGCCATATCTTTACCGAAATGGCGCGTTTGCAGGAAGGTGGTAGCCCGATAGACCTGATAACTCTGGCGGAATCGCTGGAGCGCCAGGGGCAACTTGATAGCGTCGGTGGTTTCGCTTATCTGGCAGAGCTGTCAAAAAATACGCCAAGTGCGGCGAACATCAGCGCTTATGCTGACATCGTGCGGGAACGTGCTGTTGTCCGTGAGATGATCTCAGTTGCTAACGAGATTGCCGAAGCTGGTTTTGATCCGCAAGGGCGCACCAGTGAAGACTTGCTGGACCTTGCTGAATCCCGCGTCTTTAAAATTGCCGAAAGTCGCGCCAATAAAGACGAAGGGCCGAAGAACATCGCCGATGTGCTCGACGCTACCGTGGCGCGTATTGAGCAACTGTTCCAGCAGCCGCACGATGGCGTCACCGGGGTAAACACCGGCTATGACGATCTCAACAAAAAAACCGCCGGTTTGCAGCCGTCGGACTTGATTATCGTCGCGGCGCGTCCGTCGATGGGTAAAACGACATTTGCGATGAACCTCGTCGAAAATGCGGCGATGTTGCAGGATAAACCGGTACTTATCTTCTCGCTGGAGATGCCATCGGAACAGATTATGATGCGTTCTCTGGCATCGCTGTCGCGCGTTGACCAGACCAAAATCCGTACCGGGCAGCTGGATGATGAAGACTGGGCGCGTATTTCCGGCACGATGGGCATTTTGCTCGAGAAACGTAACATCTATATTGATGACTCCTCCGGTCTGACGCCAACGGAAGTGCGCTCGCGCGCGCGTCGTATTGCCCGTGAGCACGGCGGCATCGGGCTTATCATGATCGACTACCTGCAGCTGATGCGTGTGCCGTCACTTTCCGACAACCGTACGCTGGAAATTGCGGAAATCTCCCGCTCGCTGAAAGCGCTGGCAAAAGAACTGAATGTGCCGGTGGTGGCCCTGTCCCAGTTGAACCGTTCTCTGGAACAACGTGCCGACAAACGTCCGGTCAACTCCGACTTGCGTGAATCCGGCTCCATCGAGCAGGATGCGGACTTGATCATGTTTATCTATCGTGATGAGGTTTATCACGAGAACAGTGATTTGAAAGGCATCGCGGAAATTATTATCGGTAAACAACGTAACGGCCCAATCGGGACGGTACGCCTGACCTTTAACGGTCAATGGTCGCGCTTCGACAACTACGCGGGGCCGCAGTACGATGACGAATAATAATTATTTTATGTATTAGGTAATTAAAGCAAACACTTATCAAGGAATACAAATGCAAGCGGCAACTGTAGTGATTAACCGCCGCGCTCTGCGACACAACTTGCAACGTCTGCGTGAACTGGCCCCCGCCAGTAAACTGGTTGCGGTGGTGAAAGCGAACGCTTATGGTCACGGTCTTCTTGAAACCGCGCGAACGCTTCCTGATGCCGACGCCTTTGGCGTAGCCCGTCTCGAAGAAGCCCTGCGGCTTAGAGCAGGGGGCATCACGCAACCTATATTGTTACTGGAAGGCTTTTTTGAAGCAGACGATCTGCCGACGATCTCCGCTGAACATCTGCATACCGCCGTGCATAACGAAGAACAGCTCGCTGCTCTGGAAGAGGCCAGTCTGGAGGAGCCAGTTACCGTCTGGATGAAACTCGACACTGGTATGCACCGACTGGGCGTTTTACCGGAACAAGCTGAGGCGTTTTATCAACGTCTTACGCAATGTAAAAACGTCCGTCAGCCGGTGAATATTGTCAGCCACTTTGCTCGCGCTGATGAGCCAAAATGCGGCGCGACTGAGAAACAACTCGATATCTTCAATACCTTTTGCGAAGGCAAACCCGGCAAGCGTTCAATCGCCGCATCGGGTGGAATTTTGTTATGGCCGCAGTCGCATTTTGATTGGGTGCGCCCGGGCATCATTCTTTACGGCGTGTCACCGCTGGAAGATGGCTCCACCGGTGCTGATTTCGGTTGCCAGCCAGTGATGTCTCTGACCTCCAGCCTGATTGCCGTGCGTGAGCATAAAGCGGGTGAACCGGTAGGCTATGGAGGCACCTGGATTAGCGAGCGCGATACCCGCCTTGGCGTGGTGGCGATGGGCTATGGCGATGGCTACCCGCGCGCCGCGCCGTCCGGTACGCCAGTGCTGGTTAATGGTCGTGAAGTGCCGATTGTCGGTCGCGTGGCGATGGATATGATCTGCGTAGATTTAGGTCCACAGGCGCAGGATAAAGCCGGGGACCAGGTCATTTTATGGGGCGAAGGTTTGCCCGTAGAACGTATCGCAGAAATAACAAAAGTGAGTGCTTACGAACTTATCACGCGCCTGACGTCAAGGGTCGCGATGAAATACGTGGATTAATCGTTCTGTAATAGTTGATTGTCTGTGCCGGATGCGGCGTGAATGCCTTATCCGGCACGTAATATCTTGTAAATTCAATAAATTGATTTTCTCGCATGGCTCTTATAAAGGCCGTGCATCTGGCGATTGTGCGTTTGTCATGAGTCTCACTCTGTTGCTAATTGCCGTTCGTCGCTGAACATCCTCTCGATCTTCGCCATCTTCCGGTTTATTGTGTTTTAACCACCTGCCCGTAAACCAGGAGAACCATCGCGTGTTTCAAAAAGTTGACGCCTATGCTGGCGACCCGATTCTTTCGCTTATGGAGCGTTTTAAAGAAGACACTCGCAGCGACAAAGTGAATTTGAGTATCGGCCTGTACTACAACGAAGACGGGATTATTCCGCAACTAAAAGCTGTCGCGGAAGCGGAAGCGCGTCTGAATGCACAACCTCATGGCGCTTCGCTTTATTTACCGATGGAAGGGCTGAACAGCTATCGCCATGCCATTTCGCCGCTGCTGTTTGGCGCTGACCATCCGGTGCTACAACAACAGCGTGTGGCGACCATTCAGACGCTCGGTGGTTCGGGGGCATTAAAAGTAGGCGCTGACTTCCTGAAACGCTACTTCCCGGAATCAGGCGTCTGGGTCAGCGATCCCACCTGGGAAAACCATGTGGCAATATTCGCGGGGGCTGGATTCGAAGTGAATACTTACCCCTGGTATGACGAAGCGACTAACGGCGTGCGTTTTAATGACCTGTTGGCGACGCTGAAAACATTACCTGCCCGCAGCATTGTGCTGCTGCATCCTTGTTGTCATAACCCAACGGGCGCCGATCTCACCAACGACCAGTGGGATGCGGTGATTGAAATTCTCAAAGCACGCGAGCTTATCCCATTCCTCGATATTGCCTATCAAGGATTTGGTGCCGGTATGGAAGAAGATGCCTATGCCATTCGCGCGATCGCCAGCGCCGGATTACCTGCTCTGGTGAGCAATTCATTCTCGAAAATTTTCTCCCTTTACGGCGAGCGTGTCGGCGGTCTTTCTGTGGTGTGTGAAGATGCCGAAGCCGCAGGCCGCGTACTGGGGCAGTTGAAAGCAACAGTTCGTCGCAACTACTCCAGCCCGCCAAATTTTGGTGCGCAGGTGGTGGCTACGGTGCTGAATGATGCGGCGTTAAAAGCTAGCTGGCTGGCAGAAGTGGAAGAAATGCGTACCCGTATTCTGGCGATGCGTCAGGAACTGGTGAAGGTATTGAGTAAAGAGATGCCAGAACGCAATTTTGATTATCTGCTTAAGCAGCGCGGCATGTTCAGCTATACCGGTTTAAGCGCTGCTCAGGTTGACCGACTGCGTGAAGAGTTTGGTGTTTACCTGATTGCCAGCGGCCGCATGTGTGTTGCCGGACTTAATGCGCAAAATGTGCATCGCGTGGCGAAGGCGTTTGCAGCAGTGATGTAATGTCGTTAGCAGGTGGTTGAACAGCCGCCTGCTCAATTTTAACTTGTTGATATAATTAGTATCATTGAGAATAGAGAGAAGGAAATATTCTACCCCTCATATAAAGCCGCTCACTTCTGGTAAGCGATATTAACCACGGACTAAATGGATATACCTACTCCATGGATAGACATTAAGCTATTAAAAAACACGAACTTCTCTCATGTGATCCTGCTCCCTTTCTCTAACAAAACCGCAGATAATCCTTCCTTTCCCCCGCTGCTGGCGTTATGGTCAGATGGTTTTTTCAACAAATCTCACAATAAAAAGTTTTAACTTACTGACTATTTAGGGAAAAATATGCGCAAGATCACACAGGCATTGAGTGCTGTTTGCTTATTGTTCGCTCTAAACAGTTCCGCTGTTGCCCTGGCCTCATCACCTTCACCGCTTAATCCGGGTACTAACGTAGCCAAACTCGCTGAACAGGCGCCAATTCATTGGGTTTCAGTCGCCCAAATTGAAAACAGTCTGGCAGGACGCCCACAGATGGCAGTTGGGTTTGATATTGATGACACTGTTCTGTTTTCTAGCCCTGGATTCTGGCGCGGCAAAAAAACGTTCTCGCCAGAAAGCGAAGATTATCTAAAAAACCCGGCATTCTGGGAAAAGATGAACAACGGTTGGGATGAATTCAGTATTCCAAAAGAGGTCGCGCGTCAGCTAATTGATATGCATGTCCGCCGTGGCGACACCATTTTCTTTGTGACAGGTCGTAGCCCTACGAAAACTGAAACAGTGTCAAAAACGCTAGCTGATGACTTTCACATTCCTGCAACCAGTATGAACCCGGTGATTTTTGCGGGCGATAAAGCAGAACAAAATACAAAAACGCAGTGGCTACAGGATAAAAATATCCGAATTTTTTATGGTGATTCCGATAACGATATTACCGCTGCGCGTGATGTTGGCATCCGTGGCATCCGCATTCTGCGAGCCTCTAACTCTACCTACAAACCCTTGCCACAAGCGGGTGCATTCGATGAAGAGGTGATCATCAATTCAGAATACTGATAAGTCGGGAGAGCGCCTGACTCTCCCGAATGCTGTTTTTTTAATCACACCTTTATCCTTTCGCTGTCTTGCTGCAAACTGATTAAGAGAGTTTTATCAAGGAGCAGCACATGTGGTTTCAAAAGACGCTCACGCTTAGCGCTAAATCTCGTGGGTTTCATTTGGTAACGGATGAAATCCTGACTCAACTAGCTGATATGCCGCGTGTTAATGTCGGTTTACTGCACCTGTTGCTGCAACACACTTCCGCCTCTCTGACACTTAATGAGAATTGCGACCCCACAGTACGCTATGACATGGAGCGTTTTTTCCTCCGCACCGTTCCCGACAACGGAAACTATGAGCATGACTATGAAGGGGCAGACGATATGCCTTCTCATATCAAATCCTCGATGCTGGGGGTATCGCTCGTATTGCCAGTGCATCAGGGGCGTATTCAGACCGGCACCTGGCAGGGAATATGGCTTGGGGAACATCGCATCCACGGCGGTTCGCGTCGCATTATCGCGACACTACAAGGGGAGTAAAAAATGACCATTTCGGAGTTGCTACAATATTGCATGGCAAAACCAGGCGCAGAACAGAGTGTGCATAGTGACTGGAAAGCAACGCAAATCAAAGTGGAAGATGTGCTGTTTGCGATGGTGAAAGAAGTGGAAAATCGCCCAGCGGTTTCGCTGAAAACCAGCCCTGCGCTGGCCGAGCTTTTGCGACAGCAGCATAGCGATGTGCGTCCCAGTCGGCATCTGAACAAAGCGCACTGGAGCACCGTATATCTCGACGGCTCGTTGCCGGATTCGCAAATCTATTATCTGGTCGATGCGTCGTATCAGCAGGCGGTGAATTTGCTGCCGGAAGAAAAACGTAAATTGCTGGTGCAACTCTGAAAGGAAAAGACCGTTCAGCAAGCGGCCTGAGAATGATGACAAACGCAAAATTGCCTGATGCGCTACGCTTATCAGGCCTACGTAATCCCTGCAATATATTGAAATTGCATGTTTATGTAGGTCGGATAAGGCATTCACGCCGCATCCGGCAAGAACAAAGCGCACTTTGTTAATAATCTGAGGCCGTTCAGCAAGCGGCCTGAGAATGATGACAAACGCAAAATTGCCTGATGCGCTACGCTTATCAGGCCTACGTAATCCCTGCAATATATTGAAATTGCATGTTTTTGTAGGCCGGATAAGGCGTTCACACCGCATCCGGCAAGAACAAAGCGCACTTTGTTAATAATCTGAGGCCGCTCAGAAAGCGGCCTTAACGATTACAGCATCGGCTTGAGGAAGCGTGCCGTGTGTGATGCTTCGCACTCCGCGACGGTTTCTGGCGTACCGGAGACGAGGATTTCACCGCCACCGCTACCGCCTTCTGGTCCCAGGTCGACAATCCAGTCGGCGGTTTTGATCACGTCGAGATTGTGCTCAATCACCACAATGGTGTTGCCCTGATCGCGCAGTTTATGCAGCACGTCGAGCAGTTGCTGAATATCGGCGAAGTGCAGACCGGTGGTCGGCTCGTCGAGAATATACAGCGTCTGCCCGGTGCCGCGTTTTGACAGCTCACGCGCCAGCTTCACGCGCTGGGCTTCACCGCCGGAAAGCGTGGTTGCGGACTGCCCGAGGCGGATATACGTCAGGCCAACGTCCATCAACGTTTGCAGCTTACGCGCCAGCGCCGGTACGGCATCGAAGAACTCACGCGCTTCTTCGATGGTCATATCCAACACTTCGTGGATGGTTTTGCCTTTGTACTTAATCTCCAACGTTTCACGATTATAGCGTTTACCTTTGCACTGGTCGCACGGCACGTAGATATCCGGCAGGAAGTGCATCTCCACTTTGATCACGCCATCGCCCTGACAGGCTTCGCAACGACCGCCACGGACGTTAAAGCTGAAACGTCCTGGCGTATAACCGCGCGCGCGGGATTCCGGTACGCCCGCAAACAGTTCACGTACAGGCGTAAACACGCCGGTATAGGTCGCCGGGTTAGAACGCGGAGTACGACCAATCGGGCTTTGGTCGATATCGATGACTTTATCGAAATGCTCAAGTCCCTGAATATCGCGATACGGTGCCGGTTCGGCGATGGTCGCGCCGTTCAACTGGCGTTGGGCAATCGGGAACAGCGTGTCGTTAATCAGCGTCGATTTACCGGAACCTGAAACACCTGTAATGCAGGTAAACAGACCGACTGGCAGTGTCAGCGTCACGTCTTTCAGGTTGTTGCCACGCGCGCCTGTCAGCTTCAACACTTTTTCCGGATCCGCCGGAACGCGTTTCTTCGGCACTTCAATCTTGCGTTTGCCGCTCATGTACTGCCCGGTCAACGACTCCGGCACGGCCATAATCGCTTCCAGCGGACCTTCCGCGACCACTTCACCACCGTGTACACCCGCGCCCGGGCCAATGTCGATAACGTGGTCAGCGGCGCGAATCGCGTCTTCGTCGTGCTCCACCACAATCACGGTATTACCGAGATCGCGCAGATGGATAAGCGTACCCAACAGGCGCTCGTTATCGCGCTGGTGCAGGCCGATAGACGGTTCGTCCAGCACGTACATCACACCAACCAGGCCCGCGCCAATCTGGCTCGCCAGACGGATACGCTGGGCTTCACCGCCGGAAAGTGTTTCTGCCGAGCGGGAAAGTGTCAGGTAATTCAGGCCGACGTTAACGAGGAATTTCAGACGATCGCCAATCTCTTTGAGGATTTTTTCCGCAATCTTCGCCCGCTGACCAGCGAGTTTGAGATTGTTGAAAAACTCCATCGCATGACCAATGCTCATGTCGGAGATAGCAGGCAGCGGCGTATTCTCGACATACACGTGGCGCGCTTCCCGACGCAGACGTGTTCCGTCGCAGCTGGTACACGGGCGATTGCTGATAAACTTGGCTAACTCTTCGCGTACCGCGCTGGATTCCGTCTCTTTATAACGGCGCTCCATATTGTGCAGCACGCCTTCGAACGGATGACGACGAATGGAGGTATCGCCACGATCGTTCATGTATTTGAATTCGATGTTTTCTTTGCCAGAACCGTACAGCACCACTTTATGCACGTTCGCGCTCAGGCTGCCCCACGGTGCTTCGACGTCGAACTTATAGTGATCTGCCAACGATTTCAGCATCTGGAAGTAATAGAAGTTGCGGCGATCCCAGCCACGGATCGCACCACCTGCCAGCGACAGTTCCGGGTTTTGGATCACACGGTCAGGATCGAAATATTGCTGTACGCCGAGGCCGTCACAGGTCGGGCAGGCCCCCGCCGGGTTGTTAAACGAAAACAGACGCGGTTCCAGTTCACGCATACTGTAGCCGCAAATCGGACAGGCGAAGTTGGCGGAGAAAAGCAGTTCTTCCGCTTTTGGATCGTCCATATCAGCGACGACCGCGGTACCACCAGAAAGCTCCAGCGCCGTTTCAAACGACTCAGCCAGACGTTGGGTGAGATCGTCGCGTACTTTGAAACGATCAATAACCACTTCAATGGTGTGTTTCTTTTGCAGTTCCAGTTTCGGGGGATCGGAAAGATCGCAGACTTCGCCATCTATGCGTGCACGGATGTAGCCCTGACTTGCCAGATTCTCCAGCGTTTTCGTGTGTTCGCCTTTGCGCTCTTTAATAATCGGAGCCAGCAGCATCAGACGTTTACCTTCCGGCTGCGACAGCACGTTATCCACCATCTGGCTGACGGTTTGCGCCGCCAGCGGAACATCGTGGTCCGGGCAGCGCGGCTCACCGACGCGAGCGTACAGCAGACGCAAATAGTCGTGGATTTCGGTGATTGTCCCCACCGTGGAACGTGGGTTATGAGACGTCGATTTCTGTTCAATGGAGATGGCGGGTGAAAGCCCCTCAATATGGTCGACATCCGGCTTTTCCATCAGTGACAGAAATTGCCGCGCGTAGGCGGAAAGGGATTCAACGTAACGACGCTGCCCTTCGGCATATAAGGTGTCGAAAGCGAGCGAGGATTTGCCAGAACCCGAAAGCCCGGTCACGACAATGAGTTTGTCGCGGGGGATAACGAGGTTGATGTTTTTGAGATTATGGGTGCGGGCGCCCCGAACTTCGATCTTATCCATTCACCTTTCCCGGATTAAACGCTTTTTTGCCCGGTGGCATGGTGCTACCGGCGATCACAAACGGTTAATTATGACACAGAATGACCTGAATGAATATACAGTGTTGGAATGCAAAACCCAGAGCGCTATGTAACAATGTTTGACCAGAATTGTTTAGCGGAACCGAGGTCACAACATAGTAAAACCGCTATTGGTAATGCTACAATCGCGCGTTTACACTTATTAGAACGTTTTTTTCAGGAGACATGAACATGGCCAGCAGAGGCGTAAACAAGGTTATTCTCGTTGGTAATCTGGGTCAGGACCCGGAAGTACGCTACATGCCAAATGGTGGCGCAGTTGCCAACATTACGCTGGCTACTTCCGAATCCTGGCGTGATAAAGCGACCGGCGAGATGAAAGAGCAGACTGAATGGCACCGCGTTGTGCTGTTCGGCAAACTGGCTGAAGTGGCCAGCGAATATCTGCGTAAAGGTTCCCAGGTTTATATCGAAGGTCAGCTGCGTACCCGCAAATGGACCGATCAATCCGGTCAGGATCGCTACACCACGGAAGTGGTGGTGAACGTTGGCGGCACCATGCAGATGCTGGGTGGCCGTCAGGGCGGTGGTGCACCGGCAGGCGGTAACGTCGGTGGCGGTCAGCCGCAGGGCGGTTGGGGCCAGCCTCAGCAGCCGCAGGGTGGCAATCAGTTCAGCGGCGGCGCGCAGTCTCGCCCGCAGCAGTCCGCTCCGGCAGCGCCGTCTAACGAGCCGCCGATGGATTTCGATGACGATATCCCATTCTGATTTTGTTTTAAAACAATAGATTATATTGTTTTAAGGTAGGTGATTAACGCATCTGCCAGGGATAAAAAAGAAGCCTCCATAATGGAGGCTTCTGCATATCACACCAAAATCATCGGCCATTGTGGCGGTGCCTGATTTGTGGCTTCCACTATTACCGACTCAATATTGTGCCAGATTGCGGCAATATCCATCATGGTGATTCCGAGCAGTCCCATCGCGAACCAGCAGGCGGAAATAACGCCCAGGCCACTACTGATCACCGCGAGCCCTACGTAATCAGACCGCCGAAAACGGATGTTGAGCGTACTTGCCAGAAACATCAGTACGGCGCTAAGAAGCTGCCAGCGAAGAAGAACCACGCCAGTGGTGAGGGTAGCCATCGAACATTTCCTCTGAAAATAACCGATGCCCTGGACAGCACGGTGTTGTTCACGGGAGGTGTGATGCACTCTGGCTATCATGGGGCTTACAAAATACCAAAATGAAACAATTAGTGTGTTTCATTATTTTTGTGAACTATATCACAATTGGTTGTTTGTTAGCCAGATAGAGTCACTATTTTTATTAGCGTGCTTATTTTGTGGTTTTTCAGTGGCGTCGTGGAAATACAAAATATCGTACATTCCTGACTGACCCGCATTTTTTAGTAAATTCTTTTTGATATCAGCGTGTTATTTTTATTAAAACAACGATTATAAAGGTATCAATTTCAAATCAGGCAAAAGTGCTATTTATACCGTAAGATTTATCTAACGTCGTCGGTGGCCAGGGTTTTCACCTTGCAATGACCAGCTATAACCAGACAGGGAATTGATAGAAATGAGTCATCGTGCACGACACAAGTTGCTGGCGTTGCCGGGCATTATCTTTGTAGCACTTCTTCCCATCATCCTGTCACTATGGATTGCCTTCATTTGGGCAAAATCAGAAGTGAACAATCAGCTTCGTGTCTTTGCCCAACTGGCGCTGGATAAATCCGAACTGGTCATTCAACAGGCAGATTCAGCGAGCGATGAAGCGGAACGCTATCAGGGGCAAGTTTGTACTCCGGATCATCAGAAGCGAATGTTGAATATTATTCGTGGCTATCTTTATATCAATGAACTGATATATGCCCAGGATAACCGTTTTTTATGTTCTTCGCTTATCGCTCCCGCTGACGGATATATGATCGCCCCCGCGGATTATAAGCGTGACCCTGACATTTCTATCTATTATTACCGCGATACCCCTTTTTTCTCCGGTTATAAAATGACTTATATGCAGCGGGGTAATTATGTGGCGGTCATCAATCCTTTATTCTGGAGCGAGGTGATATCTGACGATCCGACGTTGCAATGGGGCGTGTATGATACGGTGACGAAAACCTTTTTTTCGTTAAGCAACCAGGCCTCGGCTGAAACGTTTACTCCGTTAATTCATCTGAATGATTTAACGGTGCAACGAAATGGTCATTTGTATGCAATGGTACATTCAACAAAACGCCCAATAGCGGCCATTGTTGCCACTTCAAATAAACGTCTTATCGCTCATTTTTATAATCATCTTATCTTTGCTTTGCCCGCAGGTATTTTTTGCAGTCTGGTACTCCTGTTACTCTGGTTGCGGATTAGCCAGGAGTACCAGTCACCCAAACGCAAATTGCAACGCGCCCTCGAAAAAAGACAGCTTTGTCTTTATTACCAGCCAATTATCGATATCAAAACAGAAAAATGTATTGGCGCTGAAGCGTTGCTACGTTGGCCAGGTGGCCAGGGGCAAGTGATGAGTCCGGCAGAGTTTATCCCATTGGCGGAAAAAGAGGGGATGATTGAGTTAGTCACTGATTATGTTATTGATAATGTATTCAGCGATCTGGGGGCGTATCTGGCAACACATGCCGATCGCTATGTTTCTATTAACCTGTCGGCCTCCGACTTTCATACATCGCGTTTAATTGCGCGAACCAATCAGAAAATAGAGCAATACGCGGTGCGTCCGCAGCAAATTAAATTTGAAGTTACTGAACATGCGTTTCTTGATGTCACCAAAATGACGCCGATTATTCATGCTTTCCGTCAGGCCGGTTATGAAGTTGCGATTGATGACTTCGGTATTGGCTACTCCAACTTACACAACCTTAATTCATTGAATATCGATATTTTGAAAATCGATAAATCGTTTGTTGAGACGCTGACCACGCACAAAACCAGCCATTTGATTGCGGAACACATCATTGAACTGGCGCACAGTCTGGGGCTAAAAACGATAGCGGAAGGGGTAGAAACGTCGGAGCAAGTTAATTGGCTGCGCAAACGCGGCGTGCGTTATTGCCAGGGCTGGTATTTTGCAAAGGCGATGCCGCCGCAAATGTTTATGGAATGGACAGGGAAATTACCCGCACATGAGTTAATGTGCGGGCAATAATTCTAGATACGGTGGCGATAATCGCTGGGAGTGCGATCAAACTGCCGACGGAAAACGCGGGAAAAGGTCTGCTGCGAGACATACCCAAGATCCATTGCGATATCAAAAATAGGGCGCTCGGTGGTGCGCAATTCAACGGCAGCCAGTAACAGGCGGCGTTGACGAATGTAATCACCAAGTGTCTGGTGCGTTACCGTGCGGAACATCCGCTGTAAGTACCACTTTGAATAACCTGATTTTTTTGCGACGACATCAATGTTCAGTGGCTGGTCAATATGCTCGTCAATCCATGCGATAAGATCCTGAATAATTTTCTGATGGGACATAAATCTGCCTCTTTTCAGTGTTCAGTTCGTTAATTCATCTGTTGGGGAGTATAATTCCTCAAGTTAACTTGAGGTAAAGCGATTTATGGAAAAGAAATTACCCCGCATTAAAGCCTTGCTCACCCCAGGCGAAGTGGCGAAACGCAGTGGGGTAGCGGTATCTGCACTGCATTTCTATGAGAGCAAAGGGCTGATTACCAGTATTCGAAATAGCGGCAATCAGCGACGATATAAGCGTGATGTGTTGCGATATGTGGCGATTATCAAGATTGCTCAACGTATTGGCATTCCATTGGCGACTATTGGTGAAGCATTTGGTGTGTTGCCTGAAGGGCATACATTAAGCGCCAAAGAGTGGAAGCAGCTTTCTTCGCAATGGCGAGAAGAATTAGATCGGCGCATTCATACCTTAGTGGCTCTGCGAGATGAACTGGACGGTTGTATTGGCTGCGGCTGCCTTTCGCGTAGCGACTGCCCGTTGCGTAACCCGGGCGACCGCTTAGGGGAAGAAGGTACTGGCGCGCGTTTGCTGGAAGACGAGCAAAACTAAAGCGCCACAAGGGCGCTTTAGTTTGTTTCCGGTCTTTGTCTTTCACTCTATCCCGCTGGTACACAGGAGGGTTTCCCCCGACGTCAACACACCTCATTCGAGCACGTGGTGGAGGTTCCGGTTGGTGTTGATACTTTAATTGTATGCCGCCTCCGTATCTTCGCCAGTGCAAAAAGACGTTTTTTAGCCGCAATATTTTTGCCATCTTGCACGATTTTTTACTGCAACCCTTCGCTACAAGCTACCTACAAATGCCGTAATTTTGCGCATCGACGATAACGTTTGCGCATCAATTGCCTGGTTTTTCATCGTCAATACAAGAAAAGGGAAAAAAGCAGCAAACTTAGGTTGAAAAAGCCGCTATGATCGCCGGATAATCGTTTGCTTTTTTTTACCACCCGTTTTGTATGCGCGGAGCTAAACGTTTGCTTTTTTGCGACGCCCCACATTGTCGCAAACCTGAAGCAGGAAGATAACGTTTCGCTGGCAGGGGATTGTCCGCCACGCATCTTGACGAAAAATAAACTCTCAGGGGATGTTTTTTATGTCTACGCCATCAGCGCGTACCGGCGGTTCACTCGACGCTTGGTTTAAAATTTCACAACGTGGAAGCACTGTCCGTCAGGAAGTGGTTGCCGGGTTAACAACGTTTCTGGCGATGGTCTACTCGGTCATCGTCGTTCCGGGCATGCTGGGTAAAGCAGGCTTCCCACCAGCAGCAGTTTTTGTTGCGACCTGTCTGGTTGCCGGAATTGGTTCTATCGCGATGGGGCTGTGGGCCAATTTGCCGCTGGCTATCGGTTGCGCTATCTCCCTGACCGCGTTTACTGCATTCAGCCTGGTGCTGGGGCAGCATATTAGCGTTCCGGTCGCGCTGGGCGCCGTGTTCCTGATGGGGGTGCTGTTTACAGTCATTTCTGCAACGGGTATCCGTAGCTGGATTTTGCGCAACTTGCCACACGGTGTGGCGCACGGTACGGGGATTGGTATCGGCCTGTTCCTGCTGCTGATTGCTGCGAATGGTGTTGGCCTGGTCATTAAAAATCCGCTCGACGGTCTGCCGGTTGCGCTGGGTGATTTCGCCACCTTCCCGGTTATTATGTCGCTGGTAGGTCTGGCGGTGATCGTCGGTCTGGAAAAACTGAAAGTGCCGGGCGGTATTCTGCTGACCATTATCGGTATCTCGATTGTGGGCCTGATCTTCGATCCTAACGTTCATTTCTCCGGCATTTTCGCTATGCCGTCATTGAGCGATGAAAATGGTAACTCGCTGATTGGTAGCCTGGATATTATGGGCGCGCTGAATCCGGTGGTACTGCCGAGCGTACTGGCGCTGGTGATGACTGCGGTCTTTGATGCGACCGGAACCATCCGTGCAGTCGCCGGTCAGGCGAACCTGCTGGATAAAGACGGGCAGATCATTGATGGCGGCAAAGCGCTGACCACCGACTCCCTGAGCAGCGTTTTCTCAGGCCTGGTGGGGGCGGCTCCGGCTGCGGTATACATCGAGTCTGCGGCGGGTACGGCAGCGGGTGGTAAAACCGGTCTGACGGCAATCACCGTTGGCGTGCTGTTCCTGCTGATTCTGTTCCTCTCTCCGCTCTCTTACCTTGTTCCAGGTTACGCAACGGCTCCGGCGCTGATGTATGTTGGCCTGCTGATGTTGAGCAACGTGGCGAAAATCGACTTTGCTGATTTTGTCGATGCGATGGCGGGGCTGGTGACGGCGGTATTCATTGTACTGACCTGTAATATCGTGACCGGCATTATGATCGGTTTCGCTACCCTGGTTATTGGGCGTCTGGTTTCTGGCGAATGGCGTAAGCTGAACATTGGTACGGTTGTTATCGCCGCGGCGCTGGTGACCTTCTACGCGGGTGGCTGGGCTATCTAATCTTTAATAAGATTCTGAAAACGGGTGGCAATGGCTGCCCGTTTTTATTTTCTCCGTACATTGTGTGAGCTTTTGCGATATTCTGAAAAAACTGAGAATTCAGGCATAGCGCCTTTCTCAAACCATAAAACATCGCAAACAGGGAACGCATGGAAATCTTCTTTACCATACTGATAATGACCCTCGTGGTTTCGCTGTCCGGGGTGGTCACTCGTGTCATGCCCTTTCAGATCCCGCTTCCGCTTATGCAAATCGCCATTGGTGCGCTACTGGCGTGGCCGACGTTTGGTTTGCATGTGGAGTTTGATCCTGAACTCTTTTTAGTTTTGTTTATCCCGCCGCTGCTGTTTGCTGATGGCTGGAAAACGCCGACTCGTGAATTTCTCGAACATGGTCGGGAGATCTTCGGTCTTGCGCTGGCGCTGGTGGTAGTCACCGTAGTCGGCATTGGCTTCCTCATTTATTGGGTGGTGCCAGGCATTCCGCTAATTCCGGCCTTTGCGCTGGCGGCGGTGCTCTCTCCGACCGATGCCGTGGCGCTCTCCGGGATTGTTGGCGAAGGGCGAATACCGAAAAAAATCATGGGCATTTTGCAGGGCGAAGCGTTGATGAATGACGCCTCAGGCCTGGTGTCGCTGAAGTTTGCCGTGGCAGTCGCGATGGGGACCATGATCTTCACTGTTGGCGGTGCGACGGTCGAATTTATGAAAGTCGCGATCGGCGGTATTCTCGCGGGGTTTGTGGTGAGCTGGCTATATGGTCGCTCGCTGCGCTTCCTGAGCCGCTGGGGCGGCGATGAACCCGCGACGCAGATCGTTCTGCTGTTCCTGCTGCCGTTCGCCTCTTATCTGATTGCCGAACATATTGGCGTTTCCGGTATCCTTGCGGCAGTTGCTGCCGGGATGACCATCACCCGTTCAGGCGTGATGCGCCGTGCGCCGCTGGCGATGCGTCTGCGTGCGAACAGCACCTGGGCGATGCTGGAGTTTGTCTTTAACGGCATGGTGTTCTTGCTGTTGGGCCTGCAACTGCCGGGCATTCTGGAGACGTCGCTGATGGCGGCAGAGATCGACCCGAACGTCGAAATCTGGATGCTGTTTACCGACATCATCTTGATTTACGCAGCGCTCATGCTGGTCCGTTTCGGCTGGCTGTGGACGATGAAAAAGTTCAGTAACCGCTTCCTGAAGAAGAAACCGATGGAGTTTGGTTCGTGGACCACACGAGAAATTCTTATCGCGTCTTTTGCCGGGGTTCGCGGGGCTATCACCCTGGCTGGTGTGCTCTCTATTCCGCTGCTGTTGCCGGATGGCAACGTCTTCCCGGCGCGTTATGAGCTGGTGTTCCTGGCGGCTGGCGTCATTCTCTTCTCGCTGTTTGTTGGCGTGGTGATGCTGCCTGTTCTGCTGCAACACATTGAAGTCGCAGATCATTCTCAGCAGTTGAAAGAGGAACGCATTGCGCGCGCGGCAACGGCAGAAGTGGCGATTGTGGCGATCCAGAAAATGGAAGAGCGACTGGCGGCGGACACTGAAGAGAATATCGACAACCAGCTGCTTACGGAGGTCAGTTCTCGCGTCATTGGTAACCTGCGTCGTCGCGCCGACGGCCGAAACGACGTTGAAAGTTCTGTCCAGGAAGAGAACCTGGAGCGTCGCTTCCGTCTGGCGGCGTTGCGTTCTGAACGTGCGGAACTTTATCACCTGCGCGCCACGCGGGAGATCAGCAACGAAACGCTGCAAAAGTTGCTACACGATCTCGATCTGCTGGAAGCGTTGTTGATTGAAGAGAACCAATAACGCTTTGGCGGTGTAATCGGTAAAAAGGTGCAGTACATCGCACCTTTTTACCGTTGGTCAGGTGACCAGAGGCTAGTGGAGATTAATGCGCGCGGCCTTGCTCAACGCCAAAGCCGGTCTGGGAACGGATAAATTGCGCACGGAACAGTTCACGCTCACGCGCCCCTTCCGCTGAATTATCGGTTGCCGAGAAGAACCAGATGCCGAGGAATGCCACGCTGATTGAGAACAGCGCCGGGTATTCGTACGGGAAGATGGCTTTTTCGTGACCGAGGATCTGTACCCAAATCGTTGGGCCGAGGATCATCAGTACTACCGCAGTAATCAGTCCTAACCAGCCGCCCATCATTGCGCCACGAGTAGTCAACTTCGACCAGTACATGGAAAGCAGAATGATTGGGAAGTTGCAGCTCGCGGCGATGGCAAACGCCAGGCCCACCATGAAGGCGATGTTCTGATTCTCAAACAGCACGCCGAGGATAATCGCGATCACGCCCAAAATCAGCACGGTGATTTTTGATACCCGCAGCTCTTCACGTTCGGTCGCGCCTTTTTTGAAGACGTTGGCGTACAGGTCGTGAGAAACCGCGGAAGCGCCTGCCAGCGTCAGACCCGCAACTACCGCGAGGATAGTGGCGAAAGCAACCGCTGAAATAAAGCCGAGGAACAGGTTGCCGCCCACCGCATTGGCCAGGTGAACTGCCGCCATGTTGTTACCACCAATCAGATGGCCCGCCGCGTCTTTATATTCCGGATTTGCACCAACCAGCATGATTGCGCCAAAGCCGATAATAAAGGTCAGGATATAGAAGTAGCCCATAAATCCGGTGGCATAGAACACGCTCTTACGTGCTTCGCGGGCATCGCTGACCGTAAAGAAGCGCATCAGAATATGCGGCAAGCCAGCCGTACCAAACATCAGTCCAAGCCCCAGAGAGAGCGCGGAGATCGGATCTTTCACCAGTCCGCCCGGTTTCATGATGTCGACACCTTTTGGGTGTACCGCCATCGCTTCGCTGAACAGATTGTTGAAGCTAAAGCCGACGTGTTTCATCACCATAAAGGCCATAAAGCTGGCACCGAACAGCAACAGAACGGCTTTGATAATCTGTACCCAGGTGGTCGCCAGCATGCCGCCGAACAGAACGTACATCATCATCAGCACGCCGACCAGCACCACGGCAATGTGATAGTTAAGGCCGAACAGCAATTCAATCAATTTACCTGCGCCCACCATCTGGGCGATAAGGTAAAGCGCCACCACCACCAGAGAACCACAAGCCGAAAGAATACGAATCGGCCCTTGTTTCAGGCGGTAAGAAGCCACATCCGCAAAGGTATAGCGGCCCAGGTTACGCAGACGTTCAGCAATCAGGAACAGAATGATTGGCCAGCCCACCAGGAAGCCCAGCGAGTAGATCAGCCCGTCATAGCCGGAAGTAAACACCAGCGCGGAGATCCCCAAAAATGAGGCGGCAGACATATAGTCCCCGGCAATCGCCAGCCCGTTCTGGAAGCCAGTGATATTGCCGCCTGCGGTGTAGTAGTCATTACGAGAACGTACGCGTTTTGACGCCCAGTAGGTAATGCCGAGCGTGAACACGACGAAAATCAGGAACATAATAATCGCCTGCCAGTTCGTTGGCTGGCGCTCTACGGCCCCGCTAATAGCATCCGCGGCGTTAGCTGCGAAAGGGAGTGTGGCGGCAAGCGCCGTCAGAACTCTTTTCATGATGCTTGTACCTCATGCAGGACTTCATTATTTAGACGGTCGAATTCGCCGTTCGCCCGCCAGATGTAGATACCAGTGAGAACAAAGGAGATAACAATGACCCCAACGCCAACGGGAATACCGCGTGTGACGCTGGTGTTCGGATTCAGCGGGGTGCCCAGCCAGCCGGGCGCAAAGGCGATCAGTAAAATAAAGCTGATATAAACTGCCAGCATAATAATCGACAGGATGGTGGCAAACCGTTGCCGTTTTTCGACTAACTCCCTGAAATGCGCATTGTCTTCTATCCGCTGATAAATCGTACCATTCATCACAGATTCTCCAGAGGTAATGTAGGGATTGTTTTAATTCCCGCTCCCTTATGGGAGAAGGTTAACGCCCAGGTAAACCTTGCCAAATGTAGGCCGGATAAGGCGTTTACGCCGCATCCGGCAATCAACGCCTGATGCGACGCTGTCGCGTCTTATCAGGCCTACAGCCGTTGCCAGATGTAGGCCGGATAAGGCGTTCACGCCGCATCCGGCAACCAGCGCCTGATGCGCCGCTGTCGCGTCTTATCAGGCCTACAGCCGTTGCCGAATGTAGGCCGGATAAGGCGTTTACGCCGCATCCGGCAATCAACGCCTGATGCGCCGCTGTCGCGTCTTATCAGGCCTACAGCCGTTGCCGAATGTAGGCCGGATAAGGCGTTTACGCCGCATCCGGCAATCAACGCCTGATGCGCCGCGGTCGCGTCTTATCAGGCCTACAACTGTTGCCAAATGTAGGCCGGATAAGGCGTTTCGCCGCATCCGGCAATCAACGCCGGATGCGACGCTGTCGCGTCTTATCAGGCCTACAACTGTTGCCGAATGTAGGCCGGATAAGGTGTTTACGCCGCATCCGGCAATCAACGCCTGATGCGCCGCGGTCGCGTCTTATCAGGCCTACAAACCGTTACCGACTCGCATCGGCAATTGTGGGTTACGATGGCATCGCGATAGCCTGCTTCTCTTCAAGCAGCTTCTCGACCACGCCAGGATCGGCAAGCGTCGAGGTATCGCCCAGGTTGCTGGTATCGCCCGCCGCAATTTTGCGCAGAATACGGCGCATAATTTTGCCGGAGCGGGTTTTAGGCAGGGAGTCGGTCCAGTGCAGCACGTCTGGCGTCGCCAGCGGGCCAATCTCTTTACGCACCCAGTTGCGGACTTCTGCGTACAGTTCTGGTGACGGTTCCTCCCCGTGATTAAGCGTGACGTAGGCGTAGATCGCCTGACCTTTAATATTGTGCGGAATACCGACCACAGCGGCTTCGGCAATTTTCGGATGCGCCACCAGCGCCGACTCAATCTCTGCCGTCCCCAGACGGTGACCAGAGACGTTCAGCACGTCGTCCACGCGCCCGGTGATCCAGTAATAGCCATCTTCATCGCGACGCGCGCCGTCGCCGCTGAAATACATATTTTTGAAGGTGGAGAAGTAGGTCTGTTCAAAACGTTCGTGATCGCCAAACAGCGTACGCGCCTGACCCGGCCAGGAGTCGGTGATCACCAGACTGCCTTCAGCGGCACCTTCTTGTGGATTACCTTCGTTATCCACCAGCGCCGGTTGCACGCCGAAAAACGGACGCGTCGCAGAACCGGCTTTCAGTTCGGTCGCCCCAGGCAGCGGCGTAATCATGAAACCGCCAGTTTCGGTCTGCCACCAGGTATCGACCACCGGGCATTTCTCGTTGCCGATCTTCTTCCAGTACCACTCCCACGCTTCCGGGTTAATTGGCTCGCCCACGGAACCGAGGATACGTAGCGACGAACGGTTGGTACCTTCAATCGCTTTATCGCCTTCCGCCATCAGCGCGCGAATCGCCGTTGGCGCGGTGTAAAGAATATTGACCTGATGCTTATCCACCACCTGCGCCATACGGGCAGGCGTCGGCCAGTTGGGAACGCCTTCAAACATCAGCGTGGTCGCACCGCAGGCCAGCGGGCCGTACAGCAAATAACTGTGTCCGGTAACCCAGCCCACATCAGCGGTACACCAGTAGATATCGCCCGGATGATAATCAAAGACATATTTAAAGGTCAGCGCCGCGTACACCAGATAACCGCCGGTAGTGTGCAGCACGCCTTTCGGCTTACCGGTAGAACCGGAGGTGTAGAGAATAAACAGCGGATCTTCGGCGTTCATCTCTTCCGCCTGATGCTGATCGCTGGCTTGCTCAACCAGGTCGTGCCACCACAGGTCGCGCCCTTCCTGCCAGTCAATTTTCCCGCCAGTACGCTTCAGTACCACCACATGTTCAATGCTAGTGACGTTCGGGTTTTTCAGCGCGTCATCAACGTTTTTCTTCAGCGGAATACTGCGCCCGGCGCGCACACCTTCGTCGGAAGTGATCACCAACCGTGAGTTAGAATCGATGATGCGTCCGGCAACGGCTTCCGGCGAGAAGCCGCCGAAAATCACCGAATGCACCGCGCCAATGCGGGCGCAGGCCAGCATCGCGACTGCGGCTTCCGGCACCATCGGCATATAAATCGCGACTACGTCACCTTTTTTAATGCCCAGCTCGAGCAGGGTATTGGCGAAGCGGCAGACGTCGCGGTGCAGCTCTTTATAGCTGATATGTTTGCTCTGACTGGCGTCATCGCCTTCCCAGATGATGGCGGTACGATCGCCGTTTTCTTGCAAATGGCGGTCAAGGCAGTTTGCCGCCAGATTCAGCGTGCCGTCCTCGTACCATTTAATGGACACATTACCGGGGGCAAAGGAGGTGTTTTTCACCTTCTGGTACGGTTTGATCCAGTCGAGAATTTTTCCCTGTTCGCCCCAAAAGGTATCTGGTGCGTTAATTGATTGTTGGTACATCGCCTCGTACTGCTGAGGGCTTATCAGGCAATGGTCTGCGATGTTGGCAGGAATGGTGTGTTTGTGTATTTGGCTCATGCTTTTGTTCTCCTTGTAGGATGTTAATAATATGTGTCATAAGCGTTAAATGTAGGGGTATTGGCAGTTTTGTTTAGTATTTGGGCGGCAGATCACGCAAAAGTAGAATTGTGCAAATAAACGACAGGATTATTTTTGAAGGACAGCAACAAAAGTTGGCATTTTCTTTCTGGAACATGCAGTTATGCATGTGTTTGAAATGGAGGAAATTATCGACTAACTCTAAAGTGGTATTTCACATGCACTTACAATTGATTAAAGACAACATTCACAGTGTGGTTATTTGTTACACATAGGGGCGAGCAATGTCATGACAGTGTATGTGCGGTTACTGTCATGAAAAAACAATAAAAACTGCCATTGCCTCAATGGCAAAATTTGGATAAAGCCCCTATGACAAGGATAAAAATAAACGCACGCCGTATCTTCAGCTTGTTGATTCCTTTTTTCTTTTTCACTTCTGTTCACGCTGAACAAACGGCCGCTCCCGCGAAACCTGTAACTGTGGAAGCGAAGAATGAAACCTTTGCCCCACAGCATCCCGATCAATATCTCTCCTGGAAAGCCACCTCGGAACAGTCAGAGCGTGTTGACGCGCTGGCGGAAGATCCACGGCTGGTGATCCTGTGGGCGGGGTATCCCTTCTCGCGCGATTACAACAAGCCGCGTGGACATGCTTTTGCTGTGACCGATGTGCGTGAAACCCTGCGTACCGGTGCGCCGAAAAACGCCGAAGATGGTCCGCTACCGATGGCATGCTGGAGTTGTAAAAGCCCGGATGTGGCGCGTCTGATCCAGAAAGACGGCGAAGATGGCTACTTCCACGGTAAATGGGCGCGCGGCGGCCCGGAAATCGTCAACAACTTAGGTTGTGCCGACTGCCATAACACCGCCTCACCAGAGTTCGCCAAAGGCAAGCCGGAGTTAACCCTTTCCCGTCCGTATGCGGCTCGCGCGATGGAAGCCATTGGTAAACCTTTTGAGAAAGCCGGACGTTTCGACCAGCAATCGATGGTTTGCGGTCAGTGCCATGTGGAGTATTACTTCGACGGCAAAAACAAAGCGGTTAAATTCCCGTGGGATGACGGCATGAAAGTCGAAAATATGGAGCAGTATTACGACAAAATTGCCTTCTCTGACTGGACTAACTCCCTGTCGAAAACGCCAATGCTGAAAGCGCAGCACCCGGAATATGAAACCTGGACAGCGGGCATTCACGGCAAAAACAACGTGACCTGTATCGACTGCCATATGCCAAAAGTGCAGAACGCCGAAGGCAAACTCTACACCGACCATAAAATTGGTAATCCGTTTGATAACTTCGCCCAGACTTGTGCGAACTGCCATACCCAGGACAAAGCCGCCTTGCAAAAAGTGGTCGCGGAACGTAAGCAGTCGATTAACGACCTGAAAATCAAGGTGGAAGATCAACTGGTTCACGCTCACTTCGAAGCGAAAGCTGCACTGGACGCAGGCGCGACGGAAGCCGAAATGAAGCCGATTCAGGACGATATCCGTCATGCCCAGTGGCGTTGGGATCTGGCGATCGCTTCCCACGGCATTCATATGCACGCACCGGAAGAAGGTCTGCGGATGCTCGGTACGGCGATGGATAAAGCGGCGGATGCGCGTACCAAACTGGCGCGTCTGCTGGCGACCAAAGGCATCACCCATGAAATCCAGATCCCGGATATCTCGACCAAAGAGAAAGCCCAGCAGGCCATTGGCCTGAACATGGAACAAATCAAGGCCGAGAAGCAGGACTTCATCAAAACGGTGATCCCGCAGTGGGAAGAACAGGCACGTAAAAACGGTCTGTTAAGCCAATAACCCCGTTCCGCCTCGCAAGGGGCGGAAAACACAATGGAGTGAATATGAGCGTATTACGTTCGTTATTAACTGCCGGGGTGCTGGCGTCGGGCCTGTTGTGGAGCCTGAACGGAATTACCGCTACCCCTGCGGCGCAGGCATCTGGTGATCGCTACGAAGTTACCCAGCAGCGTAACCCGGATGCCGCCTGTCTGGACTGTCATAAGCCAGATACCGAAGGTATGCATGGCAAACATGCTTCCGTTATCAACCCGAATAACAAACTGCCGGTCACCTGCACCAACTGTCACGGTCAGCCATCACCGCAACACCGTGAAGGGGTGAAAGATGTGATGCGCTTTAACGAGCCGATGTACAAGGTTGGTGAGCAGAACAGTGTTTGTATGTCCTGCCATCTGCCGGAACAGTTGCAAAAAGCGTTCTGGCCGCACGATGTTCACGTAACCAAAGTGGCGTGCGCCAGCTGCCATTCCCTGCATCCACAGCAAGATACGATGCAGACGTTAAGTGACAAAGGACGGATTAAGATTTGCGTCGATTGCCACAGCGATCAGCGCACCAATCCGAACTTTAACCCGGCGTCTGTTCCGTTGCTTAAGGAGCAGCCATGACCTGGTCACGTCGCCAGTTTCTCACCGGCGTCGGCGTGCTGGCAGCCGTCAGCGGCACCGCAGGGCGCGTGGTGGCGAAAACGTTGAATATCAATGGGGTGCGTTACGGCATGGTGCATGACGAGTCGTTATGTATCGGCTGTACCGCCTGTATGGATGCTTGTCGGGAAGTGAACAAGGTGCCGGAAGGTGTGTCGCGCCTGACGATTATTCGTAGCGAGCCGCAGGGCGAATTTCCTGATGTGAAATATCGCTTCTTCCGTAAGTCTTGTCAGCACTGCGATCATGCGCCGTGCGTTGACGTCTGCCCGACCGGTGCGTCTTTTCGCGATGCCGCCAGTGGGATTGTCGATGTTAATCCGGATCTCTGCGTCGGTTGTCAGTATTGCATCGCCGCCTGTCCGTACCGCGTGCGCTTTATCCATCCGGTCACGAAGACAGCGGACAAATGCGATTTCTGCCGCAAGACTAATTTGCAGGCCGGTAAGTTACCCGCGTGCGTTGAAGCTTGCCCGACGAAGGCGCTGACGTTTGGCAATCTGGACGATCCCAACAGTGAGATTTCACAACTGCTGCGCCAGAAGCCCACTTACCGCTACAAGCTGGCGCTGGGAACCAAACCGAAGCTGTACCGCGTGCCGTTTAAATACGGGGAGGTGAGCCAATGACGCAGACTTCCGCATTTCATTTTGAATCGCTGGTGTGGGACTGGCCGATTGCCATCTACCTGTTTTTGATTGGTATTTCTGCCGGTCTGGTGACGCTGGCCGTGCTGTTACGTCGCTTCTACCCGCAGGCGGGCGGTGCAGACAGTACGTTGCTGCGCACCACGCTGATTGTCGGGCCTGGCGCGGTGATCCTCGGTCTGTTGATCCTCGTCTTCCACCTGACAAAGCCGTGGACCTTCTGGAAGCTGATGTTCCACTACAGTTTTACCTCGGTGATGTCGATGGGGGTGATGCTGTTTCAGCTCTACATGGTGGTGCTGGTGCTGTGGCTGGCGAAAATCTTTGAACATGATTTGCTTGCCCTGCAACAACGCTGGTTGCCGAAGCTGGGGATCGTGCAAAAGGT
This sequence comes from Escherichia sp. E13S3, assembly GCF_004212325.1. Classification (NCBI taxonomy): domain Bacteria; kingdom Pseudomonadati; phylum Pseudomonadota; class Gammaproteobacteria; order Enterobacterales; family Enterobacteriaceae; genus Escherichia; species Escherichia sp. E13S3. Next base: position 47,830 of record NZ_RHJR01000021.1, read on the forward strand.
TCTGAGCCTGCTGACGCCCGTTCATCGCGGACTGGAAACATTGATGCTGGTGCTGGCGGTGCTGCTGGGGGCTTATACCGGCTTTCTGCTGTCGGCGCTGAAATCGTATCCGTTCCTCAATAATCCGATCCTGCCGGTGCTGTTCCTCTTCTCCGGCATCTCGTCCGGTGCGGCGGTGGCGCTGATCGCCATGGCGATACGTCAGCGCAAAAATCCGCATTCCACGGAAGCGCACTTTGTTCACCGTATGGAAATCCCTGTGGTATGGGGCGAAATCTTCCTGCTGGTGGCGTTTTTTGTCGGTCTGGCGCTGGGCGATGACGGTAAAGTGCGTGCGCTGGTGGCGGCATTGGGGGGCGGTTTCTGGACGTGGTGGTTCTGGCTTGGTGTCGCCGGGCTGGGGCTGATTGTGCCAATGTTGCTCAAACCGTGGGTCAATCGCAGTTCCGGCATTCCTGCCGTGCTGGCGGCGTGTGGGGCCAGCCTGGTCGGCGTGTTGATGCTGCGCTTTTTCATTCTCTACGCCGGACAGTTGACGGTGGCGTAAGCCAGAAAAGAGGTGGTTTCTGGACGTATTCCTTCCTGAAGTCGGTTTTCTGGCGTTGTTGTTAAGTCTCGGGGTCAACGTGTTGACCCCGTTGACGACTTTCGCGGGAGTGCGGTTGCGCTGGCCTGCCATGATGCGACTCACTTGCATCGGCATTCTGGCGCAGTTCGCGCTCCTGCTGCTCGCCTTTGGCGTACTGACGTATTGTTTTCTCATCAGCGATTTCTCGGTCATTTATGTCGCCCAACATAGCTACAGCCTGCTGTCGTGGGAACTCAAACTGGCGGCGGTGTGGGGCGGTCATGAAGGTTCGTTGCTACTTTGGGTGCTGTTGCTTTCCGTCTGGAGCGCGCTGTTTGCCTGGCATTATCGGCAGCAAACCGATCCGCTATTTCCGCTGACGCTAGCCGTTTTATCTCTCATGCTCGCCGCGCTGCTACTGTTTGTGGTGCTGTGGTCCGACCCTTTCGTGCGGATATTTCCACCAGCAATCGAAGGCCGCGATCTCAATCCGATGCTGCAACATCCCGGTCTTATCTTTCATCCGCCGCTGCTTTACCTTGGCTATGGCGGTTTGATGGTGGCGGCGAGCGTGGCGCTGGCGAGTTTACTGCGCGGCGAGTTTGATGGTGCCTGCGCCAGAATTTGTTGGCGCTGGGCACTACCTGGCTGGAGCGCATTAACGGCGGGGATCATCCTCGGTTCCTGGTGGGCCTATTGCGAACTGGGCTGGGGCGGCTGGTGGTTCTGGGATCCGGTGGAAAACGCCTCTTTATTACCCTGGCTTTCTGCCACTGCGCTGCTGCACAGTTTATCCCTGACACGCCAGCGGGGGATTTTCCGCCACTGGTCGCTGCTGCTGGCGATCGTTACTCTGATGCTGTCGCTGCTGGGGACGTTGATTGTCCGTTCTGGCATTCTGGTTTCGGTTCATGCGTTCGCGCTGGATAACGTCCGCGCCGTGCCGTTGTTCAGCCTGTTTGCGCTGATTAGCCTTGCGTCTCTGGCTCTGTATGGCTGGCGAGCGCGGGACGGTGGCCCGGCGGTGCGTTTTTCGGTGTTATCGCGAGAAATGTTAATTCTCGCTACGCTGTTGCTGTTTTGCGCAGTGCTACTGATCGTGCTGGTGGGAACGCTTTATCCGATGATTTACGGCTTGCTGGGCTGGGGACGCCTCTCCGTTGGCGCACCGTATTTTAACCGCGCAACGTTACCGTTTGGTCTGTTGATGCTGGTGGTGATTGTGCTGGCGACGTTTGTCTCTGGCAAACGCGCGCAGCTTCCGGCGCTGCTGGCGCATGCGGGCGTGCTGTTATTTGCCGCGGGGATCGTGGTCTCCAGCGTCAGCCGTCAGGAGATCAGCCTGAATTTACAGCCGGGTCAGCAGGTGACGCTGGCAGGATACACCTTCCGTTTTGAGCGCCTCGATCTGCAAGCCAAAGGCAATTACACCAGCGAAAAAGCGATAGTGGCACTGTTTGACCATCAGCAACGTATTGGTGAATTAACGCCGGAGCGGCGTTTTTACGAAGCTCGTCGTCAGCAAATGATGGAGCCGTCAATTCGCTGGAACGGCATCCATGACTGGTATGCGGTCATGGGTGAAAAAACCGGAGCGGATCGTTACGCTTTTCGTTTGTATGTACAAAGCGGTGTGCGCTGGATCTGGGGGGGAGGATTGTTGATGATTGCAGGCGCATTGTTAAGCGGATGGCGGGGGAGGAAGCGCTATGAATAAAGGGCTTCTCACTTTGCTGCTGCTATTTACCTGTTTTGCGCACGCTCAGGTCGTAGACACCTGGCAATTCGCCAATCCGCAACAACAGCAACAGGCGTTAAATATTGCCAGCCAGTTACGTTGTCCGCAGTGCCAGAATCAGAACTTACTGGAATCCAATGCGCCGGTTGCAGTCAGTATGCGCCATCAGGTTTACAGCATGGTGGAGGAGGGGAAGAACGAAGCCGAAATCATTGGCTGGATGACCGAACGCTACGGAGATTTTGTTCGCTATAACCCACCGTTAACGGGTCAGACGCTGGTGTTGTGGGCGCTGCCAGTGGTGTTGTTACTGCTGATGGCACTGATCCTCTGGCGAGTGAGGGCGAAGCGATGAAACAGTCACAAATACCGGTGAAAATGCTGACAACACTCACGATTTTGATGGTATTTCTCTGTATCGGCAGTTATCTGTTAAGCCCAAAATGGCAGGCGGTACGTGCGGAGTATCAGCGTCAGCGCGATCCGCTGCATCAGTTTGCCAGCCAGCCAACCCCGGAAGCGCAGCTTCAGGCATTGCAGGATAAAATCCGCGCTAATCCACAAAACAGCGAACAGTGGGCGTTACTGGGCGAGTACTATCTGTGGCAAAACGATTACAGCAATTCGCTGCTGGCGTACCGTCAGGCGTTGCAACTACGTGGTGAGAACGCTGAACTGTATGCGGCGCTGGCGACGGTGCTTTATTACCAGGCCAGCCAGCATATGACCGCCCAGACTCGCGCAATGATCGACAAAGCCCTCGCGCTGGACAGTAATGAAATCACCGCCCTGATGCTGCTGGCTTCAGATGCGTTTATGCAGGCGAACTACGCGCAAGCCATCGAACTATGGCAAAAAGTGATGGATCTCAACTCACCGCGAGTTAACCGAACACAGTTGGTTGAGTCGATTAATATGGCAAAACTGCTACAGCGGCGATCGGATTAATCATCCGGCGTTGAAGATTATGTCATTGAGCTGCATAAAAAATAATCGAATGAACATATGCCAAAAATAATCACTAATCAGTATTATTGCAGATTAAACAAATAAAAATCTTTCCATAACAAATGGTTATTCATTAATCCTGCCATAAACTCGCGTTATTATGCATTAATGCAGCGAAAAGCTCTGTTGTTAAAGGGTTGCGCAACATACCGCGCAAATGATACTGATCATAAGCGTTAAAAAAATCTACAAACCAACGCAACACAATTCATGCCCTGGCAGTATGTCACGTTCTCGCGTTTCTGAACGGGGAACGGCGCTCCATTGAGGAAGTCATTCATATGAAAAATATAAAATTCAGCCTGGCCTGGCAGATTCTGTTTGCTATGGTGCTGGGCATTCTCCTGGGAAGCTACCTGCACTACCATAGCGACAGTCGCGACTGGCTGGTCGTCAATTTGCTTTCTCCAGCGGGTGATATCTTCATCCACCTGATCAAAATGATTGTTGTGCCGATCGTAATTTCCACGCTGGTGGTCGGTATCGCAGGTGTCGGCGACGCCAAACAGCTCGGGCGAATTGGTGCGAAAACCATTATCTACTTCGAGGTGATCACCACCATCGCTATCATTTTGGGGATCACTCTGGCGAACGTCTTCCAGCCCGGTGCCGGGGTGGATATGTCGCAGCTGGCGACCGTCGATATCTCGAAATATCAGAGCACTACGGAAGCAGTCCAAAGCAGTTCCCACGGCATTATGGGCACGATTTTGTCGCTGGTGCCGACGAACATTGTGGCGTCGATGGCGAAAGGCGAAATGCTGCCAATCATCTTCTTCTCGGTGCTGTTTGGTTTGGGGCTTTCCTCTCTGCCTGCGTTGCATCGTGAACCGCTGGTGACCGTGTTCCGCTCTATCTCTGAAACCATGTTTAAAGTGACGCACATGGTGATGCGCTATGCCCCAGTGGGTGTGTTTGCGCTGATTGCGGTGACGGTGGCTAACTTTGGTTTCTCTTCTCTGTGGCCACTGGCGAAACTGGTGCTGCTGGTGCATTTCGCCATTCTGTTCTTCGCGCTGGTAGTGCTGGGAATTGTGGCGCGCCTGTGCGGGTTAAGTGTCTGGATCCTGATTCGTATTCTGAAAGATGAGCTGATTCTGGCGTACTCCACTGCCAGCTCAGAAAGCGTACTGCCGCGAATTATTGAGAAGATGGAAGCCTACGGCGCCCCGGCATCGATCACCAGTTTCGTGGTGCCGACCGGTTACTCTTTTAACCTTGATGGTTCGACGCTGTATCAAAGTATTGCCGCTATTTTCATCGCGCAGTTGTATGGTATTGACCTGTCCATCTGGCAGGAAATCATTCTGGTGCTGACGCTGATGGTGACCTCGAAAGGGATTGCTGGCGTGCCGGGCGTGTCGTTTGTGGTGTTGCTGGCAACGCTGGGTAGCGTAGGCATTCCGCTGGAAGGTCTGGCGTTTATTGCCGGTGTTGACCGTATCCTCGACATGGCGCGTACCGCGCTGAACGTGGTAGGTAATGCGCTGGCGGTGCTGGTGATTGCCAAGTGGGAACACAAATTTGACCACAAAAAAGCGATGGCCTACGAGCGTGAAGTGCTGGGCAAATTTGATAAGACTGCGGATCAGTAATTGAAGATTGCCGGGGACATCCACCCGGCAATGTGTGGATGCCTGATGCGACGCTTGCCGCGTCTTATCAGGCCTACGCCAGACAGCGCAATAGCCTGATTTAGCGTGATTTTGTAGGTCGGATAAGGCGTTTACGCCGCATCCGACATCAACCGACATCAATGCCTGATGCGACGTTTAACGCGTTTTATCAGGGCTACCTTAACCATTGGTTAATTTTTCAAACTCTTCACACCCGGTATCAAACCCTTCCATACAGCTCAGGTTCAACCAGTGCAGCGCCTTCTGTTTGTTCTTCTCGATAAAACCTTCTTCACCGTTTAAGAACATCATTCCTGCCCAGTACTCGGAATAACCGGTACGGGAAATCGCAGAGCTACGCTTGAAATACCAGGTCGCTTTCTCATCATCGGCCTTAATGCCTATGCCGTTGGCGTAAATCAAACCAAGCAGCATCTGGGCATCGACGGCGGAGTCGTTCTCCAGATCTTCCGAGGCGTTTTCTAACAGCGAAATCGCCTTCGGATAATCCGGTTTACCTGCCTGAGTATTCACCAGAATATGTGCCAGCGTCACTTCACCTTCTTTACTGCCCGCTTGCGCTGCTTTTTCGGCGAGAATTTTTGCTTGTGGATAGTCCAGACTGACCGGATTGGTGATTTTAATCTGCGCCAACAGCGCGCAGGCATCGGCATCACCACTGTCGGCGGCTTTCTGTGCCCAATATTCGGCTTTGCTCAAATCGCCGGAGCTAAACCAGCTGTCGGCAAGAAAATATTGTGCGCGTCTGTCTCCGGCCTCTGCCGCCTTTACATACTGGCTGCCAGGCTCGGAGTCGTTCGCGTGGGCAAAGAATGTCAAAAACAACATCAATGCGATAATTTTTTTCATTTTGATAATACGATTGGGTAGGGTGTATCCAGTATAAAGAGTTCGAATGGATAAAAAAACAGCCTCCCAGAGGAGGCTGTAGAAGGGACTTATTTACGCCAGTGCCGCTTCGCGCAGGCGAGTTTTCAACTTGTTGTACTCGTCAATCACGTACTGCTCGGCGGCGCGCTGATCGGCGATCGGCTCGACGCGCACGGCGCAGTATTTGTACTCCGGCGTTTTGGTAATTGGGCTTAAGTTCTCGGTAACCAGCTCGTTACAGGCGCCAATCCACCACTGGTAGGTCATGTAAATCGCCCCTTTGTTAGGACGATCGCTGACCTGCGCACGGGTGATAATTTTGCCTTTACGCGAGTGCACCCAAACCAATGCCTCATCTTCAATACCCAGACGTTTGGCGTCTTCGGTATTAATTTGTGCGTAGCCAGGTTCATCAGCCAGCGCCGCCAGTGCCGCACAGTTACCGGTCATCGAACGGCAAGAGTAGTGGCCAACTTCACGCACCGTTGACAGTACCATCGGGTACTCGTCGGTGAGTTTGTCGATTGGCGCAACCCAATCGCAGGTGAAGAACTGCGCCAGACCGTTCGGGGTATCAAACTTCTCTTTAAACAGATAAGAAGTCCCCTGATCGGCATCTGACGTATCGCGGCAAGGCCACTGAATGAAGCCCAGTTCGCCCATTTTCTCGTAAGTCGCACCGTAGAAATCCGGGCACAGATGACGCAACTCGTCCCAGATCTCCTGGGTGTTGTTGTAGTGCATCGGATAACCCATACGGGTGGCGATTTCACTGATAATCTGCCAGTCCGTTTTCAGATCCCACTTCGGTTCAACCGCCTTGAAGAAACGCTGGAAGCCACGGTCAGCCGCAGTATAGACACCTTCATGCTCGCCCCACGACGTTGACGGTAAAATGACATCCGCCGCCGACGCGGTTTTGGTCATAAAGATGTCCTGAACGATGACCAGTTCCAGATCTTCAAAGGCTTTACGTACTGCCGACAGTTCCGCATCCGTTTGCAGCGGATCTTCGCCCATAATGTACGCGGCACGCACTTCGCCATGCGCTGCGCGGTGCGGCAGCTCGCTGATGCGATAACCGGTATGAGCAGGCAGGCTTTCTACGCCCCAGGCTTTGGCGAATTTCTCGCGGTTAGCCGGATCTTTCACGTACTGGTATCCCGGATACGTATCCGGCAGCGCGCCCATATCACAGGCGCCCTGCACGTTGTTCTGACCACGAACCGGGTTAACGCCCGCATGCGGCTTACCGAGGTTACCGGTCAGCATCGCGAGGCTGGTCAGAGAACGCACGGTTTCCACGCCCTGATAGAACTGGGTCACACCCATGCCCCACAGAATAGATGCGCTTTCCGCCTGGGCATACATCCGCGCCGCCTGACGAATCTCACTGGCGCTAACGCCGGTGATATCTTCAACCGACTCCGGCGTGTAGCCTTCAACGATTTTACGATACTCTTCAAAGCCCTCTGTGCGAGAAGCGACAAACGCTTTGTCGTACAGATTTTCTTCAATAATGACATGACCCATCGCATTCAACAGCGCGATGTTCGAGCCGTTTTTCAGTGCGATGTGCATGTCAGCAATGCGCGCGGTTTCAATTTTGCGCGGATCGCAGACGATAATTTTCGCCCCGTTACGTTTAGCGTTAATCACGTGATTCGCCACGATAGGGTGGGAATCCGCCGGGTTGTACCCGAAAACGAACACTAAATCGGTATTATCAATTTCGTTAATGGCATTGCTCATTGCGCCGTTACCGACCGATTGGTGCAGACCTGCAACCGATGGGCCGTGTCAGACGCGAGCGCAGCAGTCAACGTTATTGGTACCAATAACGGCGCGCGCAAATTTTTGCATTACATAGTTGGTTTCGTTACCCGTACCACGCGAGGAGCCTGTCGTCTGGATGGCATCCGGACCGTACTTCTCTTTGATGGCGCTCAGGCGCTCGGCAACGTAATTCAGTGCCTCATCCCAGGAAACAGGTTCGAGTTTGCCGCCACGCTGGCGACGGATCATGGGGGTTTTCAGGCGCGGGGTCAGGATCTGGGTATCGTTAATAAAATCCCAGCCATAATAACCCTTCAGACACAGAGTACCCTGGTTGGTTTTCCCCTGCGCTGCCTCCGCCCGGACGATTTTGCCGTTATCGACGACCAGGTTGATTTTGCAACCTGATGCGCAATAGGGGCAAACCGTGACGACTTTTTTCATCAGTCTCGCTCCAGTTAATCAAATCACGCATACGCGCTCTCGACCACAGTATGCATCTTTTATGCCACATTTTATTTGAGGCTATTCCCTGATATTACGGGCACTATTTATTCAAAACTCTGACGAAAAACAGGCTGTCGTCAGTTTTGACGTGACGAAACGAAATACCGCGTGACAGCCATCACGCGGCAGACATTTTATTTTTTCTCAACGACGGGAGCCGCCTGATACCCGCCGCCCAGCGATTTCATCAACTGAATACTTTGAATCACCCGGCGGCTGTCCAGCATCAGTAATGACATCTCTTCGGAAAGCACCGGCAACTGAGCTTCGGTAGCCAGTAAGCGGCTGGTTAGACCGCGTTGGTAGGCGGCGTCGGCGGCACGCTGGGAGAAGCGGGTTGCTTCTACGCGTTCTGCCTGCATCTCCCGCTCGTCGTTGAGCGTTTGCAGACGCGTGCCATTGACTGCAACGTCGCGCACCGCGTTCAGTACTGACTGGTTGTAACGTTCAATCATCATGTTGCTGGCGGTGCGAGTGCCTTCGAGATTGGCATTCAACCGTCCACCGTCAAACAGCGGCAATTTCAGACCCGGGATGAAGTTGAACTGGCGACTGGTTTTTTTGAATAAGGTATCCAGGTGGATGGAGTCCAGACCGAAAAACGCTTTGATATCAAAGCTCGGGTAGAACAGCGCCCGCGCGGAATCTACCTGATCTAATGACGCCTGAACATACCAGCGCATGGCTTGCAGATCCGGGCGTCTGGCGAGCAACTCATAAGAGAGCGTCGCCGGAATACCGGTCTGTACTTGCGGTAATGCCACCGGTTTGATCTCCGGCATATCGCTGGCTCCCGCGCCAATCAATGCACGCAGAGATTCTCGCGTTTCGGTGATTTGTCCTTTGACGGCAGCAATTTGTTTATCGACCGCCAGAATCTGTGCCCGCGCGCCGTGGAAAGGCACTTGCGCTTCCAGGCCGTGTGCCACTTTACTCTGGTGCGCTTTCACCGCGTAATCAATCACATCGCGAGTTTGTTCTAACAGATCAAGCATCTGATAGCTGGCCTGCATACTGTAATAAAGCTGCGCTACGCCCGTGGTCAGCGATAGCTCTACTGCTGCGGTTTCTGCCAGCGCGGCATTATGCGCGCCAATAGCGGCGGCAACCGCCGAGCGATGTACACCCCACAAATCGAGATCCAGTCCGGCAAACAAACCTACTGTGGCTTCCGTATAGTACGGCCCGTCCATACCCAGTGCTGGCGCATCCATTGAATAAGGGCTTAAAAAACCGTTCGCCGAGACACGTTGGCGGTTGAGCATCCCTAACGCCGCCACCTGCAATTGTGAACCGGCATCTAACAGGTCGGCCTGCGATTGCGCTTTTTCTTCCCGCAGTTTCGCTTCAGCAAGCGTGTGTGAACCTTGCAGTGTGCGCTGGATCAGGGCATCCAGTTGCGGATCGTTAAATTGTTTCCACCACTGCGCCTGCGGCCAGCCGGAACTGGCCAGATGGATATCATCGACAAGTTTGATTTGTTCCGGTTTGAGCTGTTGATGAGGCGCAGAATCCTTACGTACCAGGGCACAGCCGGAAATCAGCGTCGTGCTGCCGAGAATGCTGCACAACAGCAGGCGTGAAAGTTGACGATTGATCATTGCGTGGCTCCTTGTGCCTGTTCCGTGGCGGGCGTTAATGCCGGGGCTGTCCAGTCTGGCAAGCGGGCGAAAAGCTGGCAGACGTGTTGCTCCTGTTTTAATAAGGTCGGCAGGATGGCCTGCGAGGCGGGTGTTTCTTCAAGCGTTATTTGAGGAGAACGGCTGAGTGCGGTTGCCAGACCGGCGGCGTATTTCTCCAGTGCGTCGGCAAACTGGCCAGCTCTGTCCGGCTGTAGTGCGTTATCCAGCGCCTGCGCCGAGTTCCAGGTCGCATCCCAGGCGTGAAGAATGTCGCGTCCCTGACGAATAACCGTTTGCGAACGTTCAATCAGTAATGCGCGTTCTTCGCTGTCCAGTTGACGCTCCAGCGCTACGCGTTGGCACATCTCTTCACAGGCATTAAACGCCGCATGCAGACCTATGCGAATTTGCAGATAAGTGCGCAGAGCCGTGGCTTCCTGCTGGCGTGGGATCCGCATTACTTTACTTAACATACCCAGCGCGCCAGCCAGTTTTTGCGGCAGCGTGCGCGCTTCACTTTCAGGCCAGACAAAGGTGTAAATCACCGCGGACACCACGGTACCAATGATGATACCCAGGGCGCGATCGCGAATTTCCACCAGGTCGTACACCGGGCCAAAAACGTTTTCGAGCGTGGCGAGCGCGAAGGTGACCACCATCTGTGTGCCGATATAAGAAGAGCGTTCAGAGCTGGTGGCAATCCATGCGCCCAACAGGAAAATCGGTGCCAGCACAAACAGCAATTCGACAATATTGTCCAGCCAGGGCATGACCAGTAGCGTGAATAACAGCGCCAGAATCGCGCCGCAAAAAGCCCCGCCAAAACGCAGCACCATCTTCTGGTACGACGAACCGACGTTCGGGTTAGCGACGATCACGCAGGTCAGCATACAGGTGTGAATGCCTTCCCAGTCGACGCCGCTGTAGAAGGTGTAACAGATCAAACAGGCGAGCAGCGTTTTTACCGCGTAGCGAATATAGTCTGGATTGGTAAAAGCATCGGCGACCATTGACGGCGGTTTGGCTGCGGGCGTTGGCGGCGTATTCGGGTCCATCTGACCCAGTTGCAACAACGTCTGGCAGATATTCTCCAGGTTACATTCCCGTGCTGCCATCGCTTCACTTTCACTGATCCGCCAGTCGCTTTGCCAGCACCGACCTTCGGCAATGGCATGTTGCAGTTTGTTGATTTCTGAGGCTAATTTTTGCCGAAATTCAATGATTGCCTGAGAATCAGCAAAAGAGGTGGGATCGTAGCGATTCAGCGTCGAGTAAATGTAGGTTACCGTTGCCACGCAGCTTTGCCACCATGCGCTCTGGGTTCGCCAGTTGGCATCGTCCGCGAGACAAAAGACATTGAGTTTTTGCAGCGCCAGCGCCTCTCTTTCAATCCGCGTTTCGGGTAGCGGTGCGAGGCTGTCCGTCAGGTGATTAATGGCATCATCAAGCCGATCATTAAGCGCCTGATGCATTTGCGTAATGGCACGACTGGGAAACCACAGCACGCCGATTAACGTCATCAGCAAGGTTGGATAGAGGCCAACAACGATACACCACAGCGTTAAGCGCACGACCACTTCCGGATAGTCGAGCATGGCGGGGAAGGTTTGCCCGTAAATAGCGACAATGGCAACGGCGAAAAAGACCAGCCCCAGCCGATGGGTGCGCATCAAAAACATGCAGCCCATCAGGATTGGTCCGGCAATGATCAATCGGATCAACGGTTCGCCGTATGACCATTTGTAGATCAAAAACAGGCTGGCGATCTCCAGCACCGTGGCGACCACAAATAAGATCGCTACAAATTTGGTGTAAAACGCGTTCGACTGAATACCGTAAAACAGCACTGCCAGCGATAACGCCACGAAGGGGATCTCAAAGGTCATCGAGATCAGAATCACCAGCAGGCAGCCTACCCAGAGTTGCACGGTCTGCGGCACGCGGCCAGGTCGCCGCTCGCTTAACTCTTCATGAAAGAACGCCAGCAGCCTGACCACCGGTAATGGCAGGGAGTTGAGCGCGCTCATTATTGCGGCTCAAGATTAGCGACTGCCGAAGCGCCGATGCGGAACATTTCCGGGTCAGGTTTATCAACCATGATTTTGACCGGAAAACGCTGGGCAACGCGGACCCAGTTAATAGAACGTGACACTTTCGGCAGGCCGCCCAGCACCAGGCCGCCGTCATCCGGTAGCACGCCGTAGCCAATCGAATCCACTTTACCCTCGAAGGTTTTGCCGCTGTCACTCATCAGGCGAATGGTTGCGGGTGTACCTGAGCGAATATTTTTCAGATCGGTTTCGCGGAAGTTGGCGATCACGTACCAGTGACGAGTGTCGATTAGGGTGAAGATAGGGCGCATGGCAGAAGCAAATTGCCCAACCGAGGTTTTGAGGGAAATGACCCGGCCATCAAACGGCGCGCGGACGGTCGCCATTTCCAGATGCAGTTTCGTCAGCGCAATATCCGCTTCGACAGCCGCACGTTGGGCGACCAGTGCATCGACGCCGCTGACGGCGCTGGCGGCTGACTGCGCCTGTAACAATACGGCATTAAGATCCGCTTCTGCGGCGCGCTGCGCCGTTCTTGCACGGTCAACGTCTTCCGCTGAGACAAAACCTTCTTTCAGTAATGGCTCGGTGCGGCGTAATGTATCGCTGGCCTGTTTTGCAGCGGCACGGGCTTTTTCTACCGTGGCATTAACCGAGTCGGCACCAAACTGTTGCGCGTCAACGCTACGCTGGGTGAGCATAATTTGCTTATCCAGCGCCGCGAGGGAGGCTTCGGCTTTCGCCAGATTGGCCTCGTATGGGCGCGGGTCGATGCGGAACAGCAAATCGCCCTGTTTGACTGCCTGGTTGTCGGTGACCGCCAGTTCTACAATGCGACCGCTGACTTCCGGCACCACATCAATGGTATCTGCTGACGCGTAAGCGTCATTAGTTGATGGCGCACTGTCTACGCGCCAGATAACGAAAACAAGGGCAACCAGCGCCAACGCAACCACTAACAGAGCAGGGAATTTACTGCGAGGAGCTTTTTTCGGCGTACTTTCCATGAGCGCGTCTCAAATAGATTAGAAAAATGCCAGCCAGAACAGCATGGCGTAGAGAGCAAAAAGGGCGGTATAAATAATTCCGACAAATGCCAGATTGATATTTGCCCACTGAATAATTCGCCTCGTGATGAGCGTCAAAATAAGGCTGGCAATGGCGCAGAAAAACCAGCTGGGATAATAAGCGCCGATCACCGGGATTGCCGGAGATAATGAGCATCCCGAAACCATGAAGACGGGAACTATCCAGGCTGTTTTTTTGAGGTGCATCGCCATGCGAGAGAGAACTGTTGGCATATTAAATACATCCTGTCTGCTGCGAACAATATCTGTAGTGAATATCAATATCCATTGAAGGCGTCAGTATGGCTATTTTCTTGATGAATAAAAATAGCTTTATTCAGCCACCGCATTCATAACTTATATATTTTATGTATTAATTGGTTGTATGTATTATTAAAATAAATACTTTTGGGGGCTTAAGCGCCCCCAAAAGCGAGTGGCATTAATTTGGAGTTACGATATTCACCCACAAATCGAAATTATCCAGACAGGCAATAATTTCTTCCAGTTTCGCGCCATTGCCAATAATTTTGGCTTTCTTCGCTTTTACCAGATCCGCCATTTTGGCTTGTCCGGTCAGCACGGCGTGCAAATCTTCACGGCTGATGTAGAAAGAGGCGTTGGCTTGCGGTTGCAGCGTTTTACGGTAGTTAAGCACGCTATCGTTCAGCGTCAGGTTGAGGTTATCGCCGTTGCTCATATTGAAGTTCAGGCTGATATTTTTACCCGCGGCTTTCGCGCTATCGAGGCGAACGGACATAAAGTCGAACAGCATTTCGACCGACATCCCGCGAATGGTGTCCGGGGAACCGGTGGTGCCGTGGCTGAACTTATGTACCCCTTCGCGCAGTTCTTTCGCGCCGGTCAGGTAGAAACCGCGCCAGGTGGCTGACTCGGCCTGATAGCCAAGCTGTTCAAAGTTATTCGCTTGCAGATTCTTCGCCACCTGGTCACCCGGATTGGCGGCAATCACTTGTTTCAGCAGTTCTGCCGACCAGCGGTAATCACCTTGCTTGTTCGCTTCTTTCGCCAGGTTGATGACACGGGCAGAACCGCCCAGCGCCTGCACATAACGTTTACCCATCTCCACCTGACCATACGGATGCAGGTTAGCCGGGTTACCGTCGTAATAGCCAAGATAGAAGTTATACACCGCGCGGGCGTTGTGGCTGACAGAACCGTAATAACCGCGGCTGGCCCAGTTATTGGCAAGCGCAGGCGGCAGCTTAATCATGTCGCCGATTTCATTCATGGTGTAGCCCTGGTTCGCCAGGTGCAGGGTCTGGTCGTGAATGTACTTGATAGTATCGCGATATTTACCAATATAATCATTGATATGCTTATTGCCCCAGACCGGCCAGGTGTGCGGCATAAACAGGACTTCCGCGTCGTTACCCCACATATCCAGCGTTTCGTTCAGGTACTCGGTCCACTTGCTGGTATCGCGGGTTTTCGCGCCGCGCAGAGTGTAGAAGTTGTGCAGGGTATGCGTGGCGTTCTCGGCGGTACACAGGGCTTTCAGGGCCGGAATATAGAAGTGCATTTCGGCTGGTGCTTCACTACCCGGGGTCATCAGGAAGTCAAACTCCAGGCCGTCGATAATCATCTTCTCGCCAGTTCTGACGATAGTTTTAGTCGGTGCAATAATGCTCGGGTCGCCCGTTGCCAGCGTCACGCCAAGGCCATTACCCACGTTGCCTTGCGCGTTGTGCGGCAGTAACAGACCGTAAGAGTAGAGCGCACGGCGGCTCATGATGTTACCCGCCAGCACGTTTTCGCTGATGGCTTCGTCCATAAAGCCAGCCGGGGCAATCACCTGAACTTTGCCGGATTTCACATCAGCTTCAGAGATAATGCCTTTCACGCCGCCATAGTGGTCGGTGTGGCTGTGAGTGTAGATAACGGCAACAATCGGTTTTTGCGGCCGATGCTGGAAGTAAAGATCAAGTGCGGCTTTTGCGGCAGGCGGCGTTACCAGCGGGTCGATAACAATAATGCCTTTCTCACCCTCAACGAACGTAATGTTAGAGATATCCTGGCCGCGCACCTGATACATTTTATCGGTGACTTTGAACAGGCCAGAAATACCGTTGATTTGCGACTGACGCCACAGGCTGGGGTTTACGGTTTCCGGCGCAGCGGCATTAATATCAAATTTGTAATCGTCCGCGCGGTAGTAAACTTTACCGTTCGCATCACGCAGAATACCTTCATCCAGCAGCGGAGCGATAAATCCACGCTGGGCATCGTCAAAATCCTGACGATCGCTAAACGGTAATGATTTGGCGTAATTCTGATTAACCTGCTGGGTATATTGAGTGGCGCCTTTCGCTTCATCTGTTGCGTAAGCGGTATTTATCATCATGCCGCTGACGGCGGTTAAGGCAATAACAATCCTGCTCAAACGGAATAACCGAGAGTTATTCATATAAATCTCCATTTATCATTTATGTCGTAAATATGTAATCCATGCAAAATACGTCATTTAAAGCTGGCGTTATCATAATTGGGAAACGACGAATTGAATAAGCAGAAGTGTGAACAGAATCGACCATTTTATTAGGCATTTGTGCTGAAGAGGGAAAATTACGGCATATTTATTATTGTCATCAATAATGTGACCTGACTTATGTTTTTATTATATAAATTGCTTTTCTCTTTCACTTCGGCAAGAAGTCCGCACAATGATTAATCAGGTGAATAATTCGGAGTATAACTATGAAACCCGTTGTGCTGGTGGTGGATGATGACACGGCTATCTGCGCACTGTTGCAGGACGTGTTAAGTGAACATGTCTTTACGGTTTCGGTCTGCCATACCGGGCAGGAGGCAATATCACGTGTTGAGGGCGATCCTGATATCGCGCTGGTGGTGCTGGATATGATGCTACCCGATACCAACGGCCTGAGGGTATTGCAACAATTACAGAAAATGCGTCCTGCACTGCCGGTGGTGATGCTGACCGGCCTGGGCAGTGAGTCTGATGTGGTGGTCGGGCTGGAAATGGGCGCAGATGATTACATCTGCAAGCCGTTTACCCCACGGGTCGTGGTTGCGCGACTAAAAGCGGTGCTACGGCGCGTTGGCGCGCTGGCGGTCAATGAGGAGAAAAACGCCGGGCTGTCATTCAATGGCTGGTATCTCGATACCACGCGCTGCCAGTTGCACAATCCGCTACAACAACATGTCGAGCTGACCCAGGGCGAATATGGCTTGTTACTGGCCCTGGCGCAAAACGCTCGTCGGGTGTTAAGCCGCGAGCAGTTGCTGGAGTTCACCCACAGCGATAGCGTGGAGGTGTTTGATCGCACCATCGACGTATTAATCATGCGCTTACGCCGCAAAATCGAACTAAACCCGCATCAGCCGATGTTGATTAAAACTCTGCGCGGTCTGGGGTATGTCTTCGCTGCCGACGTGCACTAATCCGACAATTCTGTTTGTAGTTCTTCCAGCGTTTTTGCCCCGTCGATAGCATTGGCACATAACAGGCTTGCCCGCGCGCAGGCGTGTGCCAGTTTGATGCTCTCGGTAAGCGTCCAGCGTTCATGGCAGCCATATAAAAATCCGGCACAAAATGCATCGCCCGCGCCGACGCTGCCGATAATTTCCCGTTGTTCTAACTTTTGCGAAGGGATCCACACGCCGCCATGTTCCGGTGTCTCTCCCCAGGCACCTTCCGGACAGTGGATCACCACTCGCTGGCGTACGCCCGCATCTAACAGTTCACGCGCGGCGGCAGCAATATGCACGATATGCGGTTCGCCGTTAGGTAAGCGAATTTCCAGCCCGCTAAACTCCCCGGCCTCCAGTTCGTTAATTACCAGATAATCCAGATGGCGCAATGCGGGCAGCACCATCGGCTGATAACGCGGATCGCCCTTGCGGGAGACAAGGTCGAGCGAGGTTTCAAAGCCATTATCACGCATTTGCGCCAGCAGGCGCGCGCTACGGGTGCCGTAAACATCGTCCGGCATATCCAGGCTATCGAGCAACAGTAAATAGCCGAGATGGAAAATCTTCATGCTGTTATCGAGCTGATCGAACGCCGGAAGATCAAGCAGTCGGTTAGCGCCCGGCGAATGGAAAAACGTCCGCTGCCCGCTTCGGTCGGTCATCACCTGCGACATCGACGTCGGGGCAAAGGTGGTGCGCTGCACATGCTGGCGATTGACGTGATATTGCTCAAGCATCGCCATAATGTAATCGCCGTCGCTGTCCTGACCGATTAGCCCGACCGCCTGTAACGGCAACCCGGTGCGCATTTTCGCCAGCGTCAGCAGGACGTTAAGCGGCGCGCCTCCGGTTGAGCGTTCGCTGTGGGTGATCTCCGCCAGCCAGCCGCGCTCTGGCCACTGGATAATCTGATGGACGTGGTCAACCAGCATATTGCCTGCGGCGATAATCCCTTTACGTTCCATCATGCTTGCCCCGCACTGCCGAAAATACGCATCTGTTGTGCAACCGTATCGCTGATGGCGGCTTCCACTGCCAGCAGTAACTCGGCGAACTCGTCATACATCGGCTGACGGCGCGCCATTCGGGCCTCAACGGCTGCCAGCGCCGCTTGCGACATACCCGTGTAGAAATTGATTTTGTGGATACCCAGTTCGATGGCGCGGCGGAAATCGGCATCGCTAATCCCTGAGCCGCCGTGTAACACCAGCGGGATAGCCGCCTGCTGGCGGATAGCGTCGAGGCGCGGGAAGTCGAGTTTCGGTTCGCCGCGATATTTGCCGTGTGCATTGCCAATCGCCACGGCCAGCGCGTCAATGCCGGTACGGTCGACAAAATCACGCGCCAGTTGCGGATCGGTAAACAGAGATTCATCGGCATGACCGTAAAGCGCACCGCCTTCGTCGCCACCTACCGCCCCCAGTTCAGCTTCTACCGATACGCCAACGGCATGGCACATTTTCACCACTTCCCGCGTCTGGCGGACATTTTCTTCATACTCCAGCGTGGAGCCGTCAAACATTACCGAGCTGAATCCCAGCCGCAACGCTTGCACCACCGATTCAAAATGCAGCCCGTGATCGAGATTTAATACCACCGGAATGGCATGGCGCGCCGCTTCAAATTTCACGGCTTCGACCAGGGAATCCAGCGAGATATATTTAAAATGTACTTCGGCAATGTTGATAATAAACGGCGAACGTTCTTGTCTGGCCGCAGCAAACAGGGCGCGTAAAAAGTGCGAGTCCAGCACATTAAACGCACCTAACGCATAGTGATGTTCGCGGGCATGAGCCAGCCCTTCAGCGAGAGAAATCAACGGCATAACGTTCTCCTTATTCAGCGGAACTGGCGGTATTCGTTACACAATACCAACTGGGCCGGTTCGTCTTCGTCAATCAGGTTGTAGCGGTCCAGCGGTTGTAAAAAGTGGTTATCGTGGTCATCGTCATTAACAGAAGAGACTTCGCCAACCAGCACATCGCCAAAACCGGCTTCTGCCCAAAAGCTGTGATAAAGGCCTTGCGGCAGGCAGATACTTTCGCCGGGAGACAGGCGCAACTGACTGCCTGCGGTATGTTTCTGGCGGCAGCCGTCGATCACCACCGTAACGTCGCTATCAACCGTTTGCTCGTTGCTATCGGCATTCCATAGTTCAACAATCAAATTGCCGCCGCCGCGATTGATAATGTCCTCACGCTTACGCCAGTGAAAATGCATTGGCGTTACCTGCGCATCGCGCACATGCATGATCTTCTCGGCGTAACATTTCGCATACGGCATTCCTTTTGGCGAACCGTTACGCAGGGTAAACAGCGTCAGTCCCTGTGCAGCAAAGTCGTTGCCACCAAAAGCGGTAACATCCCAGCCGAGTTTGAGAGCAAAAACTTCCTCCCACGCGGTGGTGTCGAGTTGTTGCCATTGGGCAGGCGTGAAACTGGCAAAGGGCGGAAGATGCACGTCATGTTGCGAAAAGAATTGCCGTGTATGGCCGAGAATGTCGTTTATAGCGGAGCGTTTCATCGAAAGCGTTCTCCTTAGCGGTGGCCGGGCAGCTGCGCCGCCCGGCATGTGGACTTATTTCACCGTCCAGCCTTTGTAATTGCCGACGTTGTTTTTGTCGATCATCGTCACCGGGATCAGCACCGGCTCTTTCGGCGCGGGTTTGCCCTGCAAAATGTCGTAGCCAATTTCTACCGCTTTCGCTGCCATCACCTGGGGATCTTGCGCAGGGGTGGCGACAAACAACGAGTTCTCACGTTTCAGCGCCTCTTCGGCGTCCGGGCTTCCGTCAACGCCGACAATAAAGAACTCGTTACGTTGTGCCTGTTTTGCTGCCAGATCGGCACCGATCGCGGTGGGATCGTTAATGGCAAATACACCGTCGATCTTCGGATTTGCCGCCAGCAGCCCGGTCATCACCTCCAGCCCGCCTTCACGACTGCCTTTGGCGTTCTGGTTGTCAGAGAGCACCTTGATGTCAGGATGGCGTTTAAATTCAGTCTGGCAGCCTTCAACGCGGTTTTGTACGGCGGACACCGGAGGCCCATTGATGATCACCACATTGCCTTTGCCTTTCAGGCGATCGGTGATGTATTTACAGGCCATTTCGCCCGCCTGGGTGTTATCAGAAGTGATGGTCGCATCGGCGCCTTCTGCCGCCACGTCAACCGCGACGACCACGATCCCGGCGTCTTTTGCCCGTTTCACCGCCGGGCCGATCCCTTTTGAATCGGCAGCGTTGAGGATGATCATATCGACGTTAGCGGCGATAAAGTTGTCTATTTGCGACACCTGCTGGCCCAGATCGTAGCCGCTGGACACCAGCGTCACTTTGACGTTATCGCCCGCCAGTTTGCGCGCTTCCAGCTCCGCACCTTTGGTGATCTGCACGAAGAATGGGTTTGCCAGATCGCCTACCGTCACGCCTATCGATTTCAATTCTTTTGCCTGGGCGAACGGTGCTGCGGCCAGCAGCGCGCCTGCACAGAGCGCGGTCACTAAGGGCTTCAATCTCATGCTGTATTCCTCATGTGTAGGGTATTGTTGTTATGCGCTTTGATGATGTCGGGTACGGTATTTATCGATCAGCACCGCAATGATGATCACCGCCCCTTTGATCACCAGTTGCCAGAAGTAAGAGACGCCCATTAGGGTCATGCCGTTGTTTAGCGTGGCGATAATCAGCGCCCCAACCAGCGTGCCGGTGATGGTGCCGATGCCGCCGACAAAACTGGTGCCGCCGAGGATCACCGCCGCAATGGCATCCAGTTCGTAACCCATGCCTAAGTTGCCGTTGGCGCTGTACAGCCGCGAGGCGCTCATAATCCCGCCAAGCCCTGAAAGCAGGCCGCTCATGCCATAAACAAACAGCAGCACCAGCCAGACCTTAATGCCGGTAAGACGCGCCGCCTGCATATTGCCACCGACGGCGTAGATATGAACGCCAAGCGTGGTGCGGCGCAGAATAAACCAGCACAGCACAATCACCGCCAGCGCAATCACCACCAGCCACGGGATCGGCCCGAGATAGTTATTACCTATCCACTCGAAATTAATGTTGGAGTTGATGACCGTGGTGCCGTCCGCCAGCAGATACGCCGCCCCGCGTAGCGCCGTATAGGTGCCGAGCGTGACGATAAACGGTGGCAATCCGGCAAAGGCCACCAGCGCGCCGTTGAACAACCCCAGCAGCAGGCCGAGCATCAGCGCCGCTGGAATCGACAGCATGGCGAACTCCGGGCTAAGGGAGACGACCATCGCCGCCACCGCCGTGGTGCCGAGAATCGACCCTACGGAAAGATCGATTCCGCCAGTCAAAATGATGAAGGTCATTCCCGCCGCCAGAACAATGTTGATCGACGCCTGGCGGGTAATATTCAGCAGGTTACTTTCGGTAAAAAAGTTTGGCGCGATAAAGCCAAATACCGCCACGATCAGAATCAAAATGGGCAAAATGCCGACCGTTTGCATCAGATCGCTCATCAGCATTTTTTTGGCAGAGGTCTTTGCAGAGGTCATCATGAGGGCACCGCCTGGGAATGGGCGTCGTTGACGCCAGTCGCTAAGGTCATAATGTTTTCCTGGGTGATGTTTTTGCCGTTTAACTCACCGGCAATGCTGCCTTCGCGCATCACATAGACGCGATCGCTCATGCCGACTATCTCCGGCAGTTCGCTGGAGATCATCAGGATCGCCACGCCCTTGCGCGCCATCTCGTTCATGATCCGGTAGATCTCGCTTTTTGCGCCGACGTCCACACCGCGCGTGGGTTCGTCGAGCAGTAAAATGCGTGGGCCAATTGCCACCCAGCGGGAGATCAACAGCTTTTGCTGATTGCCGCCCGAAAGCCCGCCCGCTCGCACCTGGGCATGAGGCACGCGGATGTTGAGCAACTTGATGGCGTCATCGGAGATGGTTTGTGCTTTTTTGCGATTGAGCATTCCCCAGCTGGCATCGCGCTCCAGGGTTGCCATGGTGATGTTTTCGGCTGCCGCCATTTCAAGGAACAAACCTTGTTCTTTGCGGTTTTCGGTAAGAAAACCAATGCCAAGATCGATAGCTTCGCGCGGGGAGTGGATCACCACCGGTTCACCATCGACTTCAATCATTCCGCCCGTCGCTTTGTGCACGCCGAAGATCAACTGCGCCAGTTCGGAACGTCCGGCTCCCACCAGTCCGGCGAGGCCGACAATTTCGCCGGAACGCACCAGCAGGCTACTCGGCTGGACTTTGCCACCGTCGGTCAGGTGGTGAACATTCAGGCGGGCTTTGCCGAGCGGGATATCGCGCTCTTTATTGAACAGATCGCTCAGCGGCCTGCCGACCATCATCCGCACCAGTTCAGCGGCGTTGAGATTGTCGCGGGTCAGGCTGCCAACGTATTGCCCGTCGCGCAGCACGCTGACGCGATCGGAAAGCTCATACACTTCCGCCATGCGGTGGCTGATATAGATAATCGCCATCCCTTCATCGCGCAGCCGCATAATCAGTTCAAACAGACGGTGAGTTTCACGCGAGGAGAGGGCAGCGGTAGGTTCGTCCATCACCAGAATGCGGCTGTTGCGATGCAGCGCGCGGGCGATTTCGACCTGTTGTTGCTCGGCAATGGTCAGCGTCATGACTTTATCGCTGGCGTTAAACTGCGCGCCGAGGCGGTCGATCACTTTTTGCGCCTGCACCAGCATCTCTTTACGCTGCACCAGCCCGCCGTGGGAAAGCTCGCTGCCGAGGAAAATGTTCTCTGCCACCGTCAAATTGGGTGCCAGCTGCATCTCCTGATAAATCAGCGTAATACCGGCGCTTAAGGCATCTTTTGGCGTGCGAATGTGAAAGGGCTTGCCGTCAATCAGGATCTCGCCGCTGGTGGCGGTATAAGCCCCTGCCAGCACCTTCATCAGCGTGCTTTTTCCGGCGCCGTTTTCCCCCATCAGGGCATGGATCTCGCCAGGGTAAACCGTCAAATCCACCCCCTTGAGCGCATAAAATTTGCCGAAGGCTTTGGCAATATTGCGCATCTCCAGAACCGGCGTGCTGTTCATGGCGGACTCCTGCGAGGTTGTCGATATCAGCACTCCATCACAGGAAAGTAAATGCAAAATGTCAGAAGCCGTTCATATTTGTCATATTGCGATTTTTCTTTACGGAGCGTGATATGGCGCACCCCGGACGTCACTTTTTTGCCAGCGCGCGCGGGCGATTGCTGCTTTTAAATTTGCTGGTGGTGGCGGTGACGCTGATGGTCAGCGGCGTGGCGGTACTGGGCTTTCGTCATGCCAGCCAGATGCAGGAGCTGGTGCAGCAGCAAACGGTGGATGATATGACCGGCAGCCTGAATCTGGCGCGCGACACGGCAAACGTGGCGACGGCGGCGGTGCGATTGTCGCAGGTGGTGGGGGCGCTGGAATATAAAGGTGAAGCCGAGCGATTGCAGGAGACACAGCGGGCGTTAAAAATTTCGCTTGAGCAACTGGCGGACGCGCCTTTAGCACAGCAGGACGCCGGGCTGGTGACGCGAATCATCACGCGTAGTAACGAACTGCAAACCAGCGTCGGCGGAATGCTGGAGCGCGGGCAAAGGCGGCATCTGGAGCGTAACGCGCTGTTAAGTTCGCTATATCAAAACTTAAGTTATCTGCGGCATTTGCAAAAAGTCACTCACGCGGAAGATGACATTTTACTTAACGAGATGAACCGGCTGATTGTTGCTGCTATTGCCACGCCCGCGCCGCAGGCGATTATCCATCAACTGGTCGGGGTGATGTCTGTATTGCCGACCCACAGCGATACGCCATTGGTTAATACGCTACTCACTGATTTCAATGATGAACTGCGCAAGCTGGCGCCGCTTTCGGCAGCTCTCGAGCAAAGCGATCTGGCGATCAGCTGGTATATGTTCCACATCAAAGCGCTGGTGGCGATCCTCAATAGTGACATTAACCGTTATGCCGAACAGGTGGCGACGCTCTCCGGTCAGCGGGTGGCGCAAAGTTACCAGGATCTGCGCTCCGGCGAGAGGCTGATCATGATTTTCGCTCTGTTAGCGGTGGTGATCACCGCGTTTGCAGGCTGGTATATCTATCGCAATCTCGGCTCTAACCTGACGGCGATCTCCCGCGCCATGAGCCGCCTGGCGCACGGCGAAGCGGACGTCACTTTTCCGGCGTTACAACGGCGCGATGAGCTGGGTGAACTGGCGCGCGCCTTTAACGTCTTCGCCCGCAATACCGCATCACTCGATCGAACGTCACGGCTGTTGAAAGAGAAAACCACGCAGATGGAGATTGCCCAAACCGAGCGGCAGGGGCTGGAAGAGGCGCTATTGCACAGCCAGAAGTTGAAAGCGGTTGGGCAACTGACGGGAGGGCTGGCCCATGATTTTAATAATCTGTTGGCGGTGATCATTGGCAGCCTGGAGTTGGTGAACACAGACTCGCCCGACGCGCCGCGAATACAGCGGGCGCTGCAAGCCGCCGAACGTGGGGCGCTACTGACCCAACGGCTACTGGCGTTTTCCCGCAAGCAGTCCTTACACCCGCAAGCCGTTGAACTGAAAACACTGCTGGAAGAGTTAAGCGAATTAATGCGCCACTCCTTACCGACAACGCTGGCGCTGGAGATTGAAGCGCAGTCTCCGGCGTGGCCCGCGTGGATTGACGTCAGCCAGCTGGAAAACGCCATCATCAACCTGGTAGTGAACGCCCGCGATGCGATGGGAGGGCAGACGGGAATCATCAAAATTCGTACCTGGAATCAGCGCGTTACTCGCAGCAGTGGGCAGCGACAGGATATGGTGGCGCTGGAGGTCATCGATCATGGCAGCGGCATGTCGCAGGCGGTGAAAAGCCAGGTATTTGAGCCGTTCTTTACCACCAAACAGACGGGCAGTGGCAGCGGACTAGGCTTGTCGATGGTCTATGGTTTCGTGCGCCAGTCCGGCGGGCGCGTGGAAATTGAAAGCGCGCCGGGGCAGGGAACAACGGTCAGATTACAGCTTCCCCGCGCGCTGGTGGCGGAGAAAAACGTATTGCCAGCGGTGGTAGAGCAGACAGCTGTCAGCGGCGATAAACTGGTGTTAGTGCTGGAAGATGAAGCCGCGGTGCGCCAGACCATCTGCGAGCAGTTGCACCTGCTGGGCTATTTGACGCTGGAAGCGAGCAGCGGCGAACAGGCGCTGGGGCTGCTGGCGGCATCAGCAGAAATCGATATTTTTATCAGTGACTTAATGCTCCCCGGCGGCATGAGCGGCGCAGAAGTGGTCAATGCGGCCCGCAAACTTTACCCGCACCTGACGCTGCTACTCATCAGCGGCCAGGATTTACGCCCCAGCCATAACCCCGCGCTGCCCGATGTGGCGCTACTGCGCAAACCTTTTACCCGCGCGCAGCTGGCACTGGCGCTGGGGCAAATTGAGGGATGATTTTCAGAATTTATCAAGAGGCCTGAAGCAAACGTGCTGCTATTGTGAGCAATTCTGTTCTGAATGGGATATAAAAGGAATTATGCCAGTACTGACAAGAGGCGATTCACATATGATCGTGATGCCAACCACCTATAGCCCTATGACGGTTGCTCGTTCTTTTCGCGTGGTGGAAGAGATCGAGCTTTCTGGACGTCTGTTACAGGTAATTTATGACAAGCAGACGCCAAGAGCGGCCATCATTGAAGCGGACATTGAAGTTTTTGCAGGCGTGCCGCGTCATCGGGTACTTGCCGCTCTCGATCTGCAGCGTAAAAAAGAGTTCGGCAGCGATATCATTGCCGTTGAACGCTGGTGGGAAGACTCGGATCTGGTACAGGTGGAAGGTATTTGTGTCTCTCCTGGTGAGCGCGATAAGGGGCTGGCAACTCGGCTGTATGAAGCGCTAATTCTGCAATGCGGTATCACGCTAATCAGCGATTTTGATCAATATGATGGCGGGAAGATGCTCTGGCAGAAGATCGCGCGCGAGTCCGATCAGATTTCCGTGTTTGTATTAGACACTGAACAAGGGGCATTTTGGCCTTACGATGGCACGAAAGTGATCTACGATGGCGGTTGCATTCCGGAAGAGCGTATCTGGAGTATTTCACCGGATCAAAAATGTCATGGCATTGTGCTGGTGGCGGAAAATAAACAGCGAGCTAACCAGCTAATGGAAGAGTCTGCGCCTTACCGAATTTGAGATTACTCCGCTACTCCGGTCATTCACACTCAACTAACGTTAAGCCAGTCCATTGCAGAGACTGGCTTATGAAACCTTACTCCACGCTCTTTCTTTTCACCCTGCTCACGCTGTCCACCGTACCGGCCCAGGCCGATATTATCGACGACACCATTGGCAATATTCAGCAGGCGATTAACGACGCTTATAACCCTGACCGTGGGCGAGACTATGAAGATTCGCGCGACGACGGCTGGCAGCGTGAAGTGAGCGACGATCGGCGCAGACAATATGACGACCGCCACCGCCAGTTTGAAGATCGTCGCAGGCAGCTGGACGATCGCCAGCGCCAGCTTGATCAGGAGCGTCGGCAACTGGAAGATGAAGAGCGGAGAATGGAAGATGAGTATGAGCGGTGAGGGGGGCAGCGCGCACATGACCAACCCTATCATGCTACCCCAATCTCCATCCCATCAAACCCGGCCTCAAACCCTGACGGCAGCGCGTTCTCCATCAGCCACGCATCAAACTGGTGGCTGATGTGCGTCAGAATCACGCGCGGCGAGCGGATAACCTCATTCAGCGCCAGCACGGTGTTTAAATCGCAGTGATTACGCGGTGCATCCTCGCGCGGCGGGTGGCTGCAATCAATCACCATCACCTGCGGCTGATTATTGCGTAAAAATTTCAGCGTTTTTTCCGGCAGGTCTGCGGTGTCAGACAGCCACGCCACCCGGCTATGTGCCGTTTCCAGTAAATAGCCGAAAGTGAGTTTTGAGTGGTTGAGCGGCAGCGGCGTGACCTGCAACCCCTGCAAATCAAACACCACAAACGGTTCCACCGTGTGGCTGAAATCAAGCAGCCCCGGATGTTTAAACAGATCGTCGCAGCCCTGTTCATCCGGCGGGCCGTAGACCGGGATCGAATCGCCCACGCCCCAGCGCAGCGGAAACAGCCCCTGCACGTGATCCATATGGTAATGCGTCAGCAAAAACTGCTGGAACGATCCAGGCGACCAGCGATCGGCGAGATCGTGCCGCCCGGCGTCGATCAGGGTGACAGCCTCGTTAAACTTCACCACGCCGCTGCACGGCTGGCGGCGATACTGCGGCGAGCGCCGTGCTCTGGCGCAGGCCGCGCACTCGCAGCCCCATGCCGGAACGCCCTGTGCGCCTCCGGTGCCGGTGAGCGTGAGGGTCAGGCTCATGTTATAGCGCCTTGGTGAAGCGGAAGTGGCTCTGCTCGTAGCCTTCGCGCAGGTAAAAACGGTGCGCGTCGTGGCGCTTGACGTTGGTCGAAAGCTCGGTCATTTCGGCCCCGGCCTGGCGGGCTTCTTCTTCTGCCCATGCCAGCAACTTGCTGCCAACGTTCAGACCGCGCGCCTGCGGCATCACCACCAGTTCCTGAATTTCGCCGATCCA
The DNA here is from genome assembly GCF_004212325.1 of Escherichia sp. E13S3. Classification (NCBI taxonomy): domain Bacteria; kingdom Pseudomonadati; phylum Pseudomonadota; class Gammaproteobacteria; order Enterobacterales; family Enterobacteriaceae; genus Escherichia; species Escherichia sp. E13S3. Next base: position 74,694 of record NZ_RHJR01000021.1, read on the forward strand.
GTTGACATGATGCAGATGAAACTGCAAATGCAGGCCGATCATGCCGACAACTTCGCCATCCAGCAGCGCCAGATGGTAGCGCATATTCGGGTCGCGCAGGTTGGCGTTAAAGCCCACGCGAAACGCGTGATGGTCAAACTCCGCCTGTTTTAGCTCACAAATCAGCGCGTAAACCGCGTCGGTATCGTACTGCGTGGCCGGGCGAAGCTCACAAGCAGGCATGGTGTTTCTCCTTCTGATGGATCAGCGTCAGCAGCGTGTCGACCGACTGGCGCAGGCTGCCGTCATTGTTGAGCGTATGGCAATCCTGCGGAGTATAGCGGGCGGCGCGCGCCAGCCGGGCGTTAATTTCACTGGGGTTTTCACGGCCACGGTTTTCCAGGCGCTGGCGGAGGATCTCCGGCGAAACCTGTAAACAAATGGGCAGCAGCGCCGATTGATAGCGCGCCCGCGCCTGCGGCAAATGCGCGCGTGAGCCGTTGACTACCACGTCGAATCCAGCGTGCAGCCAGAGGTCAATCTCGATGCCGACGCCATAATACAGACCGTTAGCGTGCCAGCTTAAGGCCAACAGATTTTGCCCCGCGCGGGTAAAAAACTCCTGCTCGCTCAGGGCGATATGGTTTTCGCTTCCGGCACAGGCATCGCGCGTGATGTAGCGATGTGCCACCAGTAGCTGCGCCTGTTCCCGCTGGCGCAGCGCCGCCAGCAGGCTGTCTTTCCCGGAGCCGGAAGGCCCCATTAACCAAATCAGTTTTCCCGTCATCAGAACACCCTTTTACCCTGACGCCAGACGTGGTCGATATGAATGTGATTGTCCTTGCGATGCGCCAGCACCAGGTCGGCGCGTTTGCCCTCGCTAATCACCCCGCGATCCTGAAGATTAAGCGCCTGCGCCGGGTTTTTGGTCACCAGCTTCACCGCCTGCGGCAACGTGAAGCGGTTAGTGTCGTCGTCAGCTACGCGGAATGCCGCATCCAGCAGGCTGGCGGGGTAGTAGTCGGAAGAGAGGATATCCAGCAGGCCAAGCTGTGCCAGCTCACTTGCCGCCACGTTGCCGGAGTGCGAACCGCCGCGCACGATATTCGGCGCGCCCATCAGCACGTTCATGCCGTGCTTGCGCGAGGCTTCCGCCGCTTCAAACGTGGTGGGAAATTCGGCGATCACGCTGCCAAGCTGGTGGGATTCGGCAACGTGGGCGTGCGTGGCGTCATCGTGGCTGGCGAGGGCAATTTGTCGCGCGCGGCACAGAGCGGCGATGGATTCGCGATTCGGCTGCGACCAGCGTGCGGCGAGCGCCAGTTGCTCTTCTTCGTACTGCTGCATCTGCGCATCAGTGAGCGAGTATTTGCCCTGATAATATTCGCGATACTTCTCGCGGTTGGCGAACTGGCGCTGGCCCGGTGAGTGGTCCATCAGCGACACCAGCGTGACCGGCTCGCGCTGCACCAGTTTTTCAAACAGCGGCAGCGTAGTGTGATGCGGCAGTTCACAGCGCAGGTGCAGACGGTGCTCGGCGCGGTTGACACCGCGTTTCTGCGTCTCTTCGATGGCGTTGATCATCTTCTCCAGATTCTCCAGCCGATCGCCGCCGTCGCGCACGTCGCCAATCGCCACGGCGTCCAGTACGGTGGTGATGCCGCTCGCCACCATCAGCGCGTCGTGGCTGCTCATCGCCGAGTGGGCAGGCCAGTCAACTTTCGGGCGCGGGGTGAAGAATTTATCGAGGTTGTCGGTATGCAGCTCAATCAGCCCCGGCAGCAGCCAGCCGCCTTCGCCGTCCATCGCGTCCGGCAGGCGGCTCTGGCTTTCGGCAAAGGCGCGGATTTCGCCATCCTGTACTTCCAGCGAACCGTGTACCACCTCGTTTTCCAGCACCAGCTTAACGTTATTGATAATCATGCAGAGGCTCCCATTGGGTGCAGGCGGTCGGCGACGTCATTGCGTACGGCTTCGTCATGGAAGATGCCGACGATGGCCGCGCCACGGGCTTTGGCTTCGCGGATCAGTTCCACTACGGCGGCGCTGTTTTTGGCGTCCAGCGAGGCGGTAGGTTCGTCGAGCAGCAGAATGGGGTAGTCGACGATAAAGCCGCGGGCGATGTTGACACGCTGCTGTTCGCCGCCGGAGAAGGTGGATGGCGCAAGGTGCCACAGACGTTCCGGCACGTTCAGGCGCGTGAGCAGACGCGCGGCTTTAGCGGCGCAGGCTTCACGCGGTACGCCGATATCGAGCAGCGGCTGCATCACCACTTCCAGCGCCGAAATACGCGGGATGACGCGCAGAAACTGGCTCACCCAGCCGACGGTGGTTTTGCGGATTTCCACCACCTTGCGCGCTGGCGCGGTGACCAGGTCTACCCATTCGTCACCGTGTTTAATCTGAATTTGCCCTTCGTCGGGCAGATAGTTGGCGTACAGCGAGCGCAGCAGGGTTGATTTCCCGCTGCCGGAATGGCCGTGGAGCACCACGCATTCGCCCGCGTTGACGGTGAGTGAGGCGCGTTGTAGGACGGGCAGGCGCACGCCGTTTTGTTGGTGCAGGATGAAGGTTTTACTGACGTTTTGTACGTTAATCATTTTTCGCCTCGTGGTTCGGGTGTCGGATGTGTCTTATCCGACCTACGGGGAGCGCATTTGTAGGCCAGATAAGGCGTTTACGCCGCATCCGGCACCGGCTCAATTCTGCAAAACCGATGACACCAGCAATTGGGTATACGGATGATGCGGGTCGTCGAGCACGCGGTCGGTTAACCCACTCTCGACCACTTGCCCCTGTTTCATCACCAGCAAACGGTCCGCCAGCAGGCGGGCGACGCCTAAATCGTGGGTGACAATTACCACTGCCAGATTCAGCTCCACCACCAGACCGCGCAGCAGATCGAGCAGGCGCGCCTGTACCGACACATCCAGCCCACCGGTTGGCTCGTCCATAAACACCAGCTTCGGATGCGTCACCAGGTTGCGGGCAATCTGCAAACGTTGCTGCATGCCGCCGGAAAAGGTGGTCGGCAAGTCGTCGATCCGGTTGGCGGGAATCTCCACCTCTTCCAGCCATTTCTGCGCGGTGGCGCGAATGTCGCCGTAATGACGCGCCCCGGTTGCCATCAGCCGCTCGCCGATATTGCCGCCTGCCGAGACCTGGCGGCGCAGGCCGTCGAGCGGATGCTGATGCACCACGCCCCATTCGGTGCGCAGCAGGCGACGGCGGTCGGCTTCGCTCATGCCATAGAGGGAACGGTTCTCGTAGTAAATCTCCCCCTGTTGCGGCGTCAGGCGGGCGGAGATTGATTTCAGCAGCGTGGTCTTCCCGGAGCCGGATTCCCCGACAATGCCCAGCACTTCCCCCGGCCATAAATCAAAAGAGACATCGCTGAAGCCTTTGCCCGGCGCGTAAAGGTGAGTCAGGTTATTGACCGAAAGTAACGGTTGATTCATTGGCTTTTCGCCTCGCTCTGTTGGCGGCAATAATCGGTATCGGAGCAGACAAACATGCGGTTTCCGGCGTCATCCAGCACCACTTCATCAAGATAGCTGTGGGTCGATCCGCAGATGGCGCACGGCTCATCCCACTGCTGGACGGTGAACGGGTGATCGTCGAAATCGAGGCTTTCCACGCGGGTAAACGGCGGCACCGCATAGATGCGCTTCTCACGCCCTGCGCCGAACAGTTGCAGGGCGGGCATCATGTCCATTTTCGGGTTATCGAATTTCGGGATCGGCGATGGGTCCATTACGTAGCGCCCGTTCACCTTCACCGGGTAGGCGTAGGTGGTGGCGATATGACCGAAGCGGGCGATATCTTCATACAGCTTCACCTGCATCACGCCGTACTCCTCCAGCGCGTGCATGGTGCGGGTTTCCGTTTCGCGCGGCTCGATAAAGCGCAGCGGTTCGGGGATTGGCACCTGGAAGATAATGATTTGATCTTCGGTCAGCGGCGTTTCGGGGATGCGATGGCGCGTCTGGATAAGTGTCGCATCGTCCGTACGTTCAGTGGTGTTCACCCCGGTCACGCGCTTAAAGAAGTTACGGATCGACACGGCGTTGGTGGTGTCATCCGCGCCCTGGTCAATCACCTTCAACACGTCGCTTTCGCCAATCACGCTGGCGGTGAGCTGTATGCCGCCGGTTCCCCAGCCGTATGGCATCGGCATTTCGCGTCCGCCAAACGGCACCTGATAACCGGGGATCGCCACCGCTTTTAAGATGGCGCGGCGGATCATGCGTTTGGTCTGCTCGTCGAGGTACGCAAAGTTGTAGCCGCTCAGATTAGCCATGGTTCTGCTCCTGTTGCAGACGTTTGAGTAGCTCCAGTTCAGCCTGAAAATCGACGTAGTGCGGGAGTTTGAGGTGCGAGACAAAGCCTGCGGCTTCGACGTTGTCGGCATGCGCCAGCACGAACTCTTCATCCTGCGCCGGGCCTGTCGCGTGCTCGCCGTATTCCGGGGCTTGCAGAGCGCGGTCAATCAGCGCCATCGCCATCGCTTTGCGCTCGCTCATGCCGAACACCAGCCCGTAGCCGCGCGTGAAGTGCGGCGGCTCATCCGGCGGGTCGATAAAACCGTTGACCATTTCACACTCGGTCATCAGCAGTTCGCCGACGTTCACCGCAAATCCCAGCTCTTCCGGCACAATCGACACGTTGATATAGCCGCTGCGGATCTCGCCCGCGAACGGGTGATTGCGTCCGTAACCACGCTGGGTGGAGTAGGCCAGCGCCAGCAAATAGCCTTCGTCGCCGCGCATGAGCTGTTGCAAACGGGAGGAACGTGAACAGGGGTAAACCGGCGGCGTGCGGGTGATGTCGTCCGGCTGTGCGCCGCTATCTTTTTCAAACTTCGCCAGCCCCTGACGCGCCAGCAGGCTGAAAACGTGCGGCGACGGCTGTTGTTCGCTGTCGGCGGTGGTCAGCGTCGGCGCTTCGCCGTTCGCCAGCAGGGTGAAATCGAGCAGGCGATGGGTGTAGTCGTAGGTTGGGCCAAGCAGCTGGCCGCCGGGAATGTCTTTATAAACGGCGGAGATACGCCGTTCGAGACGCATCTCTGTGGTGTCGAGCGGCTCGCTTACCGCCAGCTTCGCCAGCGTGGTGCGGTAGGCGCGCAGCAGGAAAATCGCTTCAACGTTATCGCCGCTGGCCTGTTTCAGCGCCAGCGCCGCCAGTTCGCGGTCGGCAATGCCGCCTTCGGTCATCACGCGATCCACCGCGAGATTAAGCTGCTGTTCAATCTGGGCGACGCTCAGTTCAGGCAAATCGGTATTGCCCCGGCGTCGGCTCTCTTGCAGGGCGTGGGCGGCGTCGATCGCCTTTTCGCCCCCTTTCACGGCAACGTACATCAGCACACCTCCACATGAGTGGTTCGCGGAATAGCCAGCAGGCGCTCGCCGCAGGTCAGGATCAGGTCGATGCCGAGCGGGAACGGGTGCGGGCGCTCGGTGAGTTCGTGCAGAATGCACTCTGGCAGCTGCGGGGCGATCATCCGTTCTTCGGCAATGCCCGCGCCGGTAAGGCGCAGCATGCGCCCGCCGCTCAGGCTGGCGACCTGTAAAATCAGCGTTGCACCCGCTTCCGGCGCAACGGCGGTGCCGGTGGAAAGGGCGTTGAGCTGTTCGCTGGAAATCGCCTCATCCGTCACCGCGAAGGTCGCCTGTTCCGGTTGATTGACCAGCGGCGCGTTGGTATGAAAACGCAGGCTCTGGCTGACGATATCGTTACTTAATGGCGCGGAAAGCCACACCGGCGTGTCGTTATCAGCCAGCGTGAGCAGCACGCTGGTGGTGGCGATATTCAGCGGCTGCCAGCCGCGTTTGAGCTGATGCAGGGCGACAATCACGCCCGGCTCGCTCATGGCCTTTAACAGGCGACGAAAACTGTGCTGGGCATCCTGCACGGGAAGCATAAAAGCGGTTTCCAGGGTCATGCGTTATCTCCGCGAACCATCGTAAAGAAGTCGACCCGGCTGGCGTTCACTTCGGCCTGGCGTGCGGCAATGCGTGCCATACGGTCAGCATCCAGCGGGGCAATAAGGGTTTCTGATAAGTTTTGAAAATGGCGAGATTGCTGCATCAGCGCGTCAATTAGCGCGCAGCGTTCGGCGTGCTGTTTGTCGCGCCCCAGCACCCAGCTGTAGCCGAGCGTGCCGTCAGTCAGGCGTACGGCGGCGCGGGTCAGCGTGGCGTCGCCGGCAAAAAAACGTTCGCCGGTGCCGCCCATCCGCGCCTGAATCTGCACCAGGCCAGTTTCGGCGGCGCGGATAACGTCATAGTCGGCGGTGATGTTCAGCGCGTTCAGGCGGGCTGCCAGTTCAGCCGGTTGGCTGTGCGCCAGTACGGACATCCAGTGCTGGCGGGTCGCGGTATCTGCGTGCATTCAGTGCTCCATAGTGAATTCAATCATGTCGGCGCGCGTCAGGCTGACGGAGTACTCCGCCGGGCTGCTTTCACCGTCACGGTGGTTAAGGGTGCGCACGCACAACAGCGGCGACATATTCGGGATTTCAAGACGCTGGCACTCTTTGGCCTGGGCGCGGCGGGCGCTGATCCGCGTCTGGCTGCGGCGCAGCGCAATCCCCGTTTGCTCGCGCAGAAAATCGTGCAGCGAGCCGCTGTCGAAGCGTTGCAGCGTCGACCAGAGGGTGAGGTCCGCGAAGTAGTGGTCGATCAAACAGAGCGCGACGCCGTTGACCCGACGCAGGGTGCGCAGGTGGATGACGTTCTCCCCCTCGGTTATCCCCAGCGCGTCAGCGACGTGACCGGAGGCGGGGCGCAGCACCGACAGCAGTTTTTCGCTGGTGGGATGGCTACCCTGGTCCAGCAGGTTCTGGCTAAAACGCGCCTGGGCGTTGAGCGGATAATCGAACGGGCGCATCAGCACCAGCACGCCGACGCCCTGACGGCGTTGTACCCAGCCTTTTTCCACCAGTTGGTCGATGGCGCGGCGCAGGGTGTGGCGATTCACCTCAAAGCGCGCCGCCAGTTGCTGCTCGGCGGGAAGATAGTCGCCGCAGCGATAGTGTTGACGAAGCTCCTGCTCAAGTTTTGCGGCTATCTCCTGATAGCGTGTCGGGTAGCTGGTCGGATGTGTAGACAAGTGCATAGATATCAATGCCTCGCTAATCAGATAAAGTGCTTACGCAACCGTTGAGAGAGGAAATCCAGCAGGCTGACCGTGACGATAATCAGCACCATCAGGGCGCAGGTTTGCTGGAACTGGAAACCGCGAATCGCTTCCCACAGGGTGACGCCAATCCCGCCCGCGCCGACCATGCCGACGACGGTCGCCGAGCGGACGTTGGATTCGAAGCGATAGAGGGAGTAGGAGATCAGCAGCGGCATCACCTGTGGCAGCACGCCGTAGAGGATCTCTTCGAGCTTGTTGGCACCGGTGGCGCGAATGCCTTCCACCGGGCCGGGTTCAATCGCTTCCACCGCTTCGGAAAGCAGTTTGGAGAGCACGCCGGTGGTGTGGATAAACAGCGCCAGCACGCCAGCGAACGGGCCGAGGCCGACGGCGACCACGAACAGCATGGCGAAGACCATTTCGTTAATGGCGCGGCAGGCGTCCATCAGGCGGCGAACGGGCTGGTAAACCCACCACGGCACCAGGTTTTCAGCGCTCATCAGGCCGAAGGGGATGGAGAGAACCACCGCCAGCGCGGTGCCCCAGACGGCGATTTGCAGCGTGACGGCCATTTCGGTGAGGTAATCTTGCCACTGGCTGAAATCGGGCGGGAAGAAGTCGGCGGCGAACGTCGCCATGTTGCCGCCGTCTTTAATCAGCGTGAGCGGGGCCATTTCCGCGCCCTGCCACGAGACGACCAGCACGGCGAGAACAACGGCCCAGCTCAGAAGCGAGAACCAGCTGCGCTTGGGTGGGGCGATGGTGATGGTTTGCATGTTTGGCTCCGTTTAATGTTTTCTCCCTCTCCCTGTGGGAGAGGGGACCGATCGAGCACATTACTGCACCGCTTTACTCACCGAACTCATCGCGCTTAACGCGTTGTTCAGTCGGTCCAGGTCATCCAGCTGTGCCTGAATGGCGGTGGTTTTCGCCAGCTTGTCCTGCTCATTCAGTCCTTTATTGCCCTTAACGCCCTGCATCTCTTTAAACAGCGCGAGCTGGCGAATCGGTACCAGTTGCAGGTCGCTGGAAGCGCGGAACGGCGCCCAGCCCAGGCGCTCCAGCACCGCTTTCTCTTCCGGCGTTTTGCCGTAATTCATAAAGAAGTCGTAGATCTTGTCTTTGGTGGTTTCGGAAAGATTTTTGCGCCAGACGATCGGATCGCCTGGGATCAGCGGCGATTTCCAGATCACTTTCAGTTCTTTCAGCTTCTCCGGTGCGGAGGTTTTCAGCTTGTCGAGGTTTTCGGTGTTGTTGGTCGCCACATCCACCTGCTTGTTGGCGACGGCCAGCGCATTGGTTTCATGTCCGGCGTTGACGGTGCGCTTGAAGTCGCTGGCGGAGATATTGTTTTTGGCAAAGACGTAGTAACCGGGGACGAGGAAGCCAGAGGTGGAGTTAGGATCGCCATTGCCGAAGGTGAGATCTTTTCGCTTCGCCAGCAGATCGTTCAGGTTGTTGATCGGGCTGTCTTTGTTGACGATCAATACGCTCCAGTAACCTGGCGATCCATCCGCCGCGACCGTCTGGGCGAAGACCTGGCCGTTGGCGCGATCCACCGCTTCCATTGCCGACAGGTTGCCGTACCAGGCGATATCCACTTTGTTGAAGCGCATCCCCTGGATAATGCCCGCGTAGTCCGGGGCAAAGAAGGCGTTCACTTTCACGCCCAGCTTCTTCTCCATATCCTGTAAAAACGGCGTCCATTGCGGTTTCAGGTTTTGCTGTGATTCCGTTGAAATAATGCCGAAATTCAGCGCCTTTTCCTGCTCTTCGGCGTGTGCCGGGGTTAACAGGGTGCTGAGGCTGAACATGCTGGTGAAGGCCAGCGAGGCAATTATCTTAGCGTTCATTCGTTTTCCTCAATGATGGGGATGTCAGGCAGCTTTCGCGTTCTCTTCGACGCGGTTAATGCTGCGGTAGAGATGGTCAAAACGTTCGTTATCAAACAATTGGCTGCTGCCGTCGTAGAAGACGTGCCCCTGACGCAGGGCGACGATGCGTTCGCAGTAGCGCAGGGCGTAATCCACCTGATGCAGCGTGACGACCACGGTGATGCTGTCGTTCTGGTTGATGTCGCGCAGGGTGTCCATCACGATGCGCGCTGATTCTGGGTCCAGCGAGGCGATGGGTTCATCGGCCAGAATCACTTTCGCCTGCTGCATCAGCGCACGGGCAATCGCCACACGCTGCTGCTGTCCGCCGGATAGGGTGGAAACGCGTTGATGGGCAAAATGCACCATGCCAACGCGGGTCAGCGCCTGTAACGCGCGTTGTTTCTGCTCGCGGGTGAACCAGCTAAAACAGGTGCGCCAGAACGGCGTGCTGCCGAGCGCGCCAATCAGCACGTTTTCCAGTACGCTCAGGCGATTCACGAGGTTGAATTGTTGGAAGATGTAGCCGGTATGGGCGCGGCTTTTGCGGATATCGCGGGCCAGACGGCCTTCGCGCTGGACAGTGCGGCCCAGCAGCTCGATATGGCTACCGACAGATTTATCGCCGGTAATCAAACCGCTTAAGTGACGTAAAAGGGTGGATTTGCCGGAACCCGACGGCCCAAGCAGAGCCACCATTTCACCATGATGAATGTTCAGATCAACCGCGTGCAGCGCCTGATGCTGATTGAAGGTTTTGGCGAGCTTCTCGACACGGATAATCGTTTGCATGATGCAGCCTCCCTAAAAAAGTGGCTCCATCGTGGCGGATCATTGTGACGATTTGGTTAATTAAAAGTGACTAACAGATGAAGAGTTAACGGGAATTCGATGACAGTGCGGGAGGGCGGGCCTCCCGGCGGGTTATTGCGTTGGTTGTTGTTTGACGACATTAATCATCCACGGTACGCCAAATTTATCGGTGACTTTGCCGAAGCCATGCGCCCAGAAAGTTTCCTGCCAGTCCATTTCGATTTTTCCGTTAGCTGCAAGGTTATCAAACCAGCGTTTTCCTTCTTCGACCTGTTGTGAATCGAGTACCAGTGTAAAGCCGGAGTAGCTGGCTTTTCCTGACGGCATGGCATCGCTCATCATGATATCGCTTCCGGCAATACGCACGTTAGCATGGGCGATGGCGGTATCGGGAAATTGCATCCCGGAAGGGCAGCCTTCGGCGCTGTCCTGCGCTGATTTCGGCATTTCGCCGAAGCTGATTTTATAGAGCAGTTCCGCGCCCAATGTGCGTTGATAATAAGCAATTGCGTCGGCACAGTTACCGGCAAAAGAGAGGTAGGGACTTAACGGCATGATGGTGACCTCAGTTAAGAGAAGCCAGTTAAGTGTAGTTCGAAATTTGTACAGATGAGAGGGAAGCCTGATAAGACGCGCGAGCGTCGCATCAGGCATCTGGCACCGTTGCCGGATGCGGCGTAAACGCCTTATCCGGCCTACGGAGGGTGCGGGAATTTGTAGGCCTGATAAGACGCGCGAGCGTCGCATCAGGCATCTGGCACCGTTGCCGGATGTGGCGTAAACGCCTTATCCGGCCTACGGAGGG
>NZ_RHJR01000022.1:0-35553 GCF_004212325.1 Escherichia sp. E13S3
GCAGTTGTTGCCGGATGCGGCGTAAACGCCTTATCCGGCCTACGAAAACGAAACGTATGTAGGCCTGATAAGACGCGTCTGCGTCGCATCAGGCAGTTGTTGCCGGATGCGGCGTAAACGCCTTATCTGTCCTGGAATGAGGAAGAACCCCATGGATGTCATTAAAAAGAAACATTGGTGGCAAAGCGACGCGCTGAAATGGTCAGTGTTAGGTCTGCTCGGCCTGCTGGTGGGTTACCTTGTTGTTTTAATGTACGCACAAGGGGAATACCTGTTCGCCATTACCACGCTGATTTTGAGCTCAGCGGGGCTCTATATTTTCGCCAATCGTAAAGCCTACGCCTGGCGCTATGTCTACCCGGGAATGGCCGGGATGGGGCTATTCGTCCTCTTCCCTCTGGTCTGCACCATCGCCATCGCCTTCACCAACTACAGCAGCACCAACCAGCTTACCTTTGAACGCGCTCAGGAAGTTCTGTTGGACCGCGCCTGGCAGGCAGGGAAAACCTATAACTTTGGTCTTTATCCCGCGGGTGATGAGTGGCAACTGGCGCTCACCGACGGCGAAACCGGCAAAAATTATCTCTCAGACGCTTTCAAATTTGGCGGCGAGCAAAAACTGCAACTGAAAGAAACGGCCACGCAGCCTGAAGGCGAGCGCGCGAATCTGCGCGTGATTACCCAGAATCGTCAAGCCCTGAGCAACATTACCGCCATTCTGCCGGATGGCAACAAAGTGATGATGAGCTCCCTGCGCCAGTTCTCCGGCACTCAGCCGCTGTACACATTAGGCGATGACGGTACGCTGACCAATAACCAGAGTGGCGTAAAATATCGTCCAAACGACCAGATTGGTTTTTACCAGTCCATCACTGCTGACGGTAACTGGGGTGACGAAAAACTCAGTCCGGGTTATACCGTGACTACTGGCTGGAAAAACTTTACCCGCGTCTTCACCGACGAAGGCATTCAGAAACCGTTCCTCGCAATTTTCGTCTGGACCGTAGTGTTCTCACTTATCACTGTCTTTTTAACGGTGGCGGTCGGCATGGTGCTGGCGTGTCTGGTGCAGTGGGAAGCGTTGCGCGGCAAAGCTGTCTATCGCGTCCTGCTGATTCTGCCCTACGCGGTGCCATCGTTTATTTCAATTTTGATTTTCAAAGGGTTGTTCAACCAGAGCTTCGGTGAAATCAACATGATGTTGAGCGCGCTGTTTGGCGTGAAGCCCGCCTGGTTCAGCGATCCGACCACCGCCCGCACGATGCTGATTATCGTCAACACCTGGCTGGGTTATCCGTACATGATGATCCTCTGCATGGGCTTGCTGAAAGCGATTCCGGACGATCTGTATGAAGCCTCAGCGATGGATGGCGCAGGTCCATTCCAGAACTTCTTCAAGATTACGCTACCGCTGCTGATTAAGCCGCTGACGCCGCTAATGATCGCCAGCTTTGCCTTTAACTTTAACAACTTCGTGCTGATTCAACTGTTAACCAACGGCGGCCCGGATCGTCTTGGTACGACCACGCCAGCCGGTTATACCGACCTACTCGTTAACTACACCTACCGTATCGCTTTTGAAGGCGGCGGGGGTCAGGACTTCGGTCTGGCGGCGGCGATTGCCACGCTGATCTTCCTGCTGGTGGGTGCGCTGGCGATAGTGAACCTGAAAGCCACGCGAATGAAGTTTGATTAAGGGAGATAACAAAAATGGCAATGGTCCAACCGAAATCGCAAAAAGCACGTTTGTTTATTACTCACCTGCTACTCCTACTTTTTATCGCGGCGATTATGTTCCCGCTGCTGATGGTCGTCGCCATCTCGCTGCGCCAGGGGAACTTCGCGACCGGTAGCCTGATCCCGGAGCAAATCTCGTGGGATCACTGGAAACTGGCGTTAGGTTTTAGCGTTGAACAGGCGGATGGCCGCATTACGCCACCACCATTCCCGGTACTGCTGTGGCTGTGGAACTCGGTAAAGGTCGCCGGTATTTCCGCGATTGGTATTGTGGCGCTCTCCACCACCTGCGCTTATGCCTTCGCCCGTATGCGCTTCCCTGGCAAAGCGACGCTGCTGAAAGGGATGCTGATTTTCCAGATGTTCCCGGCAGTACTCTCACTGGTGGCGTTATATGCGTTGTTTGATCGTCTGGGTGAATACATTCCGTTCATCGGCCTGAATACCCACGGTGGTGTGATTTTCGCATACCTGGGTGGGATTGCGCTGCACGTCTGGACGATTAAAGGTTATTTCGAAACCATCGACAGCTCGCTGGAAGAAGCAGCGGCGCTGGATGGTGCGACGCCATGGCAGGCTTTCCGCCTTGTCCTGTTGCCATTATCTGTACCGATTCTGGCGGTGGTGTTCATCCTGTCGTTTATCGCTGCCATTACCGAAGTTCCGGTCGCGTCGTTGTTACTGCGTGACGTGAACAGTTACACCCTGGCCGTGGGTATGCAGCAATACCTCAACCCGCAAAACTACCTGTGGGGCGACTTTGCTGCCGCTGCCGTGATGTCTGCATTACCCATCACCATCGTCTTCTTGCTGGCTCAACGCTGGCTGGTTAACGGCCTGACGGCAGGTGGTGTGAAAGGTTAAAGATGTTGTTCTGCCAATGTTATGCCGCTAGACCCTCAACTTACGTTATCCTAACTTGTGACTGTTATTCGGCGCTCTTCGGAGCGCCTCTTTTTTACTCCCGCTTCAGCCGTTTCGAATTACATAACCACAGGGTGATCACCAGCAACAGGATCGCAGCCGAGTAGATCAACACATCCAGCGGCGATTTATGATCGACGATGATCAAGCGCACAATGGCGGTGATCCCGATATAGACAAAGTAACGTAGCGGGAAGTGAAAACCGGACTGAAAGTACTTCACAATCAGCGCGATAAATTCGAAATAGAGAAAATAAACCACCAGCCCTTCTACCAGCTCATATTTGCTGGTTTGTTCTGGCGCGAACAGCGCATCAGCCAGATGCACCGTTTCTTTGCCGAGGAAGACAACCAAAATCAGGCCGAGACACAGCAGGCCAAGATTGAGAACGGTCTGCAAAATGGTGGAGATAAACTCCACGCGCGGACGAGAGAGTGACGTCATAGCAGTACCTCCTTCACAGTGGCGAGCTTCCTGTATAACGTAAAAATGTGACGGAGATCTATATTTTTTGTGTATGTTTTGTTCACCCTGGATTTGGGGGGGCGCCCACCAACGCCGGATGCGCCTACCCGTAGGCCGGATAAGCCGCGCCTGGCGGCGCATCCGGCAAGGCAAATCGCACCAAAGCCGGTAATGCAAAAATCACCCATTCAGGTGATTCCCAGCCACCAACAAAGCGCGAAAAATCGACATTGTTCCTCTGGAACAAATGAAACGTAACCTGATAAAGGTGGTAAAAATGAAGCCTTATTTTGCTGCTTTGTTGTTATCAGTCTCTGTTCTTCCTACTTATGCCGGTCCGCTCGGTACTGCTGATAAAGCCGACCTACCGCAAAGCAATGTCTCCAGCCCAATGATGGCCCAGTCGCTCAGGCAACCAGACCTGCAACCGATATCGACGGACAGGAAGACAGAATGTTTTCGCCTTTACACACCAGATCGCAAACCGGGGGTGAACTGCGTTCCTGATGGCTCAACAGGCCATTAAGAATGAAGGTGCCAGTGAGTGCGAAAACTGGCACCTTTCCCATGACTTAGCGGAAATTGACGCTACGGTCGCTAGTCATGTCATACAACTGGAACTTACGCCCAAGTTGCTGACCCCCGTCACGCGTCAGCGGCGTCCAGCCAATCGCCGCACGGCTACGTGTCGGGCCAGACGAGAAAAGATCCAACGGTACAGAGACATACACACCTTTGGTGAAGTCCCCTTCGCCGTACTCCTCTTTCGAAACATTAGTGATCGTGGCATAGCCACCCACCACCACGCCGCTATCAAAGCGTTTGGCGATCTCCAGCGTGCCGCCTTTATCCCCTGCCAGATACTGCCCGACGCTCGCTTTCACTAACACATCCTGAGCAAAAGATGGCGTCCAGTACGCGGTCAGATGTCCGGTTTTCACGCTGTAATCGGTGAATTTCATCATATCTTTTGCGCTACGCCAGTCGCGCTGTTTAACGTAGTTGGCATCCAGACCAAACGCCCAGTTGCTGTCCAGCGGGCGATACAACACTTCTGCTCCCGCACCGCCAAACATGGTTTCGAGATAGCCGCCGTAGACCTGACCGTAGAAGCCGTTGCCCAGATGCTGGAAGTAGTTGGCTTGCAGGTTATTCACATAGACATCGTTCTGCACATACTCGCGCACATGGGTACGAACACGCGGTAAGTGTGAGTCCTGCGGTGGATTGGTGTAGTTAAACTTGTCGTAATTGTTGGCAAGGTTAGCAAACAGGCTACCGGTGGTGAGCAGATGGTCCGTCAGCCACAAATCCGCCGTTCCCATCACGCCCAGCTGATACATGTAAAAGTTTTCCGGGCCACCGACCGACTGGTTCAGCACCGGATCGATATGGAAATCAAAGCGCGATTTGTCGATATACCAGCCCTGCTCGGTGGACTTCGGAACCACTGGCTCGACGCGTTTTTGCGCCAGCTTCGTTTCGTGGCCCAGCGGCTCTCCGGCGAGATGATTTTTCAGGCTGGCGACATCGGTTTCCGTCGTCACCTGCGGCATGTTAAGGCGATTTTCCGTAATGCGGATCGTTTTGATCCCATCCGGCAGATCGTTCATCACGATCCGATTAGCACGGATGATCCCTTCGCGCGAATCACGATATTTCACCTGCTCGCCGGTGACATACAGCGTATCGCCTTTCGCCTGGATCTGCGGATCGGCAAGTCCGGCATTGTATTTCAACAGCGTTAACTGATTCGCCACCACCGAATGCTGCAAAATGGCATCCTGTGGCTGCGGTTGATATTGCGGGCGGGCGTTATCGTTGTAAGACGGGCGCAGATCGTTAAAGTTGGTGCGCAGCGTGACGCCAAACATAAAGGTGTTACCACGTTCATAGCTAAGGTTAACGTCGGCCCAATCGGTAACGCGATAAATCGCCCCGACGTTAAACTTACTTTTTTGCTCCAGCTTTCCGGCAAAATCCTGCTGATAATTATTGCCCTCATACTCCAGTTTCAGGCGCAGCGGTTGCCAGGGCGTCTGGTATTCCACGCCGCCAAACAGTGAGGCAGGACCGTGGAACATCTGGCTACCGTCGATAGATCCCGCCTGTTTGTAGCTGTTATCGCGATAGCAATATTTATCACTGGCTGAACAGAGCGGATTTTTCACATTACCGCTGGTGCCCAGATATCCCCAGCCCAGGCCGAGCGTAAAATCGAACGGCCCCCAGGCTTTGCTGGCAACAAGATATTCCGCATCAAACAGCCCCGTGCCACCGATATCCCGCGCACCAACCGCCACTTGTGGCAGCCAGTAACTCTCTTCCCACAAACGCAGTTTGAGATCGAAGGCTTTATCTTTATACGTTTGATCGCCAGAGAACGCTTCGACGCTGCTGTACTGCCGGGTGCGCACGTCGGTGTAGCGCAGCGTTGTTTCCAGCCACGGGAAGAGTTGCACTGAAGCTGAGTAATAACGGTACTGATCGTTATCGCGATAGTTCAAACTCAACTCCCCTTCCCGCGCCATGCGGGCGGTGGGCGTTTGTAATAATCCTACGCCACCGAAATCCGATTGCGACGGACCAATGGGCGCAGGATACGTTTCGCCGTAGCAAGCCGTGCTAATGCCCAGCGCCAGTAAGCTAAGCAGATGTCTTTTTTTCATTATTGGGGTATCCGCTGCGTCAGGGTCTGAAGAATGTCGGCGTTAAGGGCGTCGGGCGTCTTACTCCAGACAGAATCCGCGAGGCCAACATAAATAATGCTGCCGGGCATTGGCTCTACGTGACGCTTGTTCCAGTAAGCCACCGGCGCTTTTTGCGTGCGTCCGTCCGGGTAAACCACCCACGCGTAGCTGCGATCCGCACCGCTAAGCAGACTTTGCCCGGAGAGATAGCTCGCCACGTCGCGACCGGGAGTGAATGGCTGATTGCCAGGACGGCTGATAAGCCCGAACAACGTGACCGTTGACGGCGGTGGTCCGACCCACAGCGTGTAGTTGCCCTGCAACGGCGGGTTACCGCGTTCGGCAACGCGGACGATATCAGGATCAAGATTGATTTTTTGTCTGCCCGTCACTTTCAACGCCTGAATTTGCTGGCGTAAGGCGTTAATCGCAGCGGCATCGTCGGCGCTGGAATCTGCGGCCAGTTCTGCCAGCCGTGTCAGCAACGCCTGCTGCTGCCGCAATGCTGCCGCCGTTGCCAGCTCTTCGCTAATCACCGCACCGGGCCACCAGCTGTTTGCCAGTCGAGATTGGCCTACCAGATCGATTAAATGCTCCGCGCCCGTCAGCGTTTTGGCCTCACTACTACCATTGCTGAACACCTTGACGGTTCCTGCCGCAAAGACCGATGACGCCCCCACACTCAAAAGCAACGCGACAATAGTTTGTTTAATCATTGTTTTGCCGCCTTGATGAGGGTGGTTTTCACCGGGAAATAATCCGCGCCGAGATACTGTTCCGACTGGCGAATTTGCCCTTCGCTGTCGATCCAATAGCGGTTATGCCAGCGCGCCTGGTCGGTGGAGACTTCTTCGTCCAGCACGCGAACCGGAGTTTCATCGCTGCCGACTTTCACGGTATCGGTGCCATCCCATTTGAAGACTGAGTGTGCGGTGGCGTAGCGTACCTGCTGGTACTCGGTCCAGCCCATCGTGCGAGTCCAGGTTGCGCCATCAACAATTTGTGCGGGTTTAATCAGCGGGTCGGCGGCAAGGTTATTCACTTCAATCAGGTTGTCGCCGCCGAGCAAAGTCTTCACCAGACGACCATGTTGTGTAACGAGAGTGGCCTGATCCTGAGTGACCCATTTTTGTTGTCCGTCTTCAGCGAAGGCCAGCACCACAAACAATTGCGGCCCGCCATTAAGCTGCATGTACTGGCTGGCGTAGGGCATATTTTGGATATCATCGTCCGTCAGTTGTACGCCTGGCGTACCAAACAGACTGTCCCACAGTGAATTGCCCAGCTCTTTAGTCGTGGCTGAACAGGCCTGTAATAACAGGCAGATAAGAATGAGTGCAGGTCGCTTCACGACTCTTCTCCAGAGGGGCAGAATAACCACACCGGAGTGTGGTTATGGTTAATCCCCGTCATACTGAATTATTTTGGGGATACATACGTTATTACTGGGTACTGGTGGTCGTGGTTGTGGTGGTCCCGGTATTAGAACCATCACCGCCACCGGTTGCCGCGAGCGCGACACCCACCGCCGAGCTTACGGTGCTGACGCTGGTCGCGGAGGAACTCCCCGCCGAAACCGACGTTGCTGCCGACCCTGCCGCTTCGCCCACCTGTACAGGTGCAGCCCACGCAGAAGTCGCCGCAAGCGCAGATATGGCAAAAATGCCATACAGAACTTTTTTCATAACAATTTCCCTTCATTGAATGAATGGAGATTTACCCAAAAACATTTCAGGCGGGATCGAGTATACACAACTAAAGCATGCGAATTACGGCGCGGGGAATTAGTGAAGGAGTTTTAGGATAATTGGAATTAATATCAAATATAAGTTTCAACTTATATATAAATAAGATTAAAAACATAAGGTTAAAATAAAATAAAAAGTAATTAATCTACGTATTTTCCGAAATCAACCACGATTAAAAATCTATTTTAGGATTAACCTCACGGTATGATTTTCGTTAAATCTCCGACAAGGGGATTTATCTGATAAAACAATGCCGACGTATAGTCGGCATTGTTATTAAGGTTATTTAATCAATCGTGCTATGTATTAATTGCCGAATACGATGTACATATCGGCATCGACCTGTAGGCCTGATAAGACGCGACCGCGTCGCATCAGGCACTGGTTGCCGGATGCGGCGTGAACGCCTTATCCGGCCTACATATCGACGATGATTAACCGCGCCACGCTTTATAGCGGTTAATCAGACCATTGGTCGAGCTATCGTGGCTGCTGATTTCTTTATCATCTTTCAGCTCTGGCAGAATACGGTTCGCCAGCTGTTTACCCAGCTCAACGCCCCACTGGTCGAAGGTGAAGATGTTCAGAATCACGCCTTGAGTAAAGATTTTGTGCTCATACAGCGCAATCAACGCCCCCAGGCTGAACGGAGTGATTTCGCGCAGCAGGATGGAGTTGGTCGGGCGGTTACCTTCGAACACTTTGAACGGCACCACGTAGTCAAGCGTTGCCGGATCTTTACCCTGATCGCGATATTCCTGCTCAACCACTTCACGGGATTTACCAAACGCCAGCGCTTCGGTCTGAGCGAAGAAGTTAGACAGCAGTTTCTGGTGATGATCAGAGAGTGGGTTATGGGTGATAGCCGGAGCGATGAAATCGCACGGTACCATTTTGGTTCCCTGGTGGATCAGCTGGTAGAACGCATGCTGACCGTTAGTGCCTGGTTCACCCCAGATAATCGGGCCAGTCTGGTAATCCACGACGTTACCGTTACGGTCAACATACTTACCGTTGGACTCCATATTGCCCTGCTGGAAGTACGCCGCGAAACGGTGCATATACTGGTCATATGGCAGAATCGCTTCAGTTTCCGCGCCAAAGAAATTGTTGTACCAGATGCCAATCAGCGCCAGCAGTACAGGTAGGTTTTTCTCGGCAGGCGTGGTGGAGAAATGCTTGTCCATTGCGTGCGCGCCGGAAAGCAGCTCAACGAAGTTATCAAAGCCGATGGAGAGAACAATCGACAGGCCAATCGCTGACCACAAAGAGTAACGGCCGCCAACCCAGTCCCAGAACTCGAACATGTTGGCAGTATCAATACCAAACTCGCTAACCGCTTTGCCATTGGTGGAGAGCGCCGCAAAGTGTTTCGCAACGTGTTTTTCATCACCTGCCGCTTTCAGGAACCAGTCACGCGCGCTATGGGCGTTGGTCATGGTTTCCTGAGTAGTGAAGGTTTTAGATGCTACCAGGAACAGCGTGGTTTCCGGGTTTACTTTTTTCAGCACTTCCGCGATGTGAGTCCCATCAACGTTAGAAACAAAGTGCATGTTCAGGTGGTTTTTGTAAGGGCGCAGCGCTTCAGTCACCATGTACGGACCAAGGTCAGAACCGCCGATCCCAATATTCACCACGTCGGTGATGGCTTTGCCGGTATAGCCTTTCCACTCACCAGAAATAATCGCTTCCGAGAAGGTTTTCATCTTCTCCAGCACCGCGTTGACTTCCGGCATAACATCTTTGCCATCAACCAAAATCGGCGTATTGCTACGGTTACGCAGCGCTACGTGCAGCACGGCGCGGTTTTCGGTGCGGTTGATCTTCTCGCCAGAGAACATCGACTTAATCGCGCCCGCCAGATCGCACTCTTTCGCCAGATCCTGTAATTTCGCCAGCGTTTCTTCGGTGATGCGGTTTTTGGAGTAATCCACCAGCATCTGATCGTCGAAGGTTGCGGAGAACTTAGAAAAACGATCGCCGTCTTTAGCAAAAAGATCGGCGATCGTAACGTCTTTCATTTCATCGAAGTGTTTCTGTAGTGCCTGCCAGGCCGCGGTCTGCGTTGGATTGATGTTTTTCATTAGCAATACTCTTCTGATATTGAGAATTGTGACTGTGGAAGATTGTAGCGCCAGTCACAGAAAAATGTGATGGTTTTAGTGCCGTTAGCTCAGCTAACCACTGAAGAGGATAAAAAGTATAGACGTTATAAGCACAATTTCTGACCACGCCCGCTGCATGAATAATCCGCATAATCCCGGCGTTGACACACTCCCCTACACCTTTTATTTATAAATACGGTCTGCGCCTGCACCGGTTTCTGTTTTGCCTTTGTGCCAAGGTCGCTTCTTTCATTCCCTGACACGAGGTTGTTATGCCCGATATTGTTGTCTCCAAATTTGGTGGTACTAGCGTGGCTGATTTCGACGCCATGAACCGCAGCGCCGACATTGTGCTTTCTGATGTGAATGTGCGTTTAGTTGTGCTTTCTGCTTCTGCGGGCATTACCAATCTGTTGGTTGCACTGGCTGAAGGTCTGGAACCGGTTGAGCGTTTCGAAAAACTCGATGCCATTCGCAATATTCAGTTCGCCATTCTGGAGCGCCTGCGTTACCCGAACGTCATCCGTGAAGAGATTGAACGTTTGCTGGAGAACATTACCGTTCTGGCCGAAGCTGCTGCACTGGCAACCTCTCCAGCGCTAACTGATGAACTGGTCAGCCATGGCGAACTGATGTCTACCCTGCTGTTTGTGGAGATACTGCGTGAGCGCAATGTTCAGGCCCAGTGGTTTGATGTGCGTAAAGTGATGCGCACAAACGATCGCTTTGGCCGCGCGGAGCCAGATATTGCTGCGCTGGCGGAACTGTCTGCGCTGCAACTAACCCCACGTCTCAGCGAAGGTTTAGTCATCACCCAGGGCTTTATTGGCAGTGAAAGTAAAGGGCGCACCACAACGCTTGGTCGCGGCGGTAGTGACTACACGGCAGCACTATTGGCAGAAGCGTTAAACGCTGCTCGCGTCGATATCTGGACAGATGTGCCGGGGATTTATACTACCGACCCACGCGTCGTGCCTGATGCCAAACGAATTGATGAAATCGCCTTTGAAGAAGCAGCTGAAATGGCAACCTTTGGTGCCAAAGTACTTCATCCGGCAACCTTACTGCCTGCAGTTCGCAGCGATATCCCGGTGTTTGTCGGTTCAAGCAAAGATCCGCGTGCTGGCGGTACTTTGGTGTGTAATAAAACCGAGAATCCGCCGTTGTTTCGTGCGCTGGCTCTGCGTCGCAAACAAACGCTATTAACCCTGCATAGCCTGAATATGCTGCATTCTCGCGGCTTCCTCGCGGAGGTTTTCGGCATTCTCGCACGGCATAATATTTCGGTGGATTTAATTACTACGTCAGAAGTGAGCGTGGCGTTAACCCTCGACACTACCGGTTCAACGTCAACTGGCGATACGTTGCTGACACAATCGCTGCTGATGGAGCTTTCAGCTCTGTGCCGGGTAGAAGTGGAAGAAGGCCTGGCGCTGGTGGCTCTGATTGGTAACGACCTGTCAAAAGCCTGTGGTGTTGGCAAAGAGGTGTTTGGCGTACTTGAACCGTTCAACATTCGCATGATTTGCTACGGCGCTTCCAGTCATAACCTGTGCTTCCTGGTGCCAGGCGAAGATGCGGAACAGGTGGTGCAGAAACTGCATAGTAATTTGTTTGAGTAAAAACAGTGCGGCCCGGATGATACTTGCCGGGCCGAATTTATTCTCCCATCACTGTCGCCATCAACAACCTATCCAGCTCCCTGGTATCACCATCCCTACTATCCGGTAACACAGGCGGAATTTCCCCACGCGCCAGTTCCGCATGGATAAACGCATGTAGCAATGGACGGCGTGGGCCATATTCCGCTTCACCCGCACGCTGTTTACGCTCCAGCAATTCATCTATTTCTGCGCGTAAGGCCGCATCCAACTCACTTTCTGCCAGCAATTCGGAAAAACGCATTGGCGGTACGCCTTTTCCCGCTTCAACCCAGCGCACGGCCAGCAGCGGACGCAGCACGTAAAAGTATTTTTTCAGTCGAACTTCATCGCCCTGCAAATAGCCGCGGAAGTTTTTCTGCGCCATCGAATAGTAATGCCAGCGCGCACGCAACGGAGAAAACCACGTTGGGACCATTGCCTTAAGCGCCGTTATCGTCTCTTCATCTTGCTGATAGACCACCGGTGAATCCAGCCATTCAATTAGCGTCGGGTTCGCACCTTTCAGCAATCCCAGCGCTTTGCGCCATTCCCAACCGGAAACATCAAGTTCGTCGTCGATGGGCAGTTCGATAACATCGCGTGGTGACTCTACCCGCAGATACCATTCCAGCGGATGGACATACAAAAACCGCACATCGTAATCGCTGTCGGGCGAAGCAAATCCCCAGCCGCGACTCCCCGATTCGCAGGCGTACAGCACTTTCACGCCATAGCGACGTTCAATTTCCTTTAACTGCTGCGATACCCGTTCGCGCATCGCAGCACTGACTCCATTTAATGGCATTTGACTCATCCTTTGATATTAACTAACCCGTACCAGACCACTGAAAACAGAGATGTTATCAATGAGATAGCGTTATTGCGAGAAACAGGCCAGAAGTAAAATCACAACTTTAACGCATTGAATAACAAAGAATTAATTAAATTTTATAAGTTAGCGGTCATTTATTTTCGTTAAATTTTTATCTGTATTTATCGCCAATTATCTAAGCAGATAAAAATAAAGAGAAGGCAATTGAATCTTATCAGTTCTGCTTGCAAATAAATTCCCGTACACTGAACTATCCGATTAACAGAGGGCACCATCATGGCACTCCCCCGTATTACTCAAAAAGAGATGACTGAGCGTGAACAGCGCGAACTGAAGACGCTGCTGGATCGCGCGCGTATTGCACATGGTCGCGTGCTGACCAACGCCGAAACCAACAGCATTAAGAAAGAGTACATCGATAAATTAATGGTTGAGCGTGAGGCTGAAGCGAAAAAAGCCCGCCAGTTGAAGAAAAAGCAGGCTTATAAACCGGATCCTGAAGCGTCATTCAGTTGGTCGGCAAATACGTCGACGCGCGGCAAACGCTGATTAACGACCTTTTTTCTTCCGCCCCGGCGAGGCGAAACGCTTGCCGTTTGATGCCGGGCGGCCACCTTTCTCCGCCGTTTTTTCTACCTTCACCACCGGGCGTTTGATGCCTGCCGTTTTCGGTTTGGCCTTCGCTTTGGGCTTCGCCTCGGAAGAGGAATTTTCAATGAGCTTAAAGAGATCGATAAGCTCGTCGTCGGTTAAATCGCGCCATTCTCCCAGTGGAATGCCGCTTAAGCTGACGTTCATAATGCGCGTACGTTCCAGCTTTTTCACTTCGTAGCCAAAGTGCTCGCACATGCGACGGATCTGACGGTTCAGCCCCTGCACTAACGTAATGCGAAAGACAAACGGCGCTTCTTTTTTAACTTTGCACTTTTTGGTCACTGTCCCGAGGATTGGCACCCCCGCACTCATGCCGCGAATAAACTCCTCGGTAATCGGTTTATCGACCGTTACCAAATACTCTTTTTCATGATCATTGCCAGCACGCAGGATCTTATTCACCAGATCGCCGTGGTTGGTGAGGAAAATCAGCCCCTGGGAGTCTTTATCCAGGCGACCAATCGGGAACACGCGTTTGCTGTGGTTAACGAAATCGACAATGTTATCGCGCTCGCCATCTTCGGTGGTGCTGACAATGCCTACGGGCTTGTTCAGGGCGATAAGTACCAAATCTTCGGCTTCCCGAGGCTCAATCAACTGACCGTTTACTTTCACAACGTCGCCGGGTTTCACCTGATCGCCAATGGTGGCACGCTTGCCATTAAGGAACACATTGCCTTGCTCGATATAGCGATCCGCTTCGCGGCGTGAGCAAATTCCGCTTTCGCTGATGTATTTATTTAAACGGACTGATGAGTCGGGCAGCATAAATTCTCCTGTAAAACGCGGAATATACCGTACCTCTTAGCGGGGAAAAACAGGGTTATGCGGCAACGTCGAAATTAAATGTGATCTGCCGCGCCTTTTATCACAAAAGTGTCACCAGAAGCCTGATGCAAATTTACCTGGCGAAAACCAGGATAATCAACCTATTACGAATCTCTGCACACCTGTGCTGATGACTGCTACGCAGAGAAACAAATGTGCAAGATAAAGCGCCATTTCAGCCCAAACAAAGAGTGAAAAATCGCTTTTAAAGGTCACCATGATGGAGTTATATCAGATCAAGCGGTTAAAAAGCATATTTGCACAAATGTGCAAAATCAGGAGGCGGCGATGGAAAACAGTGACGATATCCGTTTGATTGTGAAGATTGCCCAACTCTATTACGAACAGGACATGACGCAGGCGCAAATCGCCCGCGAACTGGGTATTTATCGGACCACCATCAGCCGCTTACTTAAACGGGGCCGCGAACAGGGAATTGTCACCATCGCCATCAACTATGACTACAACGAAAACCTCTGGCTGGAGCAGCAACTGAAGCAAAAGTTTGGTCTGAAAGAAGCTGTGGTGGTATCAGGGCGCGATGAAGAGGAAGACACTCAGTTGGCGGTAATGGGGTTACACGGCGCGCAATTGTTAGATCGTTTGCTGGAACCTGGTGATATTGTTGGTTTTTCCTGGGGCCGCGCGGTGAGCGCACTGGTTGAAAACTTGCCGCAGGCGGGGCAATCGCGGCAGTTAATTTGCGTGCCGATTATTGGCGGCCCGTCCGGTAAACTCGAAAGCCGCTATCACGTAAACACATTAACCTACAGCGCGGCGGCAAAGCTGAAAGGGGAATCGCAGCTCGCGGATTTTCCAGCTCTTCTGGATAACCCCTTAATTCGTAATGGGATCATGCAATCTCAGCACTTTAAAACCATCTCAGCCTACTGGGATAATCTGGATGTCGCCCTGGTGGGGATTGGCTCACCGGCTATTCGCGATGGCGCCAACTGGCATGCATTTTATGGCGGCGAAGAGAGTGACGACCTGAATGCCCGTCAGGTTGCCGGTGATATTTGCTCACGCTTTTTTGATATTCACGGCGCAATGGTCGAAACGAATATGAGCGAGAAAACACTCTCTATCGAAATGAATAAACTAAAGCAGGCACGTTATTCCATTGGTATTGCTATAGGTGAAGAGAAATATAGCGGAATTATTGGCGCACTGCGTGGGAAATATATTAATTGTCTGGTAACGAATAGCAACACAGCTGAACTATTACTGAAATAAAAATCTGCCCGACTTTTACCGTAATGAAAAATTACGGCGGGCCTCTATTACCTAAAACCAGGAGTCTGTTATGCCAAATTGGTTAAATTTGCAGGATAAAATCATTATTGTCACCGGTGGCGCATCCGGCATTGGTCTGGCGATTGTGGATGAATTATTAGCACAAGGCGCGAATGTACAGATGGTCGATATTCACGGTGGCGATGGTCAATATGAAAGTCATAAAGGTTATCAGTTCTGGCCGACCGATATTTCCAGCGCCAAAGAGGTAAATCATACGGTAGCGGAAATTATCCAGCGTTTTGGTCGCATCGACGGTCTGGTCAATAACGCCGGGGTCAATTTCCCGCGTCTGCTGGTCGATGAGAAAGCGCCTGCCGGGCAGTATGAACTCAACGAAGCTGCATTCGAAAAAATGGTCAATATCAACCAGAAAGGCGTTTTTCTGATGTCGCAGGCGGTGGCGCGGCAGATGGTAAAACAACACGATGGCGTGATTGTGAATGTTTCCTCGGAAAGCGGTCTGGAAGGCTCAGAAGGCCAAAGCTGTTACGCCGCCACCAAAGCCGCGCTCAATAGCTTCACGCGATCCTGGTCGAAAGAGTTGGGTAAACACGGTATCCGTGTGGTCGGTATCGCGCCGGGGATTCTGGAAAAAACAGGACTGCGCACGCCGGAATATGAAGAGGCGCTGGCGTGGACGCGCAATATCACCGTCGAACAGCTGCGTGAAGGCTATACCAAAAACGCCATTCCTATTGGGCGCGCCGGAAAATTAGCAGAAGTTGCTGATTTTGTTTGTTATCTGCTGTCTGAACGCGCCAGCTACATCACCGGAGTAACCACTAACATTGCGGGCGGAAAAACGCGCGGCTAAGGAGGCTTTATGGTCAATGCCATTTTTTGCGCCCACGGCAAATTAGCCTGCGCCATGCTGGAATCGGTTCAGATGGTGTACGGCGACGCCAGGGTCGAGGCAGTTGAATTTGTGCCCGGCGAGAACGCCGGAGACATTGTGGCAAAGCTGGAGAAGTTAGTGAGCATTCACAATCATGACGAGTGGCTAATCGCCGTGGATTTACAGTGCGGTAGCCCGTGGAATGCAGCAGCGACGCTTGCGATGCGCAATCCGCACCTGCGGGTGATAAGCGGCCTTTCCCTGCCACTGGCGCTCGAACTGGTCGATAACCAGGACAGCATGAACGTTGATGAACTGTGTGAACACCTGACGCAAATCGCAAAGCAAACCTGCGTTGTCTGGAAACAACTGGCAACGGCAGAGGAGGATTTCTGATGAACATTACGCTCGCCCGCATTGATGACCGCCTGATCCACGGCCAGGTCACTACCGTCTGGTCGAAAGTGGCTAACGCCCAGCGCATTATTATCTGCAATGACGAGGTGTATAACGATGAAGTTCGCCGGACATTATTGCGTCAGGCCGCCCCGCCGGGAATGAAAGTTAACGTGATCAATATTGAAAAAGCCGTCGCGGTGTATCACAACCCGCAATATCAGGACGAAACCGTTTTTTATCTTTTCACTCGCCCACAGGATGCCTTAGCGATGGTTCGCCAGGGCGTAAAAATCGGTACCCTGAATATTGGCGGCATGGCCTGGCGACCCGGTAAAAAACAGTTAACCAAAGCAGTTTCATTAGATGACGATGATATTAACGCATTTCATGAGTTAAATAATCTTGGCGTCACGCTGGATTTACGCGTTGTAGCGTCAGATCCTTCAATCAATATTATCGACAAAATAAAAGAACAGTTAGTCGCAAATTAAATAATAGCGCCTGTGTACATATGCTTTAACAGGCAGGGATGACGACACTTAAAAGGTGACAAATCATGGAAATAAGTACCCTACAAATCATTGCCATATTTCTTTTTTCCTGTATTGCCGGAATGGGCAGCGTGCTGGATGAATTTCAGACTCATCGCCCGTTAATTGCCTGTACGGTGATTGGTTTAATTCTCGGTGATTTAAAAACCGGAATTATGCTCGGTGGTACGCTGGAATTGATAGCTCTCGGCTGGATGAACGTCGGCGCGGCGCAATCTCCGGATTCTGCACTCGCCAGCATAATCTCCGCCATTCTGGTTATCGTTGGTCAGCAAAGCATCGCCACCGGTATCGCCATCGCGTTGCCTGTGGCTGCGGCAGGCCAGGTGCTGACGGTGTTTGCCCGCACCATCACCGTAGTGTTCCAGCACGCGGCGGATAAAGCAGCGGAAGAGGCGCGGTTTCGTACTCTCGATATTCTGCATGTCTCCGCACTTGGCGTGCAGGCACTGCGCGTTGCGATTCCGGCACTGATTGTCTCGCTGTTCGTCAGCGCCGATATGGTGAGCAATATGCTGAGCGCCATTCCCGAATTTGTGACCCGTGGACTGCAGATTGCTGGCGGTTTTATCGTGGTGGTCGGTTACGCCATGGTGCTTCGCATGATGGGCGTGAAATATTTGATGCCTTTCTTTTTCCTCGGTTTCCTCGCAGGTGGCTACCTCGATCTCAGTCTGCTGGCGTTCGGTGGCGTCGGCGTAATCATGGCCCTGCTCTACATCCAGTTAAATCCACAGTGGCGTAAAGCTGAACCACATCCCCAGACCACCACTATCACCGCCCTTGACCAACTTGATGATTAACGGAGCCATCATGGAACAGAGAAAAATTACACGCAGCGATCTGGTGAGCATGTTTCTGCGCTCCAACCTGCAACAGGCGTCCTTCAACTTTGAACGCATTCATGGGCTGGGCTTTTGCTACGACATGATCCCCGTCATCAAGCGACTCTACCCATTAAAAGAGGATCAGGTTGCGGCGCTCAGGCGACACCTGGTGTTCTTCAATACCACGCCAGCCGTATGTGGTCCGGTCATCGGCGTGACCGCCGCCATGGAAGAAGCGCGGGCCAACGGTGCAGAAATTGATGACGGCACCATTAACGGCATCAAAGTTGGCCTGATGGGACCATTGGCAGGGGTTGGCGATCCACTGGTCTGGGGAACGCTGCGCCCGATTACCGCCGCGCTCGGCGCATCTCTGGCACTTTCGGGCAACATTCTCGGCCCGCTGCTGTTCTTCTTTATTTTCAACGCGGTGCGTCTGGCGATGAAGTGGTATGGCCTACAGCTCGGCTTTCGCAAAGGGGTGAATATCGTCAGCGATATGGGCGGGAATGTGCTGCAAAAACTCACCGAAGGCGCATCGATTCTCGGACTGTTTGTGATGGGCGTGCTGGTCACCAAATGGACGTCGATCAACGTGCCGTTGGTGGTTTCACAAACGCCTGCCGCCGATGGCTCCACCGTCACCATGACCGTGCAGAACATTCTCGACCAACTTTGTCCTGGTTTGCTGGCGCTCGGTCTGACGCTGCTGATGGTGCGTCTGCTCAACAAAAAAATTAACCCGGTATGGCTGATTTTCGCCCTGTTTGGTTTAGGGATTATCGGCAATGCGCTGGGCTTCCTGTCCTGATTCTTCGCCCCGGCGCAACCGTCGGGGCCATCGTTCAACATGAGGTGGTTTATGAAAACAACAGCTCTGCGTCTTTATGGTAAACGTGATTTACGCCTGGAAACCTTTGATCTTCCTGAAATGCAGGAGGATGAAATCCTCGCGACGGTGGTCACCGACAGCCTGTGCCTCTCTTCCTGGAAAGAGGCCAATCTGGGTGAAAACCATAAAAAAGTACCCGACGATGTGGCGACCAACCCAATCATCATCGGCCACGAATTTTGCGGCGATATTCTGGCCGTGGGTAAAAAGTGGCAGCACAAATTTCAGCCGGGCCAGCGCTATGTGATTCAGGCCAACCTGCAACTGCCGGAAAGCCCGGACTGCCCCGGTTACTCTTTCCCGTGGGTGGGTGGTGAAGCCACACATGTGGTTATCCCAAATGAGGTTATGGAACAGGATTGCCTGCTGGCATACGACGGCGAAACCTACTTTGAAGGCTCGCTGGTTGAACCGCTTTCCTGCGTGATTGGCGCGTTCAACGCCAACTATCATCTTCAGGAAGGTAGTTATAACCACACGATGGGGATTCGCCCGCAAGGACGCACACTGATCCTCGGCGGCACCGGACCAATGGGACTGTTAGCGATTGATTATGCGCTGCATGGGCCAGTTAACCCGTCGCTGCTCGTCATTACCGATACCGACAACGACAAATTGAGTTATGCGCGCAAGCACTATCCATCAGAACCGCAAACACTGATTCATTATCTCAATGCCGCCGATGCAGCATTTGATACGTTAATGGCACTGAGTGGCGGTCACGGCTTCGATGATATTTTCGTCTTTGTGCCTAATGAAGGACTGGTGACTCTCGCCTCTTCCTTGCTGGCGACAGATGGTTGTCTGAATTTCTTCGCCGGACCGCAGGATAAGCACTTCAGCGCGCCAATTAATTTCTACGATGTGCATTATGCCTTTACTCATTACGTTGGCACGTCGGGCGGCAATACCGATGACATGCGCGCGGCGGTCAAACTGATCGAAGAGAAAAAAGTGCAGGCCGCAAAAGTGGTAACACATATTCTTGGGCTGAATGCTGCGGGCGAAACCACGCTTGAATTACCTGCCGTCGGCGGCGGCAAAAAACTGGTGTATACCGGGAAAGACCTGCCGCTAACGTCACTCACGCAGATTCAGGATCAAGCACTGGCGGCGATTCTGGCGCGTCATCAGGGGATCTGGTCCGGTGAGGCGGAGCAATATCTGCTCACTCATGCAGAGGCAATTAGCCATGATTAATCGCGATACTCAACTGTGCATGTCGCTGGCCGGTCGCCCCGGCAACTTCGGCACGCGTTTTCACAATTATCTGTATGAAAAGCTGGGGCTGAATTTCATCTACAAAGCGTTCACCACCCAGGATATTGAGGCGGCGGTGAAAGGCGTTCGCGCATTAGGTATTCGCGGCTGTGCCGTGTCGATGCCGTTTAAAGAAAGCTGTATGCCCTTTCTCGATGCGATCGATCCGTCAGCGAAAGTCATTGATTCAGTGAATACCATCGTGAATGACGACGGCAGGCTGACCGGGTTTAACACCGACTACATCGCGGTGAAAAACCTGATTATTCACCACCAGCTCAATAGCGCCGCACGCGTGATGATTCGCGGCAGTGGCGGCATGGGTAAAGCGGTCATTGCCGCCTTTCGCGACGCGGGGTTTACCGATGTCATCATCGCCGCCCGCAACCACGAGAGCGGCCCGGCGCTGGCGAAGCAGTATGGCTTCCAGTGGCAACCGCAGCCAGAAGGAATCGACTGCGACATTCTGGTTAACGTTACCCCTGTCGGCATGAGCGGTGGTAAAGAGAGCCATGAGCTGGCCTTCAGCGAAGCGATGATCTCTACGGCAAGCGTCGTTTTTGACGTCGTGGCATTACCGCCGGAAACGCCGCTCATTTGCCTGGCGCAACGGCTTGATAAGCAGACGATCAGCGGCGCAGAGGTGATTGCTTTACAGGCCGTCGAGCAGTTCGCGATGTATACCGGTGTGCGACCTGATGCGCGGCTGATTACTGAAGCGGCACAATTTGCACGAGAAGGATAAGAAACATCAGCGCCTTAAGGGGCGCTCAGATTGGTGGCAAAGTGCACGTTGTTCATGCCGGATGCGGCGCGAACGCCTTATTCGGCCTACAAAATCGCGAAAATTCAAGACATTGCAATTAGCTTGTAGGCCTGATAAGCGTAGCGCATCAGGCAATGCTGTGTTTGTCATCAGGCTCAGCGCCTTGTTTGCTAACTATCCTCAGAACGCCAGGTTCAATGCGCGACATCGTGAGCCATGTCAGTAAGCGGTTAAAATCACAGTGGTAGCATGCTTCCCGTGATTTCTTACTAACCGGAGAAGTAATGGAACTGCTTTTATTGAGTAACTCGACGCTGCCGGGTAAAGCCTGGCTGGAACATGCGCTGCCGTTGATTGCTGAACAGTTGCAAGGTCGCCGTTCAGCGGTGTTTATTCCTTTCGCTGGCGTAACGCAAACCTGGGATGATTATACGGCCAAAACGGCTGCGGTCCTTGCCCCACTTGGCGTTTCTGTCACCGGTATTCATAGCGTGGCCGATCCTGTTGCCGCGATTGAAAATGCTGAGATCGTGATAGTCGGCGGCGGCAACACTTTCCAGTTGCTGAAAGAATGCCGCGTACGCGGGCTTTTGGCACCCATGGCCGACGTAGTAAAACGTGGCGCGCTGTATATCGGCTGGAGTGCAGGCGCTAACCTTGCTTGCCCAACTATCCGCACCACCAACGATATGCCGATTGTCGATCCGCAAGGTTTCGATGCGCTGAATCTGTTCCCGCTGCAAATCAACCCACACTTCACCAACGCGCTGCCGGAAGGCCATAAAGGGGAAACGCGCGAGCAGCGTATTCGCGAACTGCTGGTCGTCGCGCCAGAACTGACCATTATTGGCCTGCCGGAAGGTAACTGGATCACAGTAAGTAAAGGTCACGCTACGCTGGGCGGCCCGAATACCACTTATGTATTTAAAGCTGGTGAGGAAGCGGTGCCGCTGGAAGCGGGTCACCGTTTTTAAGTGAATTGCCGGATGCATGATCCGGCATCTTGTACATAGTGCCTGATGCGACGCTTGACGCGTCTTATCAGGCCTACAGGATTCACAATATTAATACTCGTCCCGTCCCTCATCTTCATCAAGCTGTTCCAGCACACTGTAAGCCACCGAACAAAACAGCGAGTTCAGACGCTGCATATCGCCCAGTAAGCCTAAATGCAGCGAACTGGTTTCAATGCTTTGCACGTTTTGCTGATGCAGGCGATCGACGTGAGCATGGGAATAACGGCGATTAAGAATGCGAAAGCGATGCTTACTACGGCGCAAACGACGAGCGCTGGTGACATCGCCAGAGAAGAACACCGACATTGCCAGCTTTAAATTACTGAGCAATTGCTCATAGAGTGCATCCAGTTCCTTCAACCCATCAAGCGAAAATGCCCGCCGTGCTGCCAGTGATTTGTCAGCAATTTCGCTGCCCATGCGCTCGACGATATCGGAAGCCTGCTCCAGGTTGAGAGCCATTTCGATAATCTCCGCCCAGCGGCGCGACTCTTCTTCCGCCAGCTCTTCTTTTGGCATCCGCGCCAAATAAAGTTTAATCGCGGTGTAGAGGACGTTGATATCATCCGCCAGCTTGCGCAACTCCTTCTCTTCACGCGGTTCACCGTGCATCACTTTATTCAGCCCTTCCATCATCTGTTCCATCGCGTCACCGATGCGCAGTGTTTCACGGGCGGCATTCGCCAGAGCAAGAGTCGGAGTATCCAGCGCACTAACGTCCAGATGTTTTGGTTTCAGATGGGCATCCAACTCAGGTTCATCGCGAATAATCGTTTTGCAAAATCGCGCCATTGGATCGACAAACGGCAGCATGACCAGGCAACGAACGAGGTTGTAGAAGACGTGGAAATAGATAACCAGTTCCGCTTTTGGCAAAGGCAGTTTATCCATTGATTCAGCCAGAACATGGACAAATGGCAGGATAATCAAGCTCCCCACCAGCTTAAACAACAAGCTACCCATCGCAACACGGCGAGCGGCGGCATTGGCGGCACTGTTGTTGAGCATCGCCAGCAGGCCGGAACCGAGGTTGGCTCCGATTACCAGACAGAGCGCCACCGGGAAGGAGATAATGCCTGCGGCGGTCAAAGTAGCGGTCAGCAGTACAGCTGCAAGGCTGGAGTAACTGATAATGGCGAACATCGCGCCAATCAGCGCATCCAGCAGAATATCGCCAGTCAACGAAGCAAAGATCACCTGAACGCCGTTTGCCTGGGTGATCGGCGTTACGGCCTGCACAATCAACTCCAGCGCCAGCAAAATCAGCCCAAGACCAATACCGACGCGGCCCAGTTGCCCGGCGCGTGACTGTTTGCGTCCGAGGAAAAAAATCACGCCGATAAAAATGAGCAGCGGTGACAACCAGGATAAATCGAAGGTGAGGACCCGCGCCATTAGCGCCGTCCCGACATCAGCCCCCAGCACAATCACCAGCGCGGGCGCGAGAGCAACCAGATCCTGGGCGACAAACGAGGTCACCAGCATGGTGGTGGCATTACTGCTCTGTACCAGTGCGGTAACGCCGATCCCCGCGCAAAAGGCGAGCGGCTTCTTTTCGACGCTCCGGCTAAGGACAGTACGCAGACGCGCGCCGAAGACGCGCATTGCGCCTGTTCGAACAATATGAGTCCCCCAGACCAGCAGGGCGACGGCAGAAAGCAGGTGAAGCAAAGTTAGCACGGAATCAGGTTCTCCTTTTTGTTATGCATTTTCCTGTTAAGATTTTTCTAATCACGTTGTTTTTATCCAGGCATTTCTCTTGTATGTACTTTCAGTATAAGAGATTTATACAAGAAAGCATTTAAAAAGGCATTTATATAAAAATCCACCTGTATCTGTTGCTATTTCTGTCACACTTCCCCCTGTCGTTTACACCAGATAATCGTTGTCACTTTTGTGACCTCTGAGAAGATAAACAACGAAATATTTAAGACCAGATCCTGTGAATGAAAATAATTAAGTAACAACGGTATTACGGAGATTGAACAGCTTACGGTAGCAAAACGCATAAACTCCTGAATCGCCAAAAAAGAGAAACTAAATAATTTTTGTCTTAAAAAACATTGCGCAGAAAAGAATAAAGAGAGCAATAATACTATTTGTAGCGTAACAGTGGCGACTGCATAAGCGTAAAAACCGCCTTCAACACCGATATCCTTAAGTAAAGAAAGTGAATGAACGATATCGGAATAAAAAGGGATACGACCATTACCAACCGAGTTGAACAGATATGTGGCTATCGCGATAACATCCATGACACCCCAAAAAAGAAGAATGTATTTTTTATATTGACGTTGCATAAAGTAAATCCTTTTTACGAAAGAAATATTACCAGGAATTATTATAATTGCGGGCGTTTTTGGATTAACACTCCACCCGTATTTTTAAAAATCCTGTCAGCCATACCTTCACTAAACAAGACATCGATACGCCCTTTACTTTTATCGTGATACAGAATACTGCATGAGATACACCTTATACCCTCTTTGGATTTACGAAAATCTAACCAATAACGACCATCATAAAATACCCACTCTACACCTGTTTTTATATTAATTATCCAATCATTATAACCTGTTGGTTTTTTTCCTAATAGTTCAGTAACTTCGGACTCTGAACATCCTTCGAAAGCAAAAAAATCTATTTCATCAATTTTTATCATGTTCAATAATCCATTATTTATGACATTAAAAACCGGGGCAAATACCCCGGTGTTATCACTTACTCGGCATCATACCCCAGATTCGGCGCCAGCCAGCGCTCAACTTCGGTAACGCTCATTCCTTTACGACGGGCATAGTCTTCGACCTGATCGCGTTGAATCTGCGCCACGGCATAGTACTTGCTGTCCGGATGGCTGAAGTACCAACCCGAAACCGATGCACCGGGCCACATCGCGAAAGATTCCGTGAGTTTCATGCCAGTGTGTTTTTCCACTTCCAGCAGCTCCCAGATGGTGGCTTTTTCCGTATGTTCCGGGCAGGCCGGATAGCCCGGTGCCGGACGGATGCCCTGGTAGTTTTCGCGGATCAGCTCTTCGTTGCTGAGGTTCTCGTTCGGCGCATAGCCCCAGTAAACTTTACGCACGCGCTCATGGAGATATTCCGCAAAGGCTTCGGCTAAACGGTCAGCAAGGGCCTTCACCATGATTTTGTTGTAATCATCGTGCTGCGCTTCGAACGCATCAGCCAGCGCGTCTTCTTCCAACCCACCAGTCACGGCAAATGCGCCGATGTAATCTGCTTTACCAGAAAGCTTCGGCGCAACGAAATCAGCGAGACAGTAGTTAGCGAAGCCCGTTTTTTCGGTCTGTTGACGCAGATGGTGGCTGACGTTGATCACATGTGTACGCGTTTCGTCTCGGTAGATTTCAATGTCATCGCCCACACGGTTTGCCGGGAACAGGCCCACCACGCCACGCGGATTCAGCGTTTTCTCGGCGCTTAATTTATCCAGCATGTCGTTGGCGTCTTTAAACAGCCGCAGCGCCTCTTCGCCTACCACTTCATCTTCCAGAATGCGCGGATACTTCCCGGCCAGCGACCAGGTCATAAAGAACGGCGTCCAGTCGATGTAATTACGCAGCGTTTCGATGCTGGCTTCAACTTCCTGCACACCGAGACGGTGCGCCACCGGCGGCGTGTAAGTCTGCCAGTCAAAAGCGAAATCGTTATCGCGCGCCGCTTCCAGCGTGACCGGCGGTGTGCGCGGTTTCTTGCGCCCGTGTTGAATACGCACGGTTTCGTACTCCTTGCGGGTACGAGCAACGAAGTCATCACGCTGAGTGTCAGAAAGCAGCGCCGCCACCACACCAACGGTGCGCGAGGCGTTCTGAACATACACCGTCGGGCCGCTGTAGTTTTGCTCGATTTTCACCGCCGTGTGCGCTTTTGAGGTGGTCGCACCACCAATCAATAGCGGAATGGTGAAGCCCTGACGCTCCATCTCTTTCGCCACGTTGACCATTTCGTCAAGCGACGGCGTGATCAATCCTGAAAGGCCAATCAGATCGGCATTCACTTCTTTGGCGGTGCGGAGGATTTTTTCCGCAGGCACCATCACGCCGAGATCGACGATTTCGTAGTTGTTACATTGCAGCACCACGCCAACGATATTTTTACCGATATCGTGGACGTCGCCCTTCACGGTGGCGATCACCATCTTGCCGTTGGTTTTGCCCTGCTCTTTGCTGGCTTCGATAAACGGTTCGAGATAGGCCACCGCCTGTTTCATGACGCGCGCCGATTTCACCACCTGCGGCAGGAACATTTTCCCTTCGCCGAACAGATCGCCGACCACGTTCATGCCGTCCATCAGCGGGCCTTCAATCACCTGAATGGGGCGCTCCGCCTGCTGGCGCGCTTCTTCGGTGTCCTGTTCAATAAATTCGGTAATACCTTTGACCAGCGAGTATTCCAGACGTTTATTCACTTCCCACGAGCGCCACTCTGCCTGCTGGGCATTAGCGGTATCGTCGGTTTTGCTGCCGCGATATTTCTCGGCAAGTTCCAGTAAACGCTCGGTGCCATCGTCGCGACGATTGAGGATCACATCTTCCACCGCGTCGCGCAGTTCGGCGGGCAGGTCGTCGTAAATCGCCAGTTGCCCGGCGTTGACGATCCCCATATCCATACCGTTGCGGATAGCGTAGTAGAGGAACACCGCGTGAATGGCTTCGCGCACCGGATCGTTACCACGGAACGAGAACGACACGTTAGATACGCCGCCGGAAATCAGCGCGTGCGGCAGTTCGCGTTTGATGTCTTCACACGCGCCGATAAAGTCCTGCGCGTAGTTGTTGTGCTCTTCAATGCCAGTTGCGACCGCGAAAATGTTCGGGTCAAAGATGATATCTTCCGGCGGGAAGCCGACTTCCTCGGTGAGGATTTTGTACGCCCGACGGCAAATCTCGATTTTCCGTGCGCGGGTATCGGCCTGACCCTGTTCGTCAAAGGCCATTACCACCACCGCTGCACCGTAACGACGCAACAGTTTCGCATGATGGATAAAGGCGTCGACGCCCTCTTTCATTGAGATAGAGTTAACAATGCCTTTGCCCTGAATACACTTCAGCCCCTTTTCGATGACCTCCCATTTTGAGGAGTCGATCATAATCGGCACGCGGGCGATATCCGGTTCACCGGCAATCAGGCTGAGGAAACGCACCATCGCCGCTTCGGCGTCGAGCATCCCTTCATCCATGTTGATATCGATAATCTGCGCGCCGTTTTCCACCTGCTGGCGCGCCACATCCAGCGCCTCGCTGTATTTATCTTCTTTAATCAGGCGTTTGAATTTGGCAGAACCGGTGACGTTAGTCCGCTCACCGACGTTAACAAACAGGCTGTCATCGCCAATGTTCAGCGGCTCCAGACCGGACAAACGGCAGGCTACGGGAATCTCCGGCAGTTTGCGCGGCGCTAATCCTTCTACTGCGCGACTCATCGCCGCAATATGCCGTGGCGTGGTACCGCAGCAACCGCCGACGATATTGAGGAATCCCGCTTCCGCCCATTCGCGGATGTGCTTCGCCATCGTGTCGGCGTCGAGATCGTATTCACCAAAGGCGTTGGGCAGTCCGGCGTTCGGGTGGGCGGTGACGTAGCATTCTGCAATCCGAGACAGCTCCTGCACGTACTGGCGCAGTTCATCGGGTCCCAGCGCACAGTTCAGGCCAAAGGTCAGCGCTTCGGCGTGGCGCAATGAGTTGTAAAATGCTTCGGTGGTCTGCCCGGAGAGTGTGCGCCCGGAGGCGTCGGTGATGGTGCCGGAGATCATAATCGGCAGTTCAACGCCCAGCGCTTCGAACTCCGTTTTCACCGCAAAAATCGCCGCTTTGGCGTTAAGGGTGTCGAAAACGGTTTCAATCAGGATCAGATCTGCGCCACCTTCCACCAGCGCTTTGGTGGATTCGCGATAAGCCGCCACCAGCTGGTCAAAAGTGATGTTGCGGAATGCCGGATCGTTTACGTCCGGCGATATAGACGCCGTGCGGTTGGTTGGGCCGAGAACACCAGCAACGTAGCGCGGTTTCTCCGGCGTGCGCGCGGTCCACTCATCAGCACAAGCACGCGCCAGTTTCGCCGCCGCAAAGTTGATTTCCGCCGACAGGGATTCCATCTGGTAATCCGCCATCGCAATAGTCGTGGAGTTGAAGGTGTTGGTTTCGATGATATCTGCGCCCGCTTCAAAGTAAGCGTTGTGGATGGCGGAGATCACTTCCGGTTTGCTGAGAACCAGCAGGTCGTTGTTACCTTTAAGATCGCAAGGCCAGTCGGCAAAACGTTCACCGCGAAAATCTGCCTCGTTCAGTCGATAACTCTGGATCATGGTGCCCATACCGCCGTCCAGCACCAGAATACGTTCATTTAACTGCGCACGCAGTTGTTCAACTTTGCTGCTCACACTCGCTCCCGACACGCTCAACCCAGACTGTAAAAAAATTCAACAGACCATACTGGCATAAACGCATCAGTGGTAAAAGCGACCACCACGCAACATGAGATTTGTTCAACTTTAACTCATCGGATCAGTGTGGCAACTATTGCATTACACCGCAATAAAAATGAAAATGATTTCCACGATACAGAAAAAGGAGACTGTCATGGTCGCACCCATTCCCGCAAAACGCGGCAGAAAACCCGCCGTTGCCACCGCACCCGCGACTGGACAGGTTCAGTCTTTAACGCGTGGGCTGAAATTACTGGAGTGGATTGCCGAATCCAATGGCAGTGTGGCGCTAACGGAACTGGCTCAGCAAGCCGGATTACCCAACTCCACTACTCACCGCCTGCTAACCACGATGCAACAGCAGGGTTTCGTACGTCAGGTCGGTGAACTGGGTCACTGGGCGATCGGTGCACATGCTTTTATGGTCGGCAGCAGCTTTCTCCAGAGCCGTAATTTGTTAGCCATTGTCCATCCTATTCTGCGCAATCTGATGGAAGAGTCTGGCGAAACAGTAAATATGGCGGTGCTGGATCATAGCGATCACGAAGCGATTATTATCGACCAGGTACAGTGTACGCATCTGATGCGTATGTCAGCCCCTATCGGCGGTAAGTTACCGATGCATGCCTCTGGTGCGGGTAAAGCCTTTTTAGCCCAACTAAGCGAAGAGCAGGTGACGAAACTGCTGCATCGCAAAGGGTTACATGCCTATACCCACGCGACGCTGGTGTCTCCTGTGCATCTAAAAGAGGACCTCGCCCAAACGCGTAAACGTGGCTATTCATTTGACGATGAAGAACATGCGTTGGGGCTTCGTTGCCTTGCAGCGTGTATTTTCGATGAGCACCGCGAACCATTTGCCGCAATTTCGATTTCCGGGCCGATTTCACGTATTACCGATGACCGCGTGACCGAGTTTGGCGCGATGGTGATTAAAGCGGCGAAGGAAGTCACGCTGGCGTACGGCGGAATGCGCTGACTTTTTCGCCTCTGATTTATGCAAACCGCACGCTAAACCGCTGCCTGCGCCGATACGCATAAACATCTTCCACATGTCCTTCACGAATGCGGTTTTGTAGCGCGCGCCAGTAATCGGCGCGGAACAGGTCGGCGTGCATCTCTTCAAACAGAGGACCAATACGCGGGTCGGCACATAGCCAGTGGCGAAACTCTTCCGGGAAAACATCGCCCGGCGAAACGCTGTACCACGGCTCACTAGCAAGTTCGTCTTCCGGGTAGCGCGGCAGTGGGATGTCGCGGAAATTCACTTCCGTCATGTAGCAAATTTCATCGTAATCATAAAACACCACACGCCCGTGACGGGTGACACCGAAGTTTTTAAACAGCATGTCGCCAGGGAAAATATTGGCGGCGGCAAGCTGGCGAATGGCATTACCGTACTCTTCAATGGCGTCGCGCAGCTGCTGACCTTCCACTTGTTCCAGCCAGATATTGAGCGGCACCATTCGCCGTTCGATGTAGAGATGGCGAATCACAATCTGTTCGCCGAGATCGGTGATTTTTTCCGCTGCTTCCTGGAGCAGTAATTCCATTAATGCCGGTGCGATTTGCCGCTTCTCCAGCACAAAGTTTTCAAACTCCTGGGTATCCGCCATTCGGCCCACGCGATCGTGCTCTTTCACCAGTTGATAGCAGGCACGAACGTGAGCGGCAGACATCTCTTTCTGCGGCGCGAACCTGTCTTTGATGACTTTGAATACCCGATCAAAGCCTGGCAACGTAAACACCAGCATCACCATTCCACGAATGCCCGGCGCTTCAATAAATTGCTCATTACAGCCTTGCAGATAAATCAGATATTCACGGTAACTTTCGGTTTTGGCGTGCTTCTGGCAGCCGATAGCCATATACAATTCAGCGGTGGTTTTACCTGGCAGAATTTCCCGTAGCCACTCGACCAGTGCGGCAGGTAGCGGCGCGTAAACCATAAAATAGGAACGCGCGAAGCCAAAGACGATGCTCGCTTCGGCGGTCGTCGTCAGGCAGGTATCAATAAATAACTCGCCATCGTCCGTCTGGTGGATCGGCAGCAAAAAGGGCAATGTGCCGGAAGGCGTTATTAGTTTGCCTACCAGCCAGGCGGCTTTATTGCGGTAAAACAGTTCGTTCGCCACCTGTAAATGGCTTTCGGCGAGGTTATCAGTCCCCATCGTTTCGGTCAGATGGCGAATGATGTAGTTGATATCACGGCTTTTATTCTGCCAGCGCAGGCGCAGCGGCAGATCGCTGATAACACGCATTAGTAGCGATTCCCAGCCGTGATCGGGATAAAAGTCTTTCGCCAGCGGGCGTGGAATGGTACGAAAACGGCGCTCCGGCTGGGAGCTAAAGATAAAAAGCCGCTCGGGAGTAAGCGAGCGGTGGTCAAATAACCGACAGTACACGGAGTTAAAAAAGCTCTCCGCAATCTCGAAGCGCGGATAATCCGGCAACAGCCGGGTGTAATGCTCTTTGACGCGCAGTAAAAATTCCGCGTCCGTGCTTTGGCCGTTAGTGATACAGCGCAGCTGTTCCACCACCAGACCCACGTGATGATCATAAAGATGGATACGGTTTTTCATCGCCTGCTGGACAGTGTGCCAGTCGGCCTGCTCGAAACGCTGCTGCGCCCCGGAAGTCACTTCGAGGAATCGACCATACTGAGCGTCGAAACCTTGCAAAATGGTTTGTGCAATCAGTAATTCCAGGCCACGCGGCATTTGTTGCCCTCGTCGGGAGCAGAGAATTGCCGGATGCGGCGTAAACGCCTTATCCGGCCTACAGTCAGCAACATTTGTAGGTTGCTTAGAACTGCGATTCTTCGGTGGAGCCGGTCAGCGCGGTAACTGACGACGTGCCGCCTTGAATAATGGTCGTCACTTTATCGAAATAACCTGTACCCACTTCCTGCTGGTGAGAAA
Source organism: Escherichia sp. E13S3 (assembly GCF_004212325.1). NCBI lineage: Bacteria > Pseudomonadati > Pseudomonadota > Gammaproteobacteria > Enterobacterales > Enterobacteriaceae > Escherichia > Escherichia sp. E13S3. Next base: position 30,844 of record NZ_RHJR01000022.1, read on the forward strand.
CGAAGGTGTAGCCATCTTTCGCGGCAGCGAATTCCGGCTGCTGCACTTTCTCAACGTAATGCTTCATGCCCTCGCCCTGCGCATAGGCGTTTGCCAGGTCGAACATGTTGAACCACATGCTGTGGATGCCAGCCAGGGTGATGAACTGGAACTTGTAACCCATATCCGACAGCTGCTGCTGGAAGCTGGCAATAGTTTTGTCGTCGAGGTTTTTCTGCCAGTTGAACGACGGCGAGCAGTTATAAGCCAGCAGTTTGCCCGGATATTTCGCGTGGATGGCTTGTGCAAAGCGACGCGCCAGTTCCAGGTCTGGCGTGGAGGTTTCACACCATACCAGGTCAGCATACGGCGCATACGCCAGGCCGCGGCTGATCGCTTGTTCAATACCTGCATGAGTACGGAAGAAACCTTCGTTGGTGCGCTCGCCGGTAATAAATTCGCTATCATACGGGTCGCAATCGGAGGTGATCAGATCCGCCGCATCGGCATCGGTACGAGCAACCAGCAGGGTTGGAACGCCCGTCACGTCGGCAGCCAGACGCGCAGCGACCAGTTTCTGAATAGCTTCCTGAGTTGGCACCAAAACTTTGCCGCCCATGTGACCGCATTTCTTCACTGACGCCAGCTGATCTTCGAAGTGAACTGCCGCTGCACCGGCTTCAATCATCGCTTTCATCAGTTCAAAGGCATTCAGGACACCGCCAAAACCGGCTTCCGCGTCGGCAACGATCGGCAGGAAGTAATCGACATAGCGCGGATCGCCCGGCTCAATGCCCGCGGACCATTGGATCTGATCGGCACGACGGAAGGTGTTGTTGATCCGCTCCACCACAGCTGGCACCGAGTTTGCCGGATAGAGCGACTGATCCGGATACATGCTGGCCGCCAGGTTAGCGTCCGCCGCTACCTGCCAGCCAGACAGGTAGACCGCTTCAATGCCCGCTTTCGCCTGTTGCAGCGCCTGACCGCCAGTCAGTGCACCGAGGCTGTTGATGTAGCCTTTTTTCGACTCACCGTGCAGCAGACGCCACATTTTCGCCGCGCCCAGTTGCGCCAGCGTGCATTCCGGATTGACTGAACCACGTAATTTCACCACATCTTCCGCGCTGTACGGGCGAGTAATGCCTTCCCAACGCGGTTGAGTCCACTCTTTCTGTAATTCTTCAATTTGTTGTGTACGGGTTTTCATGTGCAGATGCTCCATAGTTATGTGGTGGTTTACGCTAACAGGCGGTAGCCTGGCAGGGTCAGGAAATCAATTAACTCATCAGAAGTGGTGATCTGTTCCATCAGGCGTGCGGCATCGTCAAAACGCCCCTGGGAGAAACGTTCTTCGCCCAGTTCGCTGGCAATGACTTTCATCTCTTCGCCCAGCATCTGGCGGAACAAGGCTTTGGTCACCGGTTTGCCATTGCTCAACGTTTTTTGATGATGGATCCACTGCCAGATCGAGGTACGGGAAATTTCAGCCGTCGCCGCATCTTCCATCAGGCCATAAATCGGCACGCAGCCGTTGCCGGAGATCCACGCTTCGATGTACTGCACAGCCACACGAATGTTGGCGCGCATACCGTCTTCGGTGCGTTCACCGTCACAAGGTGCCAGCAGTTGATCGGCAGTAATCGGCGCGTCTTGTTCGCGCATCACTTCAAGCTGATTTTTACGGGAGCCGAGAATGTCGTTGAATACCGCCATTGCCGTATCCGCAAGGCCTGGGTGAGCGATCCATGTGCCATCGTGACCGTTATTGGCTTCCAGCGATTTATCCGCTTTTACTTTATTGAGCACCTGGTTATTGCGCTCTTCATCTTTGCTCGGAATAAACGCTGCCATGCCGCCCATCGCAAAAGCACCGCGTTTATGGCAGGTTTTAATCAACAGGCGTGAGTAAGCATTCAGGAAGGGTTTATCCATCGTCACTGCCTGTCTGTCTGGCAGGACGCGATCGGGATAGTTTTTCAACGTTTTGATATAACTGAAGATGTAATCCCAACGACCGCAGTTCAGACCAACAATATGGTCACGCAGTGCGTGAAGGATTTCATCCATCTGGAACACGGCAGGCAGCGTTTCAATCAGCAACGTCGCCTTGATAGTGCCGCGCGGCAGATTAAAGCGATCTTCTGCATAGCTGAAGACTTCGCTCCACCAGGCCGCTTCCTGCCAGGACTGGGTTTTCGGCAGATAGAAATAGGGACCGCTGCCCTTTGCCAACAGTGCCTGATAGTTGTGGAAGAAATAGAGCGCAAAATCAAACAGGCTGCCAGGAATTGCTTCGCCGCGCCAGGTGACATGTTTTTCCGGCAAGTGCAGACCGCGTACCCGGCAAATCAACACCGCGGGATTAGGCTTGAGCTGATAGATTTTGCCTGCTTCATTGGTATAGCTGATGGTGCCGTTAACCGCATCGCACAGGTTAATTTGCCCGTCGATCACTTTGTTCCAGTCCGGGGCCAGTGAATCTTCGAAATCGGCCATAAAGACTTTCACATTGGCGTTGAGCGCGTTGATCACCATCTTGCGCTCTACCGGGCCAGTTATCTCTACCCGACGATCTTCTAAGTCCGCAGGAATCCCGCGAATTTTCCAGTCAGCATCACGAATGGAAGCTGTTTCCGGAATAAAATCAGGCAACGTTCCGTTATCAATATCTTGCTGCTGCTGAATGCGCGCTGCCAGAAGTTTATTGCGTTGTGGCGTAAAATGCGTCACCAGCTCAGTCAGAAATTCTACCGCTTCGGCAGTAAGAATTTGCTTCTCCTGCTCGCCATACGGCCTTGTGAAAGCCAGTTCATCGGTTGTTGTTGCCTGTTCAGTCATCGTGCAGCTCCTCGTCATGGATCCGAAAACTTCCCCACTGTGAACGAAGGATCGTTGTGCGCTTTTCGTTCAGTACAACTAAGACTACTCATTTAAAATGCAAAATCAAAAACAATTTCCATTTTAATTAAAAATACTTGATAACTTATTGATAACAATATGAATAAAATTTATTCACCTGCTGAGGTGCGTTTCGGAAATAAAAAAGGCACCCGAAGGTGCCTGAGGTAAGGTGCTGAATCGCTTAACGATCGACTATCACAGAAGATTAATCCAGCGTAGGATTCATACGGCGTAGATCGTATGGCGTGATCTGGTAGACGTAATAGTTGAGCCAGTTGGTAAACAGCAAATTGCCATGACTGCGCCAGCTCGCACGCGGTTTGTTTTGCGGATCGTTGTGCGGAAAATAATTATACGGTACGTCCGGGTTTAGTCCGGCTTCCACATCGCGGAAATATTCCTGCGCCAGCGTTTGCGCATCATATTCGGGATGGCCCGTCACAAAGGCAATGCGCTTATCTTTGCTGGCAAACAGATATGCATCCCCTTCTTCCGTCTCTGCCAAAATTTCCAGATCGGTATAATCACGAATTAACGCGGCAGGGAAATCGGCATAGCGCGAATGTGGTGCCAGGAATGAATCATCAAAACCACGCGTCAGAAGTGCATGCGGATGGAGAATATGATGCTCGTAAACACCAGAGAGTTTGTCGGTGCGGGTTTGCTTAGGAATGCCGTAGAGGATATTGAGCGCGGCCTGTACCGCCCAGCAGACAAACAGCGTCGAGGTGACGTGATCTTTCGACCACTCCAGCACCTGTTTGATCTGCGGCCAGTAAGCGACATCATTAAACTCCACCAGACCCAGCGGCGCACCGGTGACTATCAGGCCGTCAAAGTTCTGTTCCTGAATATCTTCAAAGTTGCAGTAGAAGTTGTTTAGATGCTCTGCGGGCGTGTTGCGCGATTCACGGGAATCGATGCGCAACAGCTGAATATCGACCTGCAAAGGTGAGTTTGAAAGCAGGCGTAAGAACTGATTTTCAGTTTCGATCTTCTTCGGCATCAGGTTAAGGATAAGCACCTTTAGCGGACGAATTTCCTGACCAGACGCGCGAGAAGTTGTCATCACAAAAACGTTTTCTTCACGCAAGAAATTGACGGCGGGTAGCTCGTCCGGCACACGAATCGGCATAACCTGATTACCTCACTACATACGCTTATACGTTTAGACATCCAGATAGCTAAAGATAACCAGAAAATTTGCCAATGTCGAGCCTGCATGTTGAAGGTGAGAAAGTTTCAAGGAAAAGGCTGCGTTAGAATATAAGAATGACTAAAAGGAGAGAAAATGGTTATTAGTATTCGCCGCTCGCGGCATGAGGAAGGGGAAGAACTCGTTGCGATTTGGTGTCGTTCGGTCGATGCCACCCACGATTTTTTATCAGCGGAGTATCGGGCCGAGCTGGAAGAGCTGGTGCGTTCCTTTCTGCCGGAAGCACCGTTGTGGGTCGCGGTTAATGAGCGGGATCAGTCGGTTGGGTTTATGTTGCTAAGTGGTCAGCATATGGATGCGCTGTTTATCGATCCTGATGTGCGCGGCTGCGGCGTGGGTAGGATGCTGGTGAAACATGCGCTCTCAATGGCACCGGAACTGACAACCAACGTTAATGAACAAAATGCACAGGCGGTAGGGTTCTATAAGAAGATGGGCTTTAAGGTTACCGGGCGTTCTGAGGTGGACGATTTGGGGAAACCGTATCCGTTGCTGAATCTGGCGTATGTGGGGGAATAAGCTGCCCCCCTACCGTGCCTGCGTAGGCTGGATAAGACGCGCCAGCGTCGCATCCGGCCTTTTTTTTGCACCAACGCAAAAAGGCCATCCTG